>JBIOJB010000005.1:0-47634 GCA_044450465.1 Candidatus Dormibacterales bacterium | reverse complement strand
TGCATCAGATGAAGGCCGCCGCCCACCTCCCGCTCGATCGCGCGTCCTTACTATGTGGCCGGAAATGGGGCAGGAATCGAGGCCGGAAGCCGTTAGCAAGAGGGTAGTCATGGTGACCCTCGAAGGCGACCCCTCCGGAGCGCGCTGGCAGTGCCTGGTCGCTGTCGAGGTGGCCGGCAAGCAAACCGGCTACACCGTCACCGTCACTCGTGGCGACCTCCAGAGGTGGGGGCATGGCGACCGGCCCAGCGACATCGTCGACCTGGTGGCGCGCAGCTTCGAGTTCCTGCTGGAGCGGGAGCCCGCATCGTCGATCCTCAAGTCGTTCGAGCTGTCGGTGATCCCTCGATATTTTCCCGAATACAACACGCTCTTCCAGAACGCCTGAAGCGGCTCGTCGCGGGGTCTGAGCGCTCAGCTCCAGGTCTCGTCGGTTTCCTGCACCGCCAGCCGCAGGAACAGCCCGACCTCCTTCAAGGCCGGATTCGAAGCGAAGAGGGTCCTGAGCTTCTCGAGCTCTCCTGCGTCGCCCGCCCGATAGAGCCAGTAGTGGAGATGTGCCCGCCTTTCCAGCTTGGCCGCTGGAGTGGGGGCGAGGCGGATCCAGGATTCGAGGGCCTTGCGAACTCCCACCGGATCGGACTCCGCCGCCGACACCAAGGCTTCCAGGGTGGGGTAGGGCACTGATGCGATCGATGCCTCCTGTGAGTCCCCCTCCTCCACTGCGTCCAGCGATACCAAGGCTGGTTACTGGTGCGCGCAAATGGCGAAGCGACGCTCGAGGCCGGTACATTTCTCATGTGATCAGCCCTGGCAACAGGGAGATCAGTCCCGCGTTCGTCGCAGTGCCGCCGGCCGAAGTGCTGATCGCGAGCGACTACGACGGGACGATCGCACCCATCGTCGACGATCCGGCTGCGGCGTTCCCTTGGGCCGCCGCAGTGGAACACCTTAGAGCGCTGGTGCCCATGGTTCGGGCGGTGGCCATCATCAGCGGGCGCAGTGAGCAAAGCCTGAGTCGCCTGCTTGCGGTGCCCGGTGTGATTCTCATGGGTGAGAACGGGGTGGGGGAGATCACGCCAACGGAGCGGGCGCGCCTTCGCGAATTCGAGCATCGCGCGATGCTCATGGTGGCGCGCTGGCCGGGAGTCGTTGTCGAGGCCAAGCCCGCGTCGGTCAGCGTGCATTTTCGCGCTCGCCCGCTGCTCGCTCGCGAGCTGGAGCGGGGCCTGGTCAAGCTGATCGCGGGTACAGGCCTGGCGATGGTGGAAAACCGTCGCGTGTTCGACGTCCAGCTCAAGCGAGGCGGGAAGCTGAGGAGCATGGAGCGTCTCGTTCGCGAATGGAATCCGGGCGCGGTCTTCTACGCCGGTGACGGCCGCGACGACGCGCGGGTGCTTCGCTGCCTGGCGCGCCTCGGCCGGCCGGCGCTGGCTGTCGGCGTGGCCTCGGACGAGCTGCCGGCGAGCATCCTCAAGAGCGCGAACACGATCGTGCAAGGCCCGCCAGAGCTCGCGGATCTGCTCGGTCTATTGGTTCGCGGCTGGGACCGCCACCTATAGTGGGCCGCATGGCTTCGGAAACGCGCTCCGGTGAGCCACTTACCCAGGCAGCTGTGCTTCCGCCGGGCCAACCCTCCATCAAAGACTACGCGCTGATCGGCGACTGCCATTCGGCTGCGCTCGTGAGTCGGGATGGATCGATCGATTGGTGCTGCATCCCACGGATCAATTCACCCAGCTGTTTTGCGAGACTGCTCGACGCCGAAGGCGGCTACTGCTCGATCAGGTGCATCCAGCCTCACACGATCCGCCGCGATTACGTCGGGCCGACGATGGTGCTCTGCACGTCGGTCGAGACTGAGTCGGGTGAAGCGCGCATCTTTGATTGCTTCACCATGCGAGAAGGGGGGAGACATTCGCCACACCACCAGCTGCTGCGGATCATCGAAGGAGTGCGCGGCGAGACGCAGTTCGAGCTGAAGATCACCCCTCGATTCGACTATGGGGAGGTGCGGCCATGGATGCGCCGGCATGCGGACAACGTCTATGCGGCGATCGGCGGGTCGCATGGACTGCTGATCAGCTGCGACACCGACCTTCACTGCCACGAGCTGCACGACCTGGAGGCCCCGCTTCAGGTCGCCGCCGGACAGCGCATCAGGCTCTCCATTCAGTTCTTTCGGCCCGAGCTGCTGGACGACGGCCGGATGGAACCGATCACGGCCGATGATATCGACCGGCGCCTGGACGAGACGCTCGAGTGGTGGCGCACCTGGTCGTCGCAGGGTCAGCTGACAGGACCCGAGGCCGGCGCGGTGCTGCGATCGGCGATCGTGCTCAAGGCGCTCATCTACGCACCGACCGGCGCGATGGCCGCGGCCCCGACGACCTCGCTGCCCGAAGTAGACGGCGGCGTCCGCAATTGGGACTATCGCTACAGCTGGATCCGCGACTCGGTGATGGCCGTGACATCGCTCGGGCAGATTGGGTTCCATCACGAGGCGGACGGATTCCGCCGGTTCATGCAGCGGAGCGCGGGGGGCAGCGCAGCTGACCTTCAGGTGCTGTATGGCCTTGGCGGCGAACGCCACATGCCTGAGGTCGAATTGAGCCGCCTAGCCGGATACCGCGGAGCACGACCCGTGCGAATCGGCAACGCAGCTTCGACGCAGCTCCAGCTCGATGCGTACGGCAACCTGGCCGAGCTCGTCTGGCGCTGGCAGCGCCGCGGACACTCGCCCGACGACGACGCATGGCGATTTCTGGTGGACATCGTCGACACCGCGGCGGCGCGCTGGGAGGAGCCGGACAAGGGGATCTGGGAGGTCCGTGGGCGCGCGCGACATTTCGTCCACTCCAAGGTGATGTGCTGGCTGGCGCTTGATCGCGGCATCCGGCTCGCGGAGGAGTGCATGCGTCGGGCGCCGACCGCGCGCTGGGCCATGGTTGCGGCAAGGATTCGCGCCGCGGTGGAAGAGCATGGATACGACCACGAACGAGGCGTTTTCGTGCAGGCTTTCGACTCGCCCGAGATGGACGCGGCCCTGCTGCTGATTCCCGACACGGGGTTCGTCGAGCATGGCGATCCGAGGATGGTTCGCACCGTCGACGCCATCCGGCAGGAGCTAGGCACGGGGGGTTTGGTGCTGCGCTACCGGAGCGCTCCTGAGATCGATGGCCTACCCGAGAGGGAGGGGACATTTCTGGCCTGCTCGTTCTGGCTTGCCCGCTGCCTGGTGCTCCAGGGCCGACACGACGAGGCTCGTGAGGTCTTCGGCCATGCGGTCTCAACCAGCAACGACGTAGGCCTTTTCGCAGAGGAATTCGACTCCGAGTCGGGAGAGATGCTGGGCAACTTCCCACAGGCGCTTACGCACATGGCCTACATCGACGCGGCCATGACGCTGTCGGCGGCGCACTGAGAGGTGTCGCCCTCTTCGTCGATCACGCGTTATCTCGACCGCTCCCTACCCTTCAGCCGCAACCCGCGCGAATCGGAGATCCGGATCCTCGTGCCGATCGTGCGAGCCCAGGCGGCCGAAACGCTGATCGCCGTGGGTGACGCCCTGGCCAAACCGAAGGACGCCGACGGCAAGGTCCTCGGCCTGGTCGAGGTGCCCCGCAACCCAGAGCGCAACATGAACGCGCAGATCACGAGCCGGCGGCGCGATCTTCTCAGGTGGATCGCCAACCAGGAACGGGTCGCGAGCACATCCGGCCGGCTCGGGATACTCGTCCGGGTCGTGCACAGCGTGCCGCTCGGCATCCGCGAGGCGGTTCTGGAGACCGGGACCAACCTCCTCGTCCTGGAGTGGCCCGGTCCCGAGAGCCAGCGGGCGGGAACGCTGTCGTCGGTGCTCGACGATCTCAGCTCGCAGCCCCCGGCCGACCTGGTCCTGGTGCGGCCCCCGCAGAAGAGCCTCCAGCCGTCCGCACACCGGTTGAGAATCGCGGTGCCGATCCGAGGCGGCGCGAACGCGCGCCTGGCCCTCCGGGTGGGTGCCGCGCTGGCCGCCGCGTGGAGCGGCGACCTCTACCTGATCCACATGATCAACCCAAACGATCACCCGGATCGAAGGGCGAACGAACTGGACCAGTCGCGGGCCGCCGCAGCCGGCGTCTCGCCGGCGATGCTCGTCGAGCACGAAGCAATCGACATCGATCGAGCCATCGCTTCGGTGGCGGAGGCGGCGGATGTCGTCTTGCTGGGCGCCCAGGCCGCCAAGAGCCGCCACCCCGAGCTCGTGCGGGCCGAGCTCGCCTCCGCCCTCTCGTCCTACGACCGGCTGCTAATCGTGGTCAGGTCGGCCCAGCCGGACAAGGAGGCGGACGGTGAGGGCGATCGCGGCGCAGTCAGCCGGCCGGCTGAACCAGCAGATCTTTCAGGTCGAAAAGCTGCTGCTGAACCCAACGGGTGATGTCGCGCTCCCGAACGGTGGCGCGAAGCTTCGAAGCCATGGCCGCCCGCGCCTCCTGAGGAAGGGTGAGCGCGCGGTGAAGCGCTTGCGCCGCGGCCTCGACGTCGAACGGGTTGATCCCGATCACGTGGTCGCCCATCTCTTCGAAAGCCCCCGCATTCTCTGAGAGGACGATCACTCCATCTCGCTGGTTGACGTAGGCCCCTTCTTTGGCCACCAGGTTCATCCCATCGTAGATCGGATTCACCAGGAGCACGTCGAAAGCGAGATAGCCCGCGACCGCGCGGTGGATGTTCTCGCCGTACTCGAGTCGAATCGGCATCCAGTCCTCGTGCGCATGTCTGCGGTTGATGCTGCGGGCTGCGTCGTCGATCGCCTTGACGTAGCTGCGGTAGACCCCGATGTCCTGCCTGGAAGGTTGCAGGAAGGCCCAGAACTGGACGCGGCCGGCGTGCTCGGGGTGTGCGGCGAGGAGCCGATCGAACGCCCAGAATCCACGGAGGATGTTCTTCGACGGGTCGGTCCGATCGACCCGCACGATGAGCTTCTCGATGCGCGGGGATCTCACTCGCGCGAGCTCATACCGTGTTTCCGGCTCGGCGGCGGTGCGATCCAGTGACGACGTGTCGATTGAGATGGGATAGGCCCGGACCCACACGACGCGTCCACCGTGCAGGACGGCCTGCTCCTGGTAGTCGACGCGCAGGCCGAGAAGCTCGGCGCAGCCGTTCAGGAACCGCCAGACGTCGCCGTTGGTCTGGAATCCGATCAGGTCGTTCGCCAGCAGGCCGCCGAAGATGGCGCCTCGCATAGAGGCCGGAAGCACCTTCCAGTAGTCGGCCGCCGGCCAAGGAATATGGATGAAATGCTGCATCGCGATGCCCGGCAATTCATGACGCACGAATCCGGGGAGCAGATAGAGGTGGTAGTCCTGGGTGAGCAACAGCGGCGGGGCCTTGGAGATGGCAGCGACCTCGACGACTTTCTGTGCGATGAGGCGATTGACCTCGACATATCCCTGCGACCAAGCGTCGTGAATGCGCTGGTTGATCACTGGATGCGTCGCGAGGTCCCACAGATGATGCTGCAGGAACCAGAGCAGCGGATTCGAGATCACGGAGTAGTGGAGGTCGTACGCCTCCTTGCCCGGATCGACGTAGTGGATCCGTAAGCCCGGCCGGCCGGCGGCTGAGGCCACCACCGATCCCCGTTCACGCGCGAGGGTCCGCTCGATGTCCGAACGCGCGCACGCGATCCAGCTGGCGCCGGTCGCCTCGGCGACGCTGAGCAGAGCCGTGACCAGTCCACCGCTGCCGCGCCTGAACCTCTGCGGGCCCGCCGGCTCGTAAGGCGCGCGGTTGCTGACCACGATGGGAGCCCAGCGCCCGAGCTGGCTCGCGGCTATGGATCGGATTGCGCTCCCGGTATCGATCGGTGACTGCGTGGCTCTGGCCCTCCTCGTCGCTATCTTGGCGTAATAAGATCGCGGACATGACCAGCTGGCTCGCCGAGGCGTCGAGGATCGACGATGCACAGATCCAGGGTCCCTGGACGTGGGCGGAGAACCCGTCGGGCGAGACGCTGCGGGTCAGGAACGCTCTCTACCTGCTGCTCGAACGCGAGCAGGACGCCGCCGCCCGTGCGATCCATACGACGTACGCCGCACAGCAGCTGGCGTTGGCGCAGGCCGCCTTCGGGGACCTGCGGGGTCTACTTGCCGGCCTAAATGAGGAGCTGCTGGACGCGAGCCCGGCGCCGGGCGAGTGGACGGTTCGGCAGACGTTGAGGCACACGCTCGAGGTCGAGCTCAGCTACCGCACCAATACCGAGTGGGCCATCGCCCGGATGGACACAGATCCGATCCGTCGACCCGATGCCCTGGGGCCGAGGCCGGATGAGTCGGTGCTCGAGGGCGGGATCGATGCGGCGCTCGCGCGGCTCGCCGGCGCTCGCGCCAGGTCCGACTCCAGCCTTGCGGAGATCAATGGCGAGGCGCTCACACGGCCGAGCATCTGGGCCGGTCACGAGGTGGACGTGGCCTTCCGCCTCCGGCGTTTCGCGAGTCATCTGGTCGAGCACACCATCCAGATCGAGAAGGCTCTCGACTCACTGGGTGTTCAGCTGAGCGAAGCCCGCAGAATCCTGAGGCGGATCTCGGCCGTAAGAGGTCGGCACGAGCGCGGCACAGGTGCGGAGGGCCTGGCGGACATGGACGCCAGGGCGTCAGCGTTGATCGCGGAGATTCGATCCCGGCGCTAGGGACTTAGCCAGGTGAGCCGCCGTCGGTGGCTACCTATACTGGGCCGATGCCGGCCGGCCCCTCGTTCGATGACAAGCTCTTTGGCGCCGCAGTCACGGCCGCTGAGGAGAGCCTGAAAGAGGGCGGCATCCCGATTGGAGCCGCCCTGGCGAAGGGCGGCCAGCTCATCGCGGTTGGTCACAACGAGCGCGTCCAGAAAGGCGACCCCATCGCGCACGGCGAAATTGCGTGCTTGCGCAACGCGGGCAGACAGGCCAGCTACAAGGGGATGACCCTTTACACGACGCTGTCGCCGTGCCCGATGTGTTCAGGAGCCATTCTGCTGTTTGGAATCGAGCGAGTCGTCGTGGGAGAGGCGACGACGTTCGAGGGCAATCTCCCGTTCCTGGAGAGTGACGGCGTCGAGGTCGTGTTGCGAAACGACCCTCGGTGCGTCGAGATGATGAACGAGTTTCAGCGGCTGCATCCGGATCTCTGGAACGAGGACATCGGCGTTGTCGGAACGACGGATTAGGCAGAGGGGCCGGATCGGCCCGGGTCTCTAGCCTCGATCTCGCGAATCCGTCGACCCAGGCCAGTACCCACGAGCACGAGCCCGAACACTCCGACAATGAGCCCGTTCAGTAACTGAGCATCGCGGGCGCCGAGGAACTGCGCGACCAGACCGACCTCCAGCACGCCAATTGGCTGAAGGCCGACTATCAGCACCCACAGGCCGGCCGCGCGTCCCCGCGATCCGTGTTCAACCGCGGTCTGGAGAGCCGTCAACACCAAGGCGTCGACCAACACGCTGGCGACTCCGGCCCCAAGCACGAGCGGCAGCGCGAGCTGGAACCTGGGCGCCACCGCATAGGTGACGAGGGCGATGCCGAAGCCAACCACCGCGAAGGTGAGGACCCGACCCAGCGCCCGCTGCGGTGGGCTCAGAACCAGGATTCCCGAGCCGCACAACCGGCCACCGGCACGAGCCACGATGATGAGCCCGAGCCCCGCGGGGCCGACCGTAAAAACCTTGCCGGCGAAGACGGGATCGAGGGCCATCGCCGAAAAGGCGAACACCTCAACTACGAAAGCGAGACCGATCAGGCCCCCGACGACCGGCACCTCACGAAGCATGGCCAGGCCTGCGCCGAGCGAGGCGGCAAATGAAGGGCGCTCCGCCGGGCGGGCGTGCCGCACCTCCGAAACCCCAGTCATGAGCGCCGCGCTCGCCGCGTAGGCGAGCGCGACCGCAACCGCCACCACCGCAGGGCTCGCCCGACTCAGCGATTGGCCGGCGGCCCCGCCGCCGATGGCGACGCCGATTCCAGCCACGAAGTTTGAAGCCGCGACCGCTCGGGTCGTTCCGAGACCGCCGGCGAGGTCAAAGACGAGGTTGTTGCCTGACACCAACCGCCCCGAGTCGGCAAGCCCGAAGGCGGCCGCCGCCACCAGGAGGGTCAAAAGCTCAGTCCGGCCAGACCAGGCGATCGCGGCGAGCGCCGTGGCAATAGCCGCGGCGAGCAAGTTCGAGCCCTGCAGGATGCGGATCCGGCCCAGCCGATCCGAGAGGGCTCCAACCGGCACGCCCGCGATCGCAAGCGGCAGCAGCCGCAACGCGAAGGCGACGCTGACCAGGGCCGGCGACTCGGTGGCATCGAAGACGAGCCATCCGAACAGAGCCTGGCTCGCGGCCCAACCGAACCACGCCGGCAGAAGCGCGACCAGGACGCGGTTCAGCTGGCCGGAGGACCTCAGCTCTGCCAGCAGCGTGGCGGCGCGCCCGCCGGGTGGCCGGCCCAGGATCAGAGAAGGCTTCGGCCGAGCGCGGTCTCGGCGCGTCCGACCAGTGACCCCGAGAGCACGTCGGCGGCGATGAGGCCGATCTCGGCCGAGAGCGCCCGGTCGATGTCAACGAAGGGAACTTTTCGCCGGACCTCATCGCGCACCGCTCCGATCGCGATCGACGGGGAAACCGGCTCATGCAGGTCGATGGCCTGCATCGCGCAGATCAGCTCGATCGCCAGGACATTGGCCGTGTTCTTGATGATCGCCATCGCCTTGCGAGCCGCGACGCTGCCCATGCTGACGTGGTCCTCGGTCGTGTCCACAGCCATCGAGTCGACACTCGCCGGAAAGCTCAGGGCTTTGTTCTCGGAGACCAACGCCGCCGCGGTCGTGTTCAGCATGAAGAGTCCAGACCCGGAGTCGGCCCGCCTCGAGAGCTTGTCGGGCAGGCCGACGTCGTAGACCGGCGCGACCAGGTGTTGGGTCCTCCGCTGAGACACGCTGGCAATCTCGGCGATGGTGACCGCCAGGGTATCCATGGGGATCCCGATCGGCTGGGCGTGAAAGTTGCCCGCAGAGGCCCACGAGTCGTCTGATTCGAAGACAAGGGGATTGTCTGTGACCGCGTTGAGCTCGACGAGGGCGGCGCTCTTCACGTAGGCGAATGCGTCACGCGATGCGCCGTGAACCTGGGGGATGCACCGAAGGCAGTAGGGATCGTGAACCCGAGACGGCGCCCCGTCAAACAGGGCCGAGCCCTGGCAGAGGGCGCGCACGTTGGCGGCGCACAGTAACGCTCCAGGGTGCGGCCGCACCAGGAGCGCGCGCTCCTGGAAGGCGGCCAGGTGTCCCTTGAGCGCCTGCAGCGTGGCGGCTCCGGCCACATCGGCCACGCGCAGCAACCGTTCGGCCAGGATGACCGCTTGCAGCGCATAGGCCTCCGTGAAAACGGTGCCGTTCACCAGGGCCAGGCCCTCCTTTTCCTCGGGCGCGAGCTTCGGGATCCCGGCCGCGGCCAGGGCGGCGGCAGCAGGAACTCGCCTGCCTGAGTGCATCACCTCGCCCTCGCCCAGCAGGGCCAGAGCCAGATGCCCTGAGGGCACCAGGTCTCCACTGGCTGCCAGCGAGCCCTGATCAGGCACGATCGGGAGGATGTCGTGGTTCAGAAACTCGATCAGGGCCTCAGCCACGGCTGGACGTACCGCGGAGTAGCCCTGGGCCAGGACGTTCGCTTTGAGCAGCATCATTCCACGCACGATCCGCTCGCCGGCTGGGTCGCCCACTCCAACCGCGTGGCTGACGATGGTGTTGCGCTGCACGGTCCTGAGCACGTCCTGGGGCAGGACGCGCTTGCTGTCGGCGCCATATCCGGTGTTCACGCCGTATATGCGCGCTCCTCGGTCGAGCTGCCGGAAGAGGGAGGCGCGATGCTGCTCCATCCGCGACCGCGCGGCCGGCGACAACCGGACTCGGGACCGTCCCTCGGCGACGGACCAGTAGCCGTCGAGCGACAGGTCACCATCACCGATCGTCACCACGGCGCGGTCGGAGCGCTGGCTCACGTGGATCGATTCTGCCTGCCGATCGGCGCTCCCAGCAGTGCCCGCACGATCGCGGCGTACCCGGTGGCGGCCCTGTACAGGTTGGCAACGTCGATGTGCTCGTCGACGGTATGGGCGTCGGCTTCGCGACCGACCCCGTAGCCAATGGTCGGTGTTCCCCTCAGACCAGCTGTGAGGCTGCCGTTGGTGCAGAACCCGTAGGTCGCGATCTCCGCCGGTAGTCCCGCGCCGACAAGGCCGGCGGCGCCCGCGCGAACCACGTCGGAGTCGGGCGCCATGAGCCATGCAGGCGCGTATTCGGGAACTCGATAGCTCCGGCCGCTGAAGGTCTGAAACTCGGCCACATCGATGTGGCAGTCGACTCGGGGAGCCCGCGAATCGCGGTTCCAATCGCTCGTCAACCCGGTGACCAGGCGCACCAGCGACTGCTCGGTCTCTTCTGGTCCGAACCGGCAGTCAAACCTTGCCCGGCAGGTTGCCGGAACCATCGATACGCTCGGATAAGGCTCGGAGTGGATGTCGATGAGGGTCACGGATCGTCCGCCCAGGACTGGATGGTTCGGGTGCTCGAGTCGCGCAACGTCGTTGACGAGCCGCGCCATCCAGCTGGCGGCGTTGATGCCAATCTCAGGGTGGCCCGCGTGGCAGGCTTCGCCCACCACGTCGACCTCCAGCTTGGCGCGGCCGCGCTGCCCGATGCACAGTCGGAGATCCGTCGGCTCCCCGATGACGGTGGCGTCTGGGTTACAGCGATCGAACGTGGAGGCGAGGGCCGCGCCCTCCATCATCTCTTCGGCGATGGAGCTCACGACGTAGACCGTTCCCAAAGGGGGGTTGCCTGCGAAAAGCCGCGCCGCGCCGTAGATGGATGCCGCAGCCGAGGATTTCATGTCGCACACGCCCAGCCCGAACAGGCGGCCGCCTTCGAGGTCCGCCCCGAGCGGGTCGTGCTTCCAGCGGCCGGCGCTGTGCATCGGGATCGTGTCCACGTGGCAATCGATGAGAACCGTGGGCGATCCGCTGCCCAGCCGCCCGACGGCGTTGCCGGCTTCGTCGACGCGTGCCTCGACATAGCCGAGCTCCTCCATCTCCTTCGCGATGCGGTGTACCACGCGCTCCTCCTGACCCGGAGTGCTGTCGATCCGCACGATGTCGCGCAAGAACTCGAGCATCCGCCCATCCGAGGTGCGAGCCTCAGCCACGGTTAAAGGCGTCCTCCAGCGCGGCCACCGAGGCGCCCGCGGCTATTTGGTCGTCGCCCCTGCCTTCGCGGTGGCCGGAGCGCCGCGCTTCTCGCGCGCTTTGAAGATGGCGCCCAGGAAGTCGAGGATGACGCGCGCCGCCGTCTGTGCGGTGACCTCCGTCGGGTCGTACATCGGGGCCACCTCGACAAAGTCGAATCCGACGACCTCGCCCTTGAACGCGATGCCGCGTAGAAGGTCCACGACCTCGTGGTACGACAGCCCGCCTGGTGAAGGAGAGCCGTTCCCGGGCATGAGCGCCGGGTCGAATCCGTCGCAGTCCATCGTGACGTAGAAGTTCGCGCCGTTGGGAATCCGCTCGAGGACCTTGTCGACGCCGACGCGCCTGAACTCGCGCGGGCCGATGATGGTGCTGCCCATCCGCCGGGCATCGGCAAAATCGGAAGGGTCGCTCGACCCCGGGCCCCTGATGCCGATCTGCGCCAGGCCGGAGACATGAGGCATCTCAGCGATGCGGCGCATCACGTTGCCGTGCCCTTCACGAACACCGAAACGCTCGTTCACGAAGTCCAGATGGGCGTCGATCTGGACGACAAAGATGGGGCCCTTATCCTTGAAGGCCCTCATGATCGGGATTGGCACCGAGTGGTCGCCCCCAAGCGTGACGGGAAGCACGTTGCGGGCCAGGATGGCCTCGGTGGTGGACTGAATGTTGGCGAGGCAAGCCTCGGGCCTGGCGTGGATCATGTCGGCGTCGCCGACGTCCACGATCCTCACTCCGTCGAGGTAGATCTCGTCGAACTCCGCGTCGTAGTACTTCGGGGTGCGGAGGCCGTAGATGGTTGAGGCCGCCCGAATACCGCGAGGTCCAAATCGGGTTCCCGACCGGACCTGGGTTCCGAGGTCGTAGGGCGCACCCACGATGGCGACATCCGCGTCCAGTGTCGCGAGGTCGGGGTGGTATGGAACCTTGGCAAAAGTGGGCAGACCGGTGAAAGGAAGATTGAGCCGATCCTGCTGCATTTTCACCCCTCCCGTTGTCGCCGGCGACGCTGGAGTCTTGCCAACGCCCGTCCGGCAGCCTACTGTGACTATAAGCCGATACAAGAGACCATGTCCAGTATCGGTTTTCGGAATTCAGGTGGCGCCTAGAGTTCAATCCGTGGCATCGGGAGCGCTTCAGGCAGATTGAAAGAGGGAGGCGGTTATGGCTACTACGCGACTGATGGAGGAGATGACCTGGCCCGAGGCGGCGGAGGCGGCAAGGGCAAACAAGCCGGTCGTGATCGCAATCGGCTCGACCGAGCAGCATGGCCCGCATCTTCCCCTCAACACCGATGTGCTGCTGCCGGTGGCCGTTGCACTCGAAGCCGCCCGGCAGGTCGACCTGGTCGTGGCCCCCGCCGTTCGCTTTGGCGCCATGTCGCGCGCCCTGAGCGGCGGCGGCGAAACGTTCCCCGGCACGCTGTCCCTTCGCGCGTCGACCCTGATCTCAACGATTCACGAGGTGCTGTCCGCGCTGGCCAGGGCCGGTTTCAAGAGGATCTGCGTTCAGAACTGGCACTACGAGAATGCCGGCTATCTATGGGAGGCTTGCGATCTGACCTCAGCCCGTCACCCAGATGTGCGGATGCTCCTGCTGGAGAACCCGTTCCCCCAGCTGACGGACGCTCAGCTGGCCGAGATCTTTCCCAAGGGGTTTCCCGGCTGGGACGTCGAGCACGCATCGATCATCGAGACGTCGCTTATGTACGTCGTCAGGCCCGAGCTGGTTCGCCGCGACAAGATCGCCGACGACCAGGCTGCCCGGCACCCGGCCTGGGACGTGGTGCCGGCGCCATCCGAGTTCATCCCCAAGAGCGGCGTGCTGTGGCACCCAACCGAGGCCTCTGAGGCCATCGGGAAGACAGTGCTTCGCCTGTGCGCCGACCATCTGGCGGGGGCGCTCAGAACGGAGTTCAAGCTCTGACGGCGATCTCCAGGGGTCAGGCTCCCGCCAACAGATCGATGCACGGCATCAGGCTCCCCCGGACAGGAAAGAGGATGGGCAGGTCGTAACCGGCGGCCCGATACTCGGCCACGCGCTCGCGGCAAGCGCCGGGCGGACCGCACACGGCATGCGCCGCCACCAGATCGTCCGAGAGCAGGCGCGATGCTGCCTCCATCCCGTCGGAAGCCGCGAGCTCGCGTAGCCGCTCGGTCAATTCGGGATCGACCCCGCTGACCCGGGCGAGCTCGGGAAAGTTGACGAGGTAGCCGGCGAGCACCGGCCGAAGGGCGGCCGCCGCTTCGGCGCGACTGTCCGCAACACTCACCATGACGGCCCCCGCCAGCTCGCCTTTGAAGCCTGAGCCAGGCTGGGCTGAGTCGAGGATGGCTCGCGCCTGCCGGGCCGCGGCAGGTGGGAGGAAGGCGTCCAGGACGACCCCGTCGGCGATCTCTCCGGCCAGCGCCAGCGCACGGGGGCCGCCGACACAGAAATAGATGTCGGGCGTCGGTGCCGGTCGCACCTCCAGCAGCAGGTCGTCGAAACTCACGTGATTGCCCACGCGGGTGATGGGTGCACGGGCGGCCCAAGCCGCGCGCACCGCCTCCGTCAGCTCTCGGAGTCTCGAGACCGGGTGGTCTGCTTCAAAGCCCTGTTGACGCAAGGGCCCCGCGGAGCCCGCCCCGATGCCGAGGACGACCCTGCCCGGGGCGGCCTCGGAAAGCGTTGCCCATGTCACGGCGATAAGGGCTGCGCCGCGGGTGAACACGTTGATCGCTGAGCTGCCGACACGCATCCGCTCCGTGTTGAGCAGCAGTGCAGTCACCCCGGTGACGGCGTCGCGCGTGAGGCGGGTCTCTGCGACCCAGGCCGATTCGAAGCCCGCAAGCTCCGACGCGCGCCCCGCCTCGATCATCGATCGCAGGTCGGGCTGACCAAGAAACCCAATCCCAAGCCGCGTCGGGTCGTTGGTCTCTAAGATCGGCGCGATCGAGGCTTCCCGGCCTTGGGTCTGACCATTTGAGCGCGGCCGGCGTCCCGGGACGAAGGCTCCTCGGCGCCGCGAACGCCCCAGTGCCACGTTTGCTTGTAGATCCGGAGCACCAGCGACGTTTCGGTGTCGAAGATGCCCTCGATGCTCGCGAGGTAGCCAAGCAAGAACTCGGCGAGCTCGTGGTTCGAAGCTGCCACCACTTCGATGATCAGGTCCACCTGGCCCGTGGCGGCGGCTACGAATCGGATGGAGGGATGCTTGCAGAGGACCTCGGCGATGGCGTCGATTCTTGAGCGATCGATCTTGAGCCCGATTATCACCGGCGACTCAAAGCCGATCTGGAACGGGTCCACCGCCGCGACGATCTGGACTATGCCGTCGCCGAGGAGGCGGCGCAGCTTGCGGCGAGCGGTCACGTCGCTGACGGCCAGGGTTCGGGCCAGCTCTTGCACTCCGGCGCGGCCGTTCTTCTGCAGCAGCGTGATCATCGCGCGCTCCACCTGGTCCAGCTCGACCTGCTTCGGCTTGGGGGCGTGATTGGAGGAGTGGTTGGCCATTCAGGCGGCCTCCCGACCTAACTTAGCGCCGGGCACGACCGGCCTGGCTAGGTCGCGCTTGCGACGCGAACGGGCACCCTACCGTCCAGGGCGGGCGCGCCGATGGAGCTGAGGAAACGGGCCAGATGCTGCGCGTCGTCGATCCTGGGAAAGTGGCGAGCGCTTGGCATCACACCGAGGCTCAACATCGCTTTGGCCGCGACCACGCCGGCCCGTAGCGGGTCGATCACCGGAATCCCCAGTCGCTCCTGGAGCTGAGCGGCGAACGGGTGAAATCCAAAGCTCATGCAGCCGAGGAGGATCGCCTCGGCGCCTTTCTCCAACAGCTTCCGAGAGGCGGTCTCCAACCTGTTGAGAGTGTCGGCCGGATCGTCGACCAGCTCGTAGAACTCCAGGCCGATTGCAGACACGCCGACGCACCTGGAGCGAGCCTCGAGGCTCGAGAGGTACAGCTCGAGCTCGGGGATTTCCGAGTCGACGATCGTCACGATGCCGAAACGCTGCGCAACAAGGCTGGCCAGCGCCGTGGCCGCCTCGGCGGCGCCGACGACCGGTATCTTCGCCACCATCCGCGCCGCGCGCAGGCCTGGGTCCCCGAAGCAGCCGATCAGCGCGGCGTCAAATCGATGCTGCTCGGACAGGATCTTGTGGAGGATGCCTGGTACCGCCATCGCCATGCCGATGGCAGACTCGTAGTAGTGGTCCGGGCCGATCGCGATCGGCTCCACCACAAATGACGAGTCCTCACCTACCGCCGCGCTGCCTCCCGTGGTCAGACGCTGCACCTCTTCCGGAGAAGGGTGCAGATCGTCGACTACGATGTACAGAAGCTTCACACGCGTCAGTTGCCGGCTGAAACTGCCGCTACTTTGGGAGTGGATGCCTGGCCGGCGGCAAATGTCTTCGGGTAGCCCATGAGCCAGTAACGCGACGGGCTGGCTTTGACGAGCCACACGCCGATGAGATAGAGCCCAGCCCCGATGATCCAGGACTGCAGGGTCGGGTATCCAATGTTGGTCGTGCCAAAGCCCGAGATGCCCGGGATCAGGCCGCCGGTGTAGGCGCCGACAATCAACGCCACCACCAGTGCCACGATCGCGATGTAGTTGATTCCGGCCGCAGCCGCCCACGGGGTAACCCGATCGGTGGGCCGGCGCATTCCAAACAGTCGTGGTACGAAGAAGACGTCAGCCACCATCACCGTGGTCGCGGTCGGGACGAAGACGCCGCTGATGCCGGCCACTATGAAGAAGTTCGTCTGCAACTGGCTTGCGACGTTCATGAACCACGCGATGCCGACACCGACAAGGCCGAGGAAGATCACGCTGAAGACTCGCCGGTAGCTTTTGATCTGGCCGAAGATGTTCTGCATGGCGTTGACGGCTTCGTACAGGTTGCCGTCGTTGAGGGCGAACTGGTTGATGAAGAACACGAACACCGCCAGCCCGGTCAGCCCGAGCAGCGAGAAGTCGACGAAGTACTTGAAGATCGCGCCGAAGTCGGTCGAGGTCGAAAGCAACGCCATCAGGTAGCCGGCCACCGGGAAGACGATCATCCCGATCGGGTAGCCCAGTGCAAGCGCGGGGATGTTGTAGAACCGCTGCGGCTTGCCGTAGCGGAAGATGTCGGGCTCGTTGCCCCACGAGGCGCTGCCGACGAGGAGGGCGACGATGACCATCACCGTCACGGTCGCAGGGCCGGGGGCGCTGGAGAACAGGTTGCCGGACGGCACAGTGGCCAGGCCCTTGAGCAGAGCCCACAAGCCCCAGACGAGCAGGATCGGAGCGGCTATGAACCTCGCGTAGGCGGCAACGCCCTGGAAGCCGAAGAGGTTGTTGAAGACCATGACCGCGGCAAAGATCATTGAGACCGCCGTCACGTTGTCCCAGCCGAACAGGCCCTGCGTGATCTGGGCCAGGAAGATGGCCTGGAAGCCGTACCAGCCCATGCCCATCAGGATCAAAAGAAACGAGACGAAGCCGCTCCCGTACCGGCCGTAGATCGTCCTAGTCAGCAACGTGTGTGTCTGCCCGGTGGAGTTGCCGAGGTAGGAGGCGCCGACTCCGTAGGCGAAAATCGTGACCGAGGCGATCACCCCAGCGAGAATCACGTCGCCCAGGGTCAGACCCTGCGAGCGGGCGATGAAGCCGGCGTACATGATGCTGACGCTCGCCTGGAGCGATATCCACAGCAGGGTGAGCGTCAGTCTGGAGCGACGCTTTTCCTGCGGGACGATACCCGTGGTGTAGTCGTTGCCCTCGGCGATCTCGAGCATCTGTTGTTCTGCATGCAGCAGCCGGTGATGTTCGTGGTGCTCGTGGCCGTCGGAACCAGGTTTGTTGTCCATCGCTCCCCCTCTACTCAATGGCGCCCCGAGTTTCGGAATTCGACACAAATCCGCCGTTGCTTGGCGGTTTCGGGTGAGTATGGCCCAAGATGTGCCGAATTGCAATATCCGGGCCGGGGCTGTGCGATCGTCCGGCGCTCGCCGTCATCCCGGTCCCAGCACCTGTTGCAGCTCGCTGACCGGGCGGTCAAAGTAAGGCATGGCGACCCGGCGCGGTCGGTAGGTCCCGGCGTCGCTCACCGCGCGAATGTGGGTCGCGATCTCGTCGAGGGTCGCGAACCAAACGCCGCCCTTGCGCTGCATGCGCTCGATCAATTTGGCCACCTGCACGGCGCGGGAGAGCCGGCCCGAGACGAACGGATGCCACACCGAGATCCACATGCCCCTGTTCTCCCACGCTGCTTCGAACTCCGCCTCGAAGGTCTGGATGCCCGTTTCGGGTGGCCGGATCGCCGCGTGGTAACCGAGGTCCCAGTTCTCCGCGTACTGCGGCCAGTCGTCACTCGCGTCGTGCAGCGGCAGCTCGATCACCTCACCCGCCGGCGACTCGAGCAGGTACGGGATGTCGTCGCCCATCAGCGAGGAGTCGTACTTGAATCCCGCGCGCGCGATGAGCTCGGTGGTGTGCTCGGAGTACGAGTAAAGGGGGGCGCGCCAGCCGGTCGGCCGGTGCCCCGTGACCCGCTTGGTCACTTCCATCCCGCGCTGCAACAGCTCTGCCTCGCGCTCCTTCGAAAGAGTGTTGGCCAGCTCGTGCAGGTAGCCGTGCAGGCCGACCTCGTGGCCTCCCGCCATCACCGATTCGACCAGATGCGGGTAGCGCTCCATGCACCAGCCGGGGAAGAAGAAGGTCTGACGGATGTCGTACCGGCGAAAGATCTCGACCAATCGTGGGATCGCCACTTCGTCGTACCGCGCCCACGAGGTCGTGCAGACCAGACGATGGGCCCGTTTGGGCTCGGCGATGTGAACGAAGCTGTCCGAGTCCACGTCGAAGGTGATCGCGACTGCGCACCTTGCGCCGTTCGGCCACGGCGGCGGGTTCGAGATCAAGTCAGTCATCGAGCACCTCCAGGGCAAGGTCGGTTGGATTCTTGTCGTTGATCGAGACGATGTCCTGTGGACAGGCGGACAGCACGACGTAGCAGTCGAGCTCTGCGCGGAAGGTGACGGCGTCTCCGGGTCTGGTCAGCGCCGGCCGCCAATCGAGCGTGCCGTCCTCCCGCACCGGGATGTTCGTGAAGATGTTGATCGGCTGAGGGATCTCGACGTTCGGATGGCCGAGCTCCGCCATGACGTGCTGAAGGTTCTCCTGGCATGAGGCGTGCCAGCCCTTAACCCCGAGCAGTTCGAAGCGCGTGGGGTCGCAAGCCGCGACGAGCATGTCGTGCTTGCCCGGGCTCGTGTCCTCGAGGAATGTCAGGATCGGGCGGCGGCGGTTGGTGACGAACTGCTCTCCAACCTTGGGAAAGAGCCGGCCCGTGCTTACCCTGGTGTGCTCCGCGCTCGCAAATTCCGACACGTCGGAGGCGCAGAAGGCGAAGACATCACCGCACTGCTTTCCGTCGACGTCCACCGCCTTGAACCGGCTGCCTGCCTTGACCAGAACTCCCCTTCCCTCGCGGGCCGGCACCTGGACCTTCAACACCGCTTCCCCCTCCCTTTGCGCCCACGACCGACCTGCCCTCATCCATCGCGATCAGCGCCAGAAACTCGAACACCAGCGTGGCCGCCAGCAGAGCCGTGATCTGGGCGCTGTCCGCCGAGGGCAGGACCTCCACGACGTCAAAAGCGGCGATCTTCAAGCCCGTCAGATGCTGAACGACCTCCAGCCCAAAGGCGCTCGTCGGCCCGCCGACCTCGGGTGTGCCGGTGCCGGGCGCGTAGGCGGGGTCGAAGAAATCCACGTCGAAGGTCAGGAATGCAGGCGCGGCGCCGACCCGCTTCTTGATCGCCGCCGCAACCTCGGCCGGCTTCAGCTTGAGCATCTCGGGCGTGGTGATCACCTCAAAGCCCATACGCCGGGACTCGTCGAGATCGCCGGGCGCGTACTCGCTGCCCCTCATTCCCACCTGAATCGAGCGGCCCTTGAGGAGCAGACCCTCTTCCATGGCACGCCGGAACGGAGTGCCATGGGTGTAGCGCACACCCCAGTAGTTGTCCCAGGTATCGCAGTGGGCGTCGAGCTGCACCAGCGCGACAGGGCCATGAGCTTTGGCCGCAGCACGCAGCTCACCCAATGTCACCGAGTGGTCGCCACCGATCCCGATCGGGACCGTACCCTGAGCGAGAAGCGATCCGAAGCGCTCCGCGATCCGCCGGTAGGTTTCGTCGATGTTGCCCGGGATGGCCGGCACATCTCCGGCGTCGATCACCTCCAGCCTCTGGAACGCATTCACGCCGTGGAACTGGTTGGATGGGCGCAGCAGCACCGATATGTCGCGGACGGCGGATGGTCCGAATCGCTGTCCGGTTCTGAAGCTCGCGGCTGTGTCGAACGGGATGCCGACGACGGCCGCGTCAGGAGCACCGGAATCAGAAGCTGCGGGCAACCGCATGAAGGTGCGGTGGCCGGTGAACCGCGGGTTCTGCGTCGCGTCCGGCAGGTTGGAACTCTTCACCATCGCCTCCTGCAATTCAACTCTCGAGCGCGCGCTGTGCCGCCGTGTCGCTCAGATCCCAGCTGTATACGCCATGCGCACGAATCCGCACGGTCACGTCATCTGAACCGAGGTACGCGTCCACTGGGCCGAGATCGCGTTGAGCTGCGGTGATGTACTTGAGATGAATGGCACGGTTCAGCTGAAATGACACCGGTGCGCGAACCAGGGTGGCCTCGCCCCTGATGGTCACCCCACGCAGGTTGAGACCTGCTCTCGAGTCGTCGATCATCACGCTCACCCTTGGATCACGCTCGATGTTCCGCGCCTTCTGAGTGGTGCCGCTGGTCGGTATGAGCAGGTCGGTGCCGTCCCAGAGAAACCACATTGGCACCAGGTGGATCGCCCCATCCTTCGATCGCGTGGCCAGGTTTGCGATCAGGGGCGCTGCGAGGAGCTCCCTGGCCAGCGGAGTGTTCAGAAGGTCTGTGCTTTGTCCGCGACTTCCTGATACCACTTGATGCGCGTCCCAATCTTGGCCCTCAGCTTCCACGCCGTGCTCTTCGGGGCTCCATCGATGGCTTTCACCAGCTCCTCGATGCGGGCGCGGATCTGGTCTCCCGCCGGGGTGTCGAATCCCGCTTTGGAGATCTCTCCGTCCAGCCGCTTCAGGTTGGTCATGAAGGTGTAGTAGAAGCCCCAGTCGCCGCTCAGCAGCTTCGAGGTGTAGGCGGGGTCGATTGCGTCGAGCGTGGCGGCCTGGATCGGGTGCTCGAGCAGAAGCACCAGTGAGTCCTTGATGTCTTTCGGGTTGATTTCAACGATCTGCATCTTTTCAAGGAGCAGGTCGGTGGGCGTGATCGTCGGATAGTCCAGGTCGAGTCGGTTTCGCAGCGGAATCTGATGGCAGAAGAAGAGCTCGTCGAAAAACACGTCGACGTTCATCCCGGTTTCAGAGTCCGTAAAGGCGTACCGCTTTCCCTCGGTGATCGCCATCACGTCCTTGTCGATCACGTAGCCTCGGCTGCCGAGAAAATCGCGGATGTCTTTTCGGTTGTCACTCCTGGCCGCGAAGTCGATGTCGGTCAGGTCGCGCTTCATCGCCTCGAAGAATCCGATGTTTGCCGGGCAGTGGAGGCGATAAGCGAGCGAGCCGAGTATGCGCATCGCAATTCCGCGGTCACGGGCGGCATCCACCATCTCGGTGGCGCGATCGACGAAGTAGAGATTCTCGACCGGCATCAGCCGTAGGTCTCGGCATAGGCTTGGCACGCCAGCTGAAAACATTCGATCGGCGCGCGGAAGCTGCCTGCTCCTATCTGGCCGCCGGCCTTGCCCGCCACTCCGATGTCCATTATCGGAGTGGTGCCCGAATCGACCACCTTGTGGATCTCGATCCCACTCGGAATGCCGCGGAAACCCAGGTAGGGAATCTTCAGCTCGGGATGCTCGGCGACCGTGATCCCGTACATCGCAAGGTTGGCCTCCACCATCGCCTGAGCCGATCCTCCCTGGTACTCCTGGAGAGGGAAGGCGGCGGCTTGGGCAAAGCCGCCCAGACCTGCTGTCTCGTTGAAGGTGCTCTCGCCGCCCATGAACTCGACATCCGCCTTGGTGAAGCCTTCGAAGAGCTTGGCCCCGAACATCGTTGGGAGTGGACCTCGAAACCAGCGGTCTCCCAGGCCGCTGACTCTGACGGCGAAGTCCCGGCAGTTGAAAACCATTCCGGTCACGACGCTCGAGCCGGCGACTCCGTGTGCTGCATCGGCGGCAGATCGAGAGGCCGGCATGGACAGTCGGAGGAAGAAATAATCGCTCGAACGAATGTAGTCGAGCGTCTGCTTCACCTCCTGCTTCATTCTTGACTGCATCTCCATCAGAGGCTCGAAGAGCTCTCGGGCGAAAAGCAAGGTCGCCGCCGTGTTCCGGCTGTGGAGCTCGTCTCCCATGTGCAGGGCGCGCTTCATGATAGGAAGCAGCTCGACGCCTCCGAGCGATCTCACCGCCTCACCGAGCACCGGTCCGATGACGTCGTGCAGGAATCGGAGGTTGCGCCCGACGTCCTCGTTGTACACGCCGTAGTTGAGCCGGTATCGGGAGACGCCTTCGAAAAGGTTGCAGTAGGCGCGGTTCCCGGCGGTGCGGTTCTCGACCACAAGCACCGGCATCGAAGCCGTATAGATGCCGGCCAGCGAGCCGACGCAGCGATAGTCTCCGCACGAGCGAACCCGAATTTCGCCGGCTGCCAGCTTGGCCTCAGCCTCTGATTCGTCAGCCGCCAGGCCTTCGAAGATCGCACCTCCGATGATGCCGTTGCGCTGGCCGCCCGTGTACTGGTCCCACGCCAGCGGCGCGCCCGATGCGAGCACTGTGGCGCGATCGAAGTCGGGCACGGCCTCGGCAAGCGGCAGCACGTCGACAAGCACTGGGTCGGCACTAACCAGGCGCCGGACCGCGTCGCTGTTCGCGCGGCCGCGCTCCGTCTCCTCCTTCGGGCTCACGGTTGCTCCGGGCGCGGCCAAGCCCGCGCCCGGGTGCTTATTGGCTCCCTCACTCCACCGGGATCTCTCGGAAGGCCAGGTCGACGTTCACCCCCTGGCTGCGTCGGATCAACTTCATGATCCAGAAGATGGCGAATCCGCCGACGAACCAACCGATCAGAATCGCCACGCTGTTGGTCGAATGGCCCGCCGCGATGCTGTCCGACCAGAGGTCGACGAAGAAGGCGAAGGCCGCGATCGCGCCCAGGGCGCACGCCACGGTCATCACGGGCAACCCGAGGATCTTCATGTTGGAGATCGGGCTCTTTTCGTACATCTCCTTTCGCGTGTACGGGAAGAAGACGCCGGCGACGAGGACTATGCCCCATGCCACGACGGCCACCTCGATGAAGATCACGAGCTGGAAGATGGTGGTGAAGCACAGGAAGCCGAGGAAAACCAACCCGGCGACCATCGACAGGACGATCGCGGGGATCGGCGTGTGGGTGCGCTCGCTGACCTGGCCGAAGACATCCGGAAACACGCGGTCCAACGACCACGCCATGACGGCGCGCGTCGCGTAGAGGATCTGCGTGGGTACCCACAGCCAGATCCAGGCGATAAAGCCGAGCGCGATCAGGACGGTCATGATCACCGACTTCGTGCCGACTGCGACCAGAAGAGTCGGGTATGGGGTCACCGGCGTCGCCGCGCCGCTGACGACGTTGAAGCTGTTGTAGGTCACGGCGCCCAGGAAGTCTGAGCCGATGCTGTTGTAGACGAGGGCGTACGCGGCCACCCAGACCACCACCGACCACGCGATGGCGCCGAGGATGCCGAGCGTCTGGCCGCGGGTGACCTGCTTGATCTCACCCCCGATGGAGATCGAAAAGGCGGAGCCGATCAGGGGCAGAAACGCCCAGTTGGCGAGATAGAGGGTCTGCGTCCAATTGAAGCCGGCGTTGGACCAGCCGGCCTTCTTGGCCGCCGCGATCACGCCGTTGTAAGCGTCTGAGCCGACGTTCAGCTGTCCCGCCATCAACGCGTTGAAATTGTTAACGAAGGTGTCGTGCGAGGTGAAGATCAGGGCCGCGAGGAAGGCGAGGGTGCCGAGCACCGCGATCACGAACACGATCTTCTGACTGAAGAAGAACCGGCGCATCCCCGAGACGAGGATCAGGGCGCCGATGACGAGCGCCGCACCACCGACGATGAACGTGCCCCACGGTCCGGCCAGAGTGGTGCCGAAGTTCTGGAGCCCGGAGTTGCCCGAGATGAGGCCCATCGTGGTGATCGCCGGAGCCAGGCCGAGCTGCGTCAAATAGTAGGCGCCGAAGCCGCCGTAGAAGATCCAGGCCGACGCCTCGACAAAGCTGAGCGTGTACGCGAAAGGCGGCCACATGCTCCGCGTGCCGAAGCAGTAGATCCCTCCCGAGCGGGGGATAGTGACCGTCCAGGTGATCATGCCGAGGCCGACGCACAGCATTGCCGCGCCGGCGAGAAGCGTGGCCACGAACAGGTTGCCGCCCGGGTACGCGGCCGGGCCGAAGTAGAGGATGAATCCAAGCCCCAAACCGATGCTCACCAGGCCGATGTCATAGATGAAGACATCGGTGACAGAAGCGGTCTTGATCAGACCTGACGCCTTACGGAGGAATACGCGCTCAGAGCCTGCCGTCGTCGCCATGGGTCCCCCTCCTTGTGCTTGTGCTTCTAGCCTTGAGTCAACTGGACGTCGCGAACCTGGCCGCCGCTGATCCGAATCACGGATCCATCTAGGACACCCTCGCTGTAGTTGGACCCCGGGTTGATGCAGATCGTGCGGCCGATCTTGGTCTTGCCCCGGCCCTCGTGGATGTGCCCGTGGAGGCTGAGGATCGGCTGGTACTTCTCGATCAGCTCTCGCACCGCCGTGCTGCCTGCCGAAGTCATCACAGGGTTGCCGCCGGCGCTCACCGGCCGCAGCTGATCGTCGAGCTCCGGGCACTGGTCGAGATTGGTCTTGTGCGGCGGGACGTGGATGTTGAAGATGCCTTTGTCGGGCGCCTGCATCTGCGAGATCATCGCCATGAGCCGCTCCTTCAGCTCCGGCTCGGTGCATTCGCGCTCCGTGTTCCACGGGGTCTTGTTCGACCATCCGGTGGAAAGCATCTCCATGCCGTCCAGCGGTACGACTCTTCCCTCCAGCAGCTCGATGACCCCCGAACCCTTGATGATGTCGTCGACGAAGAAGCCGTCATCGTTGCCCGGTGCCGCAAAGCATTGGACACCCGTGCCGGCCAGTCGCGGCCGGGCAAACTCCATCCATTCTTCGAGCCTTCGCTTGATCAAGGTGTGGAAGAGCTCCTCCTGGCGCTTGGCGTCGGAGCTCAGCTCGCGAAACTCCTCCTCGCTCATCTCGCTTGGGTAAAAGCCCATGTCGGAGATGCGCCTGCCGAAGTCGGCCACCGCGTCGGGGCTCTCCAGCCTCACCTCCTTCCCGGCGAATGAGGTCAGGTGGTCGCCTCCCGACTGTTTGGCGATGGGCACGACCATCTTGCCCGTCACGTCGCCGCCGAGGATCAGGACCTGCACGTCATAGAACTTTCCCGCGTTGATGAACTTCTTGAAGCAGGTGTTCGACCCGTGCACGTCCGTGGCGAAAAAGATCGCAATCTCGTCTGACTTGCCTTTCTTGCCGAACATCAGAAGAACGTCAGATAACGGTCTATCTCCCAGGGGGAGATGCTGTTGTGGTAGTCCCACCACTCAGCTGTCTTGAGGTCGAAGTATGCCCGCTTGAGCTCCGGTCCGAAGACGCGCTCCATGATCGGGTCGGCGTCGAACGCCTCCACCGCCTCGAGCAGCGTCCGCGGAAGTGTCTTGACGCCGCGCTGCTCCAGCTCGGCGTCGCTGAGCATGTACATGTTCTCGCGGCGCGGATCACCGGGGTCCAGGTTGTTCTCGACTCCATCGAGCCCGGCCTGCAGGTAGGCGGCGGCGGCAAGGTAGGGATTGCAGGTCGCGTCGACGGCCCGACTCTCAAGCCGCGGGCTGGTCAGCGGAATTCGGAGCATGTGTGTTCGGTTGTTGCCGCCGTACGAGCGGAAGATCGGAGCCCAGGTGAAACCGGTCATGGACCCAGACTTGACCAGGCGCTTGTAGGAGTTGACGGTTGGCGCCGCGACCGCGGTGATCGCCGGGGCATGAGCCAGGACGCCGGCGATGAACTGATAGGCGAGCTTGGAGACTCCGCACCCGCGCGGGTCGGCGGGGTCGGCAAAGAGGTTCTTGCCCGTCTTCACATCCGCCAGTGACATGTTGAAGTGGGCGCCGGTGCCGGTCCGGTTGGCGTACGGCTTGGGCATCAAGGTCACCTCGAAACCGTGCTTTCGGGCGACCTCCTTCATCATCATCCGCCACAACGTCTGGCGATCCGCCATCGACATGACGTCGGTGTATGAGAAGTCGAACTCGAATTGAGAGTTCGAGTCCTCGTGGTCGAAGGAGTGCACGTCCCAACCAAGGTGGTTCATGTACCCGATCACCTCGTCCATGAAGGGGAAGTTCTCGATGAGGTCGACGATGTCGTAAGCGGCCTTGGAGAGGACATCCTTTGGGTTGGCCGGGACGACCCGGCCGCCGTCTTTGCGAACCAGGTAGAACTCGGTCTCGATCCCGAGGTTGAAGGTGAACCCCAGCGCAGCCGCGCGATCCACCGCACGCTGAAGCACCACCCGGCTGCACATGGGCCAGGGTTCGTGGTGGTAGTAGAGATGCCCGGGAGCCCACGCGATGCCCGGCATCCAGGGCAGCTCGACGATGCGGTTCAGATCAGGGCGAATGGAGAGCTCGTCGTCAGACGGGCCCTGCCCAAGGCCGTCGAGGGCTGCGCCCGTGAAGAGCTCCGACCCCCGCATCATGCCGCTGAAGTGCTCGATGGGGACGGCTTTTGCCTTGCCGACGCCGTGAACGTCGGTGTACCCGGCCAGGCAGTAGCGAATGCCGGCCGCCTTCAATTCATCGCGCTTGGCTTCGAATTCCGAGCGGTTCTCGGCCAAAACGCGGTTGTCGTCTGAGGTTCCCACCCGGCGAGGATTTAACACCCGTGAGGCCGGACCGTCAAGGTGCTTGTAGGGTTGTACTGACAAGTGGGCCTAGGGCTTCGCGACTCAACTCCCAGGTCAGAGACAGGTTCCCCTCGGCCGATGGGGAGAGGTCGAGCTGAAACTGCATCAGGTCTCCTCGGTATTCGCTGCGGGCGACCTCGATCGGTTTGGCCTCGGGCTCCTGATGCTTGAACTCGGTGGCCAGAACGAGGAACACGGCCGATCGGTGTGGGATGTTGAACCTGTCGGCCTCGAACTGACCGCATTGACTGGCCTCGATCGAGACGCGGGCGTTGGCCAGGACGACCCCGTAATCGGCGAGCACCAGGTGGGGCGGCAGGTTCCTCCCGACCTGGGCCGCAGCATCGAGCCAGCCGACATCATCACGACGGAAAAACGAGTACGCGATGCCAAGGGGGACCCCTGCGAGTGACAGCTGGGTGACCAGGCGGAGCAGGGGCTCCCGCTCGGTGGCCGTGAGCGAGGCGCAGATGCGTCGCCCGCCGGCCGTCACCCGCTTGTCGAGAATCTGGATCGAGACGTCCGGTCCTCGCGGCGTCTCTAGCAGCCGGACAAGGCCGCCGGCCCGATGAATCATCTTGGGATGGGCGACGAACGTCCCGCGGCCGCGGATCCGGACGATCTGGTGGTCGTCTTCGAGGATCGCGAGCGCCTGCCGGACCACGGCGCGGCTCACACCAAAAGTGCGGGCCAGCTCGGGCTCGGAAGGCAGGAGGCCGCCCGGCGGCCAGGCGCCGGATTCGATCTGCTCTTTCATCAGCTCCTGGAGCTGGTAATACATGGGGACGAAGCTCGCGCGATCGACCTGGCCGCCCGCCGACAGCACTGACTCTTGACCGTCGCGCGGCACAGGCATAGCTTATATGCTTGTCCGGACAGGTCTGCTTCCTGCCCGCGCAGTTCGCCGGATCGCTAGGGCACGATGAAGATTCTCGAATGGGGGTGGGTCCATGGCCTCCGGTGACGGCTTTGGGGGGACAGGGAATGTTCGGCGGCTTGCCGACATCACCGATCGCAAGCAGCGAGACGAGATCAAGCGTGGGCTGGAGTTCGGGCTTGAGGCGGCGAGCTCTGTCCAGGACCGCACCATCTCCACTTTCTCCCGCGGCCACCAGCCTGCGTTTGCGGGTATCAACACGTTTCTCAAAGCCCCGTTCATCGAGGATGTGCACCAGGTCCGCGGCCACGAGGTGGCGATCGTCGGTGCGCCGTTTGACATGGGCACCACGTATCGGCCTGGGACTCGCTTTGGACCACAGGCCATCCGGCGCGTTTCGGCCCTCTACGACTCCTACTCGGTCGACATGGCGGTCGACCTGCAAGAGGAGCTGGACGTAGTCGACGTCGGCGACGTGTTCGTGATCCCGTCAAACCTCGAGAAATCCTTTGACCAGATCGACCGCGCGGTTTCCTTCCTGGTCGGGCAGGGCGCGTTTCCCGTAGTCCTGGGGGGCGATCACTCAATCGGGTACCCAGACGTGCGTGCGATTGCGCCATATGTCGACGGCAAGGTCGGAATCATCCACCTCGACCGTCACATCGACATACAAGAACGCGACATGGACGAGCGCATGCACACGACTCCGTGGTTTCACGCCACCAACATCCCCAATGCCCCGCCGACCAACCTGGTCCAGATGGGAATCGGCGGCTGGTACGGCAGCCGGCCGGGAGTCAAGGTCGCGCGGGAGCGCAACACCACGGTCCTCACCATCACGGACATCGAGAGTGTCGGCATCGAAAGGGCCGCCGAAGCAGCCCTCGAGGTGGCCTGGAAGGGGGCCAAGGCCGTTTACCTCTCGTTTGACATCGACAGCGTCGACGCCGGTTTCGTACCTGGGACGGGCTCTCCCGAGCCGGGCGGATTTCTGCCTCGGGAAGCGCTGAAGCTTCTTCGGCTCGTGGCGAAGGAGGGTCTCTGCGGAATGGAGGTGGTCGAGGTCTCACCACCGTACGACGTCAGCGACATGACGGCACTGCTCGCGTGTCGAGCGGTCATGGATGTCCTCGGCACCCTGGTCGCGGCGGGAAAGCTGGGCGCCCGCAGGCGGCCCGCGAAGGTCGCTCCTGTCTCTCCGCCGCCGCAGGGCTAGGCTAGAAGACATGACGACAGTTCGTGACGTGATGCACTCGGGTCTCATCACCTGCGCGCCGAGCACCATGCTCGCGGACGTGGCCGCTTTGCTGCGCAAGCATCGAATCCACGCCCTCGTGGTCACCGACGGCGACAAAGGTGCAGTCGGCGTCGTTTCGGACACAGACCTGCTGGCGGGGGAATGGCTCGGGACCAACGCCGAGAACGTCGCCGTTCTGCGGCGCATGACCGCCGGTGAGTTGATGTCAAAACCTCTGGCCACGATCGCCGCCTCAAGCAGCGTCGAGGAGGCGGCGGCGGAGATCCGCCGGCTCCATGTGGCCCGGCTCCTGGTCACGGACGGCGCCATATCGATTGGAGTGCTTTCCGAGTCAGACCTCTTGGCGGTGCTGCCTCGCCATCCCACTCAGCGGGAGAAGGTGAGCGACGTCATGTCATGGGGATACGTGGCGTGCTCGGCAGGTACGCCCGTGGACGGCGCGGTGCGAGCGATGCAGGAGCGCGATTCACGTTCGCTGGTCGTCATCGACGATCACGGACAGCTGGTGGGGGTCGTGACGGGCTTCGATCTGCTCGCTTGCCTGTCCGGTGAATCGCGCATGGATGTGGGGGTGACGGGACTCATGAAGCAACCGATCACGATCGGGCCTGAGGCCTCCCTTCAGGAGGCTGTTGATCTCATGCTCGATAAGTCGATCCACCGCCTGGTGGTCGTGGACCAGAGCAAGCCGGGAGGACCCCCGCTCGGAATCATCTCGACCACGGACATCATGGTTGAGATGGTTTCGCCCGACTCTGCCTGGAGGTAGACGCTACATCGCCGACAGCCGAGCTAGCCGCGGCCGATAAACGGCATCTTGGTGGCCATCACCGTCATGAACTGCACGTTCGCTTCGAGTGGAAGGCCTGCCATGTAGACGACGGCGGCTGCCACCGCGCGTAAGTCCATCCGCGGTTCGGGAACAACAGTCCCGTCGGCTTGCACCGCGCCAATGGCAATTTGCTCCGTCATCTCGGTCGCGGCGTTGCCAATGTCGATCTGACCACATGCGATGTTGTACTTGCGCCCGTCGAGCGAGGTCGCTCGGGTCAGTCCGGTGATTCCATGTTTCGCCGCCGTATAGGCTGTCGAGTCTGGTCGTGGTGAGTGCGCCGAGATCGACCCGTTGTTGATGATCCGTCCCCCTTGCGGCGTTTGCGCCTTCATCAACCTGACCGCCTCCCGGGTGCACAGGAAGGCACCGGTGAGATTTGTCTCCAGCACGTGCTTCCACTGGTGAAGTGTCAGGTCCTCGATCGGCACGGGGGGGCCGCCGGTGCCCGCGTTGTTGAACAGCAGATCGAGCCGGCCGAAAGCCTCGTTGACCCGATCAAACAGCGCCTGCACGGACGATTCCTGGCGGACGTCGGTTGGGACGACCATGATCGTCTGACTGTTTCCAACGGCCTGAGCTGCGGTTGCCTCGAGGGCTTCACGGCGCCGGCCGGCCAGCACCACGGCATAGCCCTCAGCCGCGAGGGCCAGAGCGACGGCGCGGCCGATGCCGCTGCCGGCCCCAGTGATAAGCGCGATTCGAGCCTCTGACATCAAGTCAGCAGCAACTCCATGGTCCACGTCCTCACCATAAGATCCGTCCGCGCGAAGTCGCCCACGACACCTGAGCTTTGGACGTCCTGTTTCTTGTTTCTGTCGAGCTTCTGACTTGGCCCCCGATGACGCGTTCTAGGTGAGTCCCGGGGATGCCGCTCCGCAAGGTTAGTCGTCGGGGAGCTTTGAAGGACAGCCTCGGCACAGTCGCTGGCGAATTGGACTCGCTCTCATAGCGCTAGGAGTCTCCGGTCGTTCTTTCGCTGGGATTGGTGCTTCGGAAATTCTCCAGGGCGGCAAGGATCAAATCCAGGCCGAACTCGAACTCTTGCGCGTAGTCGTATCCGGTTTTCATTGCGTGCTCTCTGATCATCGCGTCGAGGTTCGGATACAAAGCAGGGGGGATTCGACCGAGAAAGGCCTGTGCCGCTTGCCCGGCCAGTTCGGTGGAGTCGTAGACCAAGGTCAGTTGCTGCATCGCGAATCCGTAGATGTAGCTATCCATCACGGAATACGCGTGAGCCGCCATCTCGATCGAGAAACCTGCCCCGGTAAGGCTTCCAATCACCGAGTCGTGGTGGCGCAGTGTCGCGGCGCCTGGCGTAAGTCGCGACTGCATCAGTCCGACCGCCCACGGATGGCGCAGCAGGGCGTCGCGGGCTGAGATCGCCCGCCGGCGCATCGCGGCCCGCCAGTCGTCCACGTCGGAAGGCAGCTCGATCTCGCTGAAGACGAGATCGACGATCCCATCGAGGATTGCGTCTTTGTTGGCGACGTGGTTGTAGAGCGCCATCGCTTCGACTCCAAGCTTCTGGCCGAGGTTGCGCATGGTGAGGGACCCGATCCCGCCCTTGTCGGCAAGGGCCATGGCGGCGCGGAGCACGCGCTCGCGGGTCAATCGAGCTCGGCGCTTCGAAGTCGGGTTGGGATCTATAGCCATCTAATACAGGCCTCTTGACAAGTTTACACCGTACATCTATATTTACGGCGTAAGTTTACTGCGTAAGTTTGATGACCCGAGGCCGGGCAAGCCAAGCGCAGTCAAGAAAGGAGAGCCAAAATGAGCTCAGCCAAGCGTCTAGCGCGAATCGCCGGCGTCCTCTACCTGATTAACGCGGTCTTCAGCTTCTTCGCCTTCGGGTACGTGCTCGGCAAGGTGTATGTCGTGGGCGACGCGGCCAAGACGGCGGCCAATGTCGTCGCCAACGCCGGACTTGTCCGGGCGGGTGTCGTCGCCGACCTGTTCCCAGGCGACAGAGTGGCTCTTCCTGGCGTTGGCGTTTTACGTGCTCCTGAAGCACGTCCACGGCACCGCCGCTAGGGCAATGGTCGTTTTCGTCGCCGTAGGCGCCGCCATCGTTTGCCTCAACGATGTCTTCCAGTTCGAGAGCGTGCGCGTCGCCACCGATCGGACCTATGCGGCCGCCCTCGGCGTTGCAGGTTCGAGCGCGATGGTGCTGCTCCTGCTCGAAATCCACCACTACGGCTTTCTGGCCGCCCAGATCTTCTTCGGCCTGTGGCTGGTGCCGCTCGGCTATCTCGCCTACAAGTCGGGGATGTTCCCGAAGGCGCTTGGCGTCGCGCTCATCGTGGGAGGGGCGGGTTACCTCGTGGGCATGCTGGCGGTGTTCCTGGTCCCGGACTCCGGCGAAAGGATCAATACCTTCGTCACCATTCCGTCGGCGATCGCCGAGCTATCGATGGTTCTGTACCTGCTGGTGATCGGAGTGAAGACACCAACTTCTATCGAGCGCCTTCACGCCGCAGCGTGAGCGCCGGTCGGCAAGGGCGGCGGCCACATCTGGGCCGCCGCCTCTGCGGAGTGGGATGCGCATCGCCAAGCAGGCTGCAGAGCCTCATGCTCACCGGACAGCGAGCTAAAGGTTCGGCTCGCCCAGACCTCCATCGGGGACCGGAATCGCCTCATCCTCGCCAGGCCACGCCGGCACGGTGAAGCATAAGAAGCGCAAGGCCTCGTCTCGGGAGGCTTGGAACTGGAAAGCCCAACCGGTCGGAATGACGACAACAGCGTGCGCCGCGACAGTCCGGGTCTCGGTCGTGGATGCGTCGGGTGCTCTCAGCCAGAGGTGGCCTGACCCGCCGAGGAAGTACCAGAACTCCTGAACCGATCGGTGACGGATCGCTCGCGACGTCCGGCCCGGCCCGAGCACAACCTCGACCAGGCTCGCTGCGCTGTCGCCGACAGACAGGAAGAATATCTCCGAGCCGTCGGGGGCGATTGCATCCGGCATCTCACGCCGGATTGTGAGGTCTCGAGGATTTGAAGGTCCAGCGTGTCAGCTGGCGCGATCGGCCTTCATCGCGCCGGTGAACTTGCCCGGATCCTTGTCGAAGCTTTCCTTGCATCCCTTCGAGCAGAAGTAGTAGGTCTGGTCACCTAGAAACGACCGGTACTCGGCGCGGGCCGTGTCGACGCTCATTCCGCAGACGGGATCGATCGCTGATTGCTGTCGCTCCATTTCTCCTCCCGGCATCGCGCTGGCGACGCTTGAATGGCCCAGATCGTCCACCCTCCCATTCCGCGTGGCCACCACCTGGGCTGTGTACTGGTCCGGCGCCTTCTCAAATTCTGCCCGGCATCCAGCGCAGCAGAAGTAGTACGTGGCGCCCAGGTACTCGAACTTGTCAGCGGCGGTCTCCGGATCGACGGTCATCCCACAGACGGGGTCGATGGTCGCCAACGGATGCGAGGCGGCTATCTCGACCACAGGCTCGGCGCCCTTTGCGGCTGACACCACACTTGCCGCCCGGACGTGGAAGCCACGAAGCCGATTGGCGTTCGTCACTACGGAAAGCGAGCTCATGGCCATCGCGCCGGCAGCGATCATCGGGCTCAGCCGCAGCCCGATGAATGGGTAGAGGGCGCCGGCCGCGATCGGTATCCCGATCACGTTGTAACCGAAGGCCCAGACCAGGTTCTGGCGTATGTTGCGCATGGTAGCTCGACTCAGCTGAATGGCCGTGACCAGGCCGGTGAGGGCTCCCGAGATCAGCGTGATGTCGGAGGACTCGATGGCGACGTCGGTCCCCGTTCCGATCGCTAGGCCGACGTCCGCCTGGGCGAGCGCCGGCGCGTCGTTGATTCCGTCGCCGACCATCGCCACTCGCTTGCCTTCAGCCTGGAGCCGCCTCACCTCGGCGGCCTTTCGATCTGGCAGCACCTCGGCCAGCACGCGCCCGATTCCGACCTGTCGCGCGATGGCGCCCGCCGTGCGCCGGTTGTCGCCCGTGATCATCACGACCTCGAGACCGAGCGCGCGCAGGCTGGTCACCGCTGCCACTGACTCCGCTTTCAGCGTGTCGGCCACGGCGAGCACCCCGGCGGGCTTCGCGTCGATGGCGACGAGAAGCGGCGTCTTACCGTCGGCCGAGAGCCGGTCGGCTACGACCTGCATGGCGGTGGTGTCGATGCCCGCGTCATTGAGAAGGGCAAGGTTTCCGATCAGCACCGAATGCCCATCCACCGTCGCGCGAACCCCTTTGCCCGTGACGGAGTCGAACGCGGTCGGCTCGCTGAGAATGAGCTCGCGGGACCGGGCACCGGCTACGACCGCGGTGGCCAGCGGATGCTCCGACTGCTTCTCCGCCGACGCAGCCAACCGCACGAGCTCGTCCTCGTTGAAGCCACCGTCGACAAGCACATCCGTAAGCTCCGGCTGGCCCTTCGTGATCGTCCCGGTCTTGTCCAGGACAATCGTGTCCAGCTTGCGCGCCGTCTCCAGGGCCTCCGCCGAGCGGATCAGGATGCCCTGCTCCGCCCCCTTGCCGGTGCTGACCATGACCGATAGCGGGGTCGCCAGCCCAAGCGCGCAGGGGCAGGCGATGATCAGGACCGCGACCGCGCTCACCATGGCCGACGAGAACGCGGGCTGCGGCCCGAACAGGAACCAGGCGACAAAGGTCCAGATCGCGATGCCGATCACCGCGGGGACGAAGTAGCTGGAGACCGAGTCCGCGAGCCGCTGAATCGGCGCCTTCGAGCCCTGGGCCTGCTGGACCAGCTTGATGATCTGAGCCAGCATCGTGTCCCGGCCGACCCTGGTGGCTCGGAAGCGGAATGAGCCGGTTCTGTTGATGGTGGCGCCTATCACCGTGTCGCCGGCACGCTTGGTGACGGGAATCGGCTCGCCGGTGACCATCGACTCGTCGACCGAGGAATCGCCGGCCACGACCTCGCCGTCGACGGGTATCTTCTCGCCCGGGCGCACGACGATGACATCGCCCTCGATCACATCCTCAATCCGTATGTCGGCCTCGACGCCGCCGCGGACGACCCGTGCGGTGCGGGCCTGGAGCCCGATCAGCTTCCGGATCGCCTCCCCGGTTCCCGCCTTGGCGCGGGCCTCGAAAAGCCGGCCCAGCAGGATCAGCGTGATGATCACGCCGACGGCCTCGAAGTACACGTCGCGAAGTCCTGCCGGCAGGGTGGCCGGCGCCACTGTCACGATCAGGCTGTAGCCGAACGCGGCGGTGCTGCCGAGCGTGATCAGCGAATTCATCTCCGCCTGCCGATGGACAAGGCTGAGCCAGCCTGTGCGGTGGATGGGCCAGCCGGAGTAGAACATCACGGGCGTGATGAGCCCCAGCTGAACCCAGCGGTCGCCTAGGATCCCCACGGGAAGGAAGCTGCCGGCCATGACGGCAAACAACACGGGAGCCGTGAGCACCGCGCCCACGACCATGCGGCGCGTGAGGTCTGAGATCTCGGCTCTCCGCTCGGCCATCTCGTGGTCCTCGGTGAGCTGATCTGGTTCCTCGGCGGCGCCGGCCTGGGGCCGGGGCGTTTCGATCTCCCGAGTGCGCGCCATGGCCTCTCCATGCCCGTTGGTCGAGGGCTCGACGATCAGCTTGCCGTGGACCATGTTCATCCCGCACGCAAAGCCGAACTCGCCCGCGTGTTCAGGGAGCAGCTCGACGGTCGTCTGCGCGTACGCGGCGAGCGGCCGGTTCAGCGCGAAGTCTGGAAAGACCACCCGTGAGGTGCACTCGCCGCTCTCCTGGCGGTCGAACACGATCCGCAGCGGCACGCCCTGCCGAACCCTTACCAGGTCGGGGGAGTAGCCTCCTTTGACCGTCACCTTGACTTCCTGAAGGTTTCCCTTCTGCTCCGCCTCGTGCGCTTTCTTCGGGCCGAAGAAGAACCAGGTGAGCAGCGCGGTCACCGCCAACCCGCTCGCTACAACGGCAAAGTCGACCGGATTCAAAGTCTCACCGCCCCTTGACCAGCCGCTCTACCGCCTCGTTGAGCTCGCGAACCTTCAGCTCGCCATCGCCGGCCTGGATGGCCTCGACCACGCAGTGTTCGGTGTGGTCCTGGAGCAGCAGGAGGGCGACGCCGTCCAGCGCTGCCTTCACTGCACCCACCTGCGTGAGCACGTCGATGCAGTAGCGGTCCTCTTCGACCATCTTCTGGACGCCTCGAACCTGCCCTTCGATCCGCCTCAGGCGGCTCTGGACCTGGGCCTTGTGCGACTTGTAGCCTGGCATCATTTCAATATACCCCTCTGGGGTATCGGTTGTTTCGTGTCGAGCGCAGTCATGCCTGATGCAACCTCCAGTTGTGTGAAGGTCGGCGGGCGAGGCGTCACGAGCCTCTGCTGGTCGACCATGAACTCCGCCTTGCAGCCGCGCGAGCAGACCCAGGGCAATGCAGATTTCGCGCGGCGAGGTTCATCGCCCAGGCAGGTGCTGGCTCATGCTCAGCCCTGCAGAATCCGCTTCGTCTTGTCGAACTCTTCCTGGCTGATCTGGCCTGCCGCGAGGCGCTGGCGCAGTGTCGCCATGGCCGGGTCGCCAATGCTCTTGGGACCACTGAAGGCACGCGCGACGAAATACACGAGTGCGATGAGGCCGCCCCAGAAGAGAACCATCATCGGCACCATCCAGAGCCAGCCCGCGCCATCCGAATAACCCCACATCATTGCGTTCTCTCCTTCACGATTTGGTCAGCCCAACCTAACGGCGCGCGACCGCCCCGACGAGGGCCCGCGGTCCCCTGTTTGAGGGGCCGAAGTACCCGATAGGGGTAGGTCGCGCGGACCGGCGGCCAGCCAAGGTCGGAAGCTCGAACTGGCCAACGTACGATGGCGCTTAGATTGAAATTCGGGAAGATCGAGGGCCGGGGGGGGCCTCGAGGACAACGGTTTCGCAATGCCACATGACCCTACGGGCTAGGGGTATGCTCCCGGCCCCTGACAGGTCTCCGTTCGGAACGCCTAATCAGCTGAGCCGCCGCCGGCCGGCGAAACAGGGCGCCGCGAGCCGCATCTGGGCGCCAACCGCCCGGCCGGCCTCTTTCGACACGCTTGTAGAAAGCCGCTAGACCTGTGCCGTTCTCGAGGGCTGGTGCTTCATAGCTTGGCGACGATCTTCTTCGCGAGATATGAGAAGTTCATCATGGCCTGGAGTGCACCGAGGCTGGTTGTGGCGCGGAAGTCGACTTCAGTGTTTCCCTTACGGACCAGGAAAACCTTGGGGCCGCCGCAAGCCGCGTCGCCGATCCCCTGGAACGGGGTGATGGTTGAACACCTGGTGGCGAAGTCGGTCGGAGTCGTGGCCCGCAGGCTCACTTCGACCACCGAGTACCCGTCCTGTCCGGCATAGTCACATGTTGTCGGCGTGCTGCCGGCCGTCTGAGTGAGCGGGACGCTTATGACGGCGGATGCATCTGACGCACTCACGAGTGAACACGCATCCAGGCCTGCGATGGCGGCGGGGGTAGAGGTCGTACTTGCCGTCGTGGCCGAAGCTCCGGCAGGGCTGGATCCGCTTGGGCCTGCCGAGCCACACCCACATGCAAGCACGATGCGAATGCCACTGCAAAGATCCTCACGACGCCGCGCGGAACGACAGACCAGCTGGCAAACCAGTTCGACACTGAGCCACCTCCTACGTGGGTCAGCGTCTCCTATCCGGCCGCGGCGGAAAAGGGCCGGACGACCCTCTCGGCGGAGGGTCCCTGTTTGTACCGGACAACGTCCGAGAGTGGGTTCCCGAATGAGCGTCGACGTAACGCTCATCCCCCCCATGCGACGCGTGTCAAGAATCAGCCGAGGCACCTGGGAAACCATCAGCCGACGTGCTGAAATTCGCTAGACCACACCGAGCATCACCAAACGGCGCAGTTTGGCAACGTCCTTGCTAAAAACGCAACAACCTTCTGAAGTCACCCCTTGTATGTCGCGCAGGCGGCCGGATCGACCCGCAGCGTGTCGAAGAACGTGGCCACCGCCTGACCCCCACAGCTGGTCCAACCCGGCGCCGCAGAGTCGTGGCCGGCACCAGCCACGACCAGGAAGGTCGCGCTCGGGAACTCCTTCAGGAGAATCCGACTGATCTCTTCCGGCGCGTTCATGTCCTGGTCGCCGCTCATGATCAGAGTCGGCAGCGATGGATACTTCGCGCCGGCGGGGATCACCGGCTCTGGCGTTTTCGGTGATGGCCAGGTTATGCATATGTCTGGCCCGGGATTCCCCGCGGCCCAGCCGGCTGTCGTGAACGGGTCGAAGGCATTTGCTGGTAGGGCTGCATAGGCTGCCGCGACCTTCTGCTCACGGACGGCCAGCGAATCGGACTGAGCCCAGGGGAAGACCTGATCGTTGCAGTAGACCGCGGAGCTGTCGCCGGCTGAGAAGCCCGGGTCGGGTGTCCCCGACGCCAGCTGCCCCCATTGAGCGACGACCTGAAGGAGTGGCCCTGAATCACCCGCCCTGAGCGCGGTTATGGCGTCGAGCAGCGTTTTTGGCTGGAGCTGGGCGCTTTTCGGTCCGATAGCCGGCAGGAGACTTTCGATGGCCGCCTCATCAGCGACGAGAGACGCGCTTGAGCCCGCAACGGAACCATGGATAGGGCTCGCCGCTACACGCGTGATGAGCCACCTGATTAGGTCCTGGGGCCGAGAGTAGGCTCCGGAACAGTCCGCACTTCGCTGGCACACCAGGCTCGCGACCCGGATCCATGCCGCGGCGTAGCCGATGCCGAGAACGTCCTCGCCCGAGTTGGTGATCGCGAATCCCGAATCGAGCACCAGGGCGTGGACATGATTCGGGAAGCGTGTGACATATGCCTGTTCGGTGATGGTGGCGTAAGACGCTGAATAGAGGTCGAAGGAGTCGACCCCAAGCGCCTTCCGGACGTCGTCGATGTCGAGCGCGACGTCGCCTGTGTCGTATTGGCTGGCTGCCGCGCCCAGTTGGCGACCGCAATCCGCCGTTGCTTTACGCAGGTCAGCGAAGTTGGCAGTTCCACTTTGTAGCTCCTGGCACACGATGGCTCCGGAGAGGCCGACGCCGCGGGGCTCGACCAGGACGGTGTCGTGGCGAACATCCCAATTCAGCAGCGGCAGGTAACCGTGATCGGCCCATATCGAGGCACCCGGGCCCCCTGGTGAAACGAAAATCGGCTCGAGCGCCGGCCTGGTCGTGTCGAGGTGAGCCTGGACGAAGAAGGCAACCTTCAGCATCCCCGCGCCGGGGTTCGCTCGATCAAGCGGAACGGTCACGGTGCCGCAGCGCCAGGTCGGGTCGTCGGCGCACTTCGGCAGAGAGGCGCCGAGCACAGAAACGCCGGCAGTCGTTGAGGATGATGAGCAAGCCCCAACAACGAGCGCCGCCGCAAGCAGGACAGTCACCAGCTTCATGACTGCATTCCTCAGTAAACTCGATGGGGGTTGGTCATGGGATCGGCTGCCAGGTCGGACGGTCGCCGACGACGTATCCGGGCAACGTTTGGGCTCTGCTGCCGTCGGCGTTCATGACCCAAAGCGTCCAGTAGTCACCGTTAATGGCTGCGAGTGGCGGGAGCGCCACGATTGCAATCCGGGTCCCGTCGGGTGACCAGGCCGGCCCGCCCCAGCCGGTGATGCAGCATCCGGGGCTCGTAAAGATCTCGGTGCGGTGCGAGCCGTCTGCATTCATCACCCAGAGTTGGTATTCAAAGGGCGCCGGCTTGGCTTGCGGAGATCGGGGATCGACGACGTAGGCGATCTTCGAGCCGTCCGGCGACCACGCAGGGTCCCAGGGCCCATCCGCGTCCGTGAGGAGCGTGACCGGCCCGGGTTTATTGGATTGATCAGGCTTGATGACATCGATCTCGTGCTCCGTTCTGAACGCGATGCGGGTTCCGTCCGGCGACCAGCTTGGTTGCGAAGGGGTCTTCTGGGCGAAGTAGGTCAGCTGACTTCGATTCATACCATCGGCGCCGATCACGAACAGCTGGAACGCACCATTCGAATCAGCGTCGGTAAACGCCAGGCGCGATCCGTCTGGCGACCAGCTCACGTGGCTGATGATCGGACAGTGACACGTCGTTAGCTCTTTGATGAGTCCGGTTGTGGTATCGAGTACCCAGATCGAGCCCCCGCCATTGATGTAAGCGAGCCTGGTGCCGTCCCGCGTGTAGGCGGCGTCGCTGACCTCTTCGCCCGTCGGGACGGTGACGATTGGATGGTCGAGGCGCGGGTCGGCCGTATCGATCGCGATCAGGCCATTGCCGTAGCTCACCACTACGGACCCGTTATGCCACAGCGTGACGATCGGCTCGGGCTGCCAGGTCGGCCGCTGGCCGGTCCCCACCGTGCCGAGGCTCTGGGGATTACTCCCGTCGGCATTCATCACCCACAGCGTGTTGAAGGTCACAGTGGCAATCCGAGTCGCGTCGGGTGACCAAGCCGGTCCCCCCTCGGCGGTGACGCAACAAGGTGGGCTGGCCCAGATCTTGGTCCGGTGAGATCCGTCTGGATTCATCGCCCAGAGCTGGTATTCAGCTGACGTCCCCGGATCCCAGACATAGGCGATCCGGGAACCGTCAGGCGACCATTCGGGCGTGTCCGCGCTCCCTCCCGCCGAGCTCTGCAACCTATTGCCGGCGAGAATGATCTTGAGACCCGAGCCGTCGGCGTTCATGACAGCGATACCGCCGCTGTCGCGCATCGCGAACGCGATACGAGTCCCGTCCGGTGACCAGCTCGGTTCCCATGGAAAGTCCGCCTTGGGAAAGTGTGTGAGTTGTGTGCGATGGGCCCCGTCGGCGTCGATCACGTCTATTTCGGAACCTGTCGGCTGGTAATCATTGGTGTACGCGAGTCGCGAGCCGTCAGGTGACCACGTCAGCTGGCTGGACGTTCCACACGAACACGTCGTGACCTCTGCGATATGACCGGACGCAGAGTCGAGCACCCGAATCGAACTACCGCCCTGGAGATATGCAAGCTTGGAGCCGTCTGACGAATAGGCCGGATCGCTCAAGGGCAGAGCCGCCGACAGCAGGGTTTGCCGCGATCCTGTAGACGGATCGATCGCGACAAGACTGCTGCCGTCGGCGACCACCAGGTACCCGTTGTGGTGAAGCGTGATTGGAAATCCGTGCTTGGCGGGCGCTGGTGTCATGGGATGGAGGGCGCGGACACCGACCAGTGCGGCCACTACGGCGACGGCAAGCAGCACTGCCACCAGGGCCGGCGCCCAGGACTGCCTCTGCCCGCCCGAAGCTCGCCGCCTGTGAGCCGCACGGCGCCCTGACGGCGGAGCCTCGACCGGATCCAATGCCGCCGCCTTGGCGCGCTCTGCCAGTCCTGCGGGCACATCGAACCGTAGGTCAACCAAGAATCGTTCGAGGGTGTCGGTCATTGCGTTGGAACCTCTTGGGACAGGTGGTTTCGGACATTGGCTAGCGCTCGTCTACTGGTCATCAGCGCGGCGGCCTCTGAGATTCCGAGCGCCCTCCCAACGTCCCGGTAGCTCAGATCAGCCCCATATCGCAGCGCGACGACTGCGCGATGACGCGGTGAAAGTGCTCGGACGGCTCTTAAGACCTCTTCAGTCCTGAGCTGGTCGCCGATGTCGGCGACTCTTTCGTCCACCGCCCACCGATCCACCAGCAGCTCGAAAACAAGACGCTGTCGTCCCGCGATCCTGCCGGCATCCCGGCCTGCATTGACCACGATGCGCCACAGCCAGCTCTCGACCTCACCCCTTGTGGGATCAAAGGACTTGATCCCTCTGATCGCACGCTCGAGGGCATCCTGGGCGAGGTCTTCAGCGGTCGCCGAATCTGCTGAGACCAGTTGCGCAAACTTGAATACTCGCTGGGCATAGACCTCGCACAGAACGTCGGCGGTCAAAGGAGCCGACGTGGCGGTCCTTACCGGTGTATCTGCCGACAACGCCGTGGCGACGTCTTCCACGCCATATATACGGTCTGGAGCAGGAAAACCTAACGGTCGCCCCGACGGTCGGCTCACGGTGGCAACATGATCGTGCCGACAGGAGCGCTCTGCCTGTGGTTCAGAAATCCCCGGTCGACGCGTCGCAGGACGATCGCTTCAAGACCCGATCGCCTGCTCAGCCGACGAGCTCGATTTGAACGGGGAGTTGGCTCCGGACCAGCAAGCGATCGCTAGCAAGCCTTGTGACGCTGTATGACGATGCACCCGAAATCACCAGGACTCGACGCAGTCTGGCTCTCGCGAAGTTAGGCCACAACTGTCTCGCACAATGCATCGAATCCCGCGGTATAGGTGGCGCGAAGCTGGTGGTCGATGGCATATGCCTCATATCCCGCGGAGCGCGACACGAGTCCCAGTCCGGGCGCTCCCATGGCACAACCGGCCGTCGCATAGACGTCCGCGTGCAGGATGTCGGGCCCAACCACGGTAAAGCTGAGCCACGTATTGGCTGGCTTGCCTGTGTGCGGATCGACGATATGTTCACCTTTCTCATACGTGCCCGACGTGGCGACAGCCAAACCACTGGCCAATACCACCCTCGCGACCGTGGCTCGCTCGATTGGGTGTCTTATACCGATCCGCCAAGCGCGGCCATTGGCGTTTCGACCGCGCGTCTGAACATCGCCGCCGGCGTCAACGAAGTAGTTCTTGTAGCCATAGCCATCGAGAATTGAACAGGCGCGATCAATCGCCCAGCCCTTGACCAGCCCAGATGGGTCGAAACGGCCATCGATCGACGGCGAGAAATAGCCATCCGTCGCACGTTCGTAGAGACGGCAGAGATCGACCGCGTGGTCCACCAACCGTCCGGCGTCCTCCAATCGGAGCTCTCCTCGGTTGATCCGGCTCACCGCGCTCTCGCGGATGTAAGGGCTGAAAGTTCGGTCAAGCAGATTGAAGTCAGCGAAGACCGCGTCAGCGGCTTCATCGTGGGCGTCGTCGTCGACCACATGTACGGTAACCGGCATCCCCATCACCTCCGCAACGCGTCGCAAAGCGAACGGCCCGTCGAGTGTAGAGGTCATGGCGACTCGCTAACCGTCACTGAAGAAGATGAACGGGCTGGCGTAGGTCAGGCTGGCAGCCGCCAACGCGAGGCCGACGACGAGGCTCCCGATCACGAGCGATCGCCGCGTGATCGCGCCTTGCGACCGCACGGGTGACAATTCGGCGGTGGTCGCTTGGCTGGTCAGCTTCAGATGGCCCAGGACGTGAACGGCCATGGCCGGCAGCCAGATCAGAAAGCTCAGTTTGTGAGCTTCGATCCAAATGCTGCCGAAGCGCAGACCGTAGAGCCAGAGCTCGACGCCTGTGGCGAAGACGGTCAACGTCGATACCACGACGATCGGCGCCATCAAGCGCATAAGCATCTGCGGCGGCCCAGCACGTCGGTACTTGGGATCGCCGGTGTAGTAGCGCCCGAACCGGTAGCCGGTCGAAGCCATTTTTAGGGCCAACGGAGGAATCAGGAGAAAGCCAAGCAGGAGATGCAGAGGAAGAAGCCGCCGGACGCTGAGAACGGTAATTCCCATGACCGCCAGGAGAACGAATAGCAGACCGCCGGTGAGCGCCGTCAGACGTTGATTCGCCGTCACGCCGGACTGGGAGGGTTCCGGAAATGAGCCGTTGATTTCTATCAATCGGTGAGGTACGGCCTCGATCTTAGGGAGTGCGGCTTAGAGACAGATTGGAAGTCCATGTCGAGTGCTCCAATGGATCTCCCAGGAATGCGGGCTAGCCTTGGTCCTCAGCGTGAGGCTGGTGGCCACCTCGACCGAGACTGAATTCGCGCCGCGGCAAGCCCGTTCGGCGTGGGCAGGGCCCGATTTGGTCTACGCCGCCTTGGTCGTAAACGTAGTCGTGATTCTTGGTTTTTGGTGGTCTAGCTCAGGCTTCGAGATCGCCCGCAACGCATCCGACTTCTTCAACGGCATCGGCCGGGTGACGGGTTTGCTCGGTACCTACCTGGTGCTGTGGCAGCTCCTGTTCATGGCCCGGCTGCCGTGGCTGGAGCGCACTTTCGGCCTCGAGCGCTTGGCAGTGTTTCACAAGTGGAACGGCTACCTGGCTATTGGCCTGCTCATCGGTCACGGAGTCTTTCAGACCCTTGGCTACCAGCTGGGCGACGGCAAGGACGTTGCGGGCCAGCTGGCTGACTTCATCAGCAGCTACCAAGGCCTGCTCGCCGCCATCGTCGCGCTTGGACTCTTTGTCGCCGTCATCCTCGTGTCGGTCGCAATTGCACGACGCCACCTCGCGTATGAAACCTGGTACTTCGTCCATCTCTACGCCTACCTGGCGGTGGTGCTCGCTTTCAGCCACCAGTTGGCGACCGGTGTCGACTTCGCTGGAAATCCGGCATTCGTGCTGTACTGGTGCGCGCTTTACGTCCTGGTCGGAGGCTCCCTTCTCGTGTACCGGGTGGGTGGACCGCTCGCGATGTACTCGCACCACCGCTTCCATGTACAGCGAATCGAAAGGGAGGCGCGTGGCGTCATATCGATCTACATCACCGGTCGTGACCTTGATCAGTTCCAGGCCGAGGCCGGCCAGTTCGCCATCTGGCGCTTCGTGGACCGCCGACGCTGGTGGCAAGCCCATCCGTTCTCTATTTCGGCGATCCCCGATGGACGGCGGTTGCGGATCACGGTAAAAAACATCGGAGACTTCACGGGCGACATCCATTCCCTGAAGCCAGGCACCCCGATCCTCGTCGACGGCCCTTTCGGAAAGTTCATCGAACGGCCAAGCAATCCGAAGGTCTTGCTTATTGCCGGCGGGATCGGAATCACCCCGATCAGGCCTTTGGCGGAGGAGATGGCGACAGATGGGTTCGATGTGCGCGTTTTGTATCGGGCGCACAGTGAAGGTGACCTGGTCTTCAAGAGGGAGCTGGAGGCGCTCTCATCCCTGGAGAATCCGGTGCGCGTTGACTACCTGATCACTCAAGCGGGTGGCAGCCGGCGAAGTCGCGAGGCTTGGTTCTCGCCCGCCAGCCTCGCCGGCCTGGTACCCGACATTCTTGATCGCGTTGTCTATGTATGTGGACCTCTGGGCATGACGGCCGTCGTCCGCCGATCCCTCGAAGCACTTGGTGTGCCGCCCGACCAAATTCGAACGGAGGTATTCCGCTTGCAATGAAGAGGGCCGCCATCGTAGCCGGTGCGACCGTCGTTGGAGTCGCCTGGCTCCTCAACTACAGGGTCACGCCGCATCAGTTAACTGGGCTCGCCCCGATTTCTCCAAGTCAGGGCTCCGCCAACCCTGCCAGTCCATCGGCATCGGCGTCGCCATCGCCAACCGAACCTTCGGCAACACCAGCGCTGACTTCATCACCTTCCCCGTCACCCTCCCCGGCCACGGCGCTGAGCGGCACCTTTACCGGCTCGGACGTTCCCAACCGCTTTGGTGATGTTCAAGTCCGCATCGTGATCACCAACGGTCGCATAACGGACGTGCAGGCTCTGCAACTGCCAAGCGACCGAGCCACGTCCGCCTACATCAGCCAGCAGGTCGGCCCGTGGCTGCGATCGGAGGCTTTAAAGGCACAGAGCGCCCAAATCGACATCATCAGCGGAGCTACCTACACCAGCGAGTCATACGCACAATCCCTCGAGTCGGCCTTGCAGCAGGCTCACATGGGCTGATGGCTTTACGCGACAGCGAGGCTCAGGTCGTGGACCGACTTGGGAATGGAGCCGTCATGGTTGGACGCAGCAGGCCGCGCCGCTTGACGACTCCAATGCCCATCGATGCGAGAACGAGAATCGTGATCACGAGCCAAGCCAGGATCGTTTGACGTGACGTGAGCGGAGTGACTGGTATCGATACGAGCGCAATGGCCGCTGCGACCAGAACGCCGGCTTCGGTAGAGGTGGCCGCCAGGATGATGGCGGCCGCTGCATCAAGCACCAGGTAGTCTTGCGGATGCCAGTACGTTGCAAGCAGGAATGAGCCCATGACAGCAGAAACCACAACCGGCCAGACAGTGTTGGTGCGGCGACAGCGGACCGCAACCGTGATCACTGCGATGACAGCACAGGCCTGAATCGCGAGCACGGCAGGGCCACCAGCGAGTGCCGAGCGCAAGGTATCGGCCGTGTTGCCTGCGGCCTCGGGCGCGAGCAGCATCGATGCGTAGCTTTGGATCCCGTCCGGATGCAAAGTCACCAGCATTCCGAGAGCTGCTGCCCCAGCCACCGCCGCGAAGCTAGCTGCAGCTCGATAGCGGCCCGCCACAAGGAGCGCAACCGGGAGCAGCAGGACCAGGTGTGGCTTGAAGAGTGTCGCTGCGAGCACTACTCCGCCAAGGATGTCCCGCCGTGTCTCGAGCAATCGCCAACCGGCCAGCAATGCCGCCGCCATCAAGATCGTGACCTGGCCCTCATAAGCGGAGAACCAGAGTGCGCCGAGCGCAGCCCACCAGACGAAGTAGAGAGCGGCCGAGTATTGCCGCGGTCTCGCATACCAAGCCGCTAGACCGAGGGCGATAAGACTGATCGCCACCCAGGTCCAGTACGCAGCGTGGTATCCGATCAAAGTCAAAGGTGCCACCAGCCACGCGATCGGCGCTGGAGTCAGCAGGGGGTACCACTGACCCACGGGCCGCAGCGCGGCAACGGCCACCTGATGGAGGTTCGCGTCGTAGATGTGTGACCAGCCGTACCGCAGCCCGACTTCGGCGCCCGCGTAGTAGAGCCGGAAGTCGTTGTTGCTCCAGCGAGCCGCGACGTAGGTGAGGTAGACGGCAATGTTCAACAACACTGAAGCGATGAGGAGGCTGACCCAGAGAGGCCGGAGCGCCGAGAGTAGCCAGAAATGGCGTATGCGCCGCCCGTCGACGGTCAACTTCCAGGAGGCCACGGGCGTCGGGGCCCGCGATATTGGCATTACCAATCGAAACTGATTCCTAAGGGCACCATTTGTCGGGAGGACAGGCGGAGCGGTGGCAGCCGCCGATATCACACCGGGCATTAGCCGTCGAAGGCATGAGTTGCTGGATCAACATCTTTGGTCGATGTTCCCGTTGTTGTCTCAGAGCGCGCTGTGAGATTGCTGGGATTCTGCTCGGAGCCATCTGGGTCGCCGGTCACAGTGCTCGGGCGGCATCTTCCAGCCAGACCGGCGCCGAAGTCACCGCGATCAACATCCAGCCGCACTGCTGGCGCCACGATTTGACGCAACGGTCGCGGTTCGACGTCCGCAAGCGTCGGCCGCCCGCACAGGGAGCGGGGAGTGGGGAGCCAGCGCGACTATCGCGACCGCAAGTAGGGATAAAGTCCGCCGATAGCGCCCGCAAGACGTGGCCGGCGATCGCCACCGTCAATTCAACAGCGGCGGAATGAATTCGCTGAGTAGCACCGAGCACTATCGGTCAGCACGGTTTGGCGCCGGCGTTGCTGTACGAACTGACAGTCAAGGACCCTCGCAAGACGTGGCCAAATCATTTTCGAAACACGCACGGGACGGCTGGCCGGACATTGCCGAGCGTCGATTGCAGTCAGGACTGCGTGTCAGCAGACAGATCCCGGACGAGAGGGGCCGAAAGACTCTATTGGAGTCGACAAGGGCAGCTAGCTTGATTTCAAGCCCCAAGGGCACGGATGCGTGGGAGCTGGCACAGCTTCTAGGACTGGTTCGGAGCCCAAGACCGGCTCGTTGGGGTCACTTTCTCTTGGGAGGCCCACAATGGACGAGGAAGAGCTCGAACGACTTGAATTCGAGGCCGGGCACGACTACAACGTCAGGTTGGCCACGCTCGTGCACGAGTTACGCGAACACCGTCGGATGCTCAAGCGCTATCTGACCGCCCACGCTATGGCTGCTCAGGCGGGACCCGATCAGCTCCCGGCGGCTATTAAAGCCCTGCTCGAGGCCTACCACGATGCGTGGAAGATGCTTGGTGAGCCTGCCCCGACGACTATGCCGGAGTCCTCGACGGGTTGGGTAACCGTTTCGCAATTCGGTCACCTCACGGCACGTGGTAGCCGCGTGCCTCAGACGTCATTGAGCTAGAGCAGCTCCAGCTCGTCCGCACTGCGATAACAAGGGCTCGTTCGCTCGGAAATGGCTCCGGCCGGTGCTCAGCCGAAGCTCTCTCATAGTGCTTCAACCGAATCAACATCCGGAATTGGCTCCGGACTAGTTGGCTCTGGACCAGCCAGCCTCCCGTTGACGACAGGCGCGAAGCTCTAGGCGTCGGGTTCGCGCGTCGTCAAAGTCATCGGACTCGACTTACCGCCAGCTGAACCGAGCCGGGCATTGCTATCGATAATGCAGCCTTCTGCCTATCCGGTTAGCTCCGCAAGGCCAGGTTTGGGTCTCGGACCTCTTCATAAGTGGTTGGAGCTAGGCGGCTGCCGAGGCCGAGCAGGGTCTGAAAGGCAGCCATGGGCGTGCGCCGGCGGTTGAACCGGAAGAC
>JBIOJB010000004.1:0-50268 GCA_044450465.1 Candidatus Dormibacterales bacterium | reverse complement strand
GTGAAGCCGGTGAGGCTGCCGTCGGTCACCATGCGGTGCGAGATACTGCCGAAGACGAGCATCGCGCCGGCCACTCCGGACAGAGCTCCCGCGAGTGTCATCGCCGCGGTGATGGTCGGCTTCACGGACATGCCCGCGTATTGGGAAGCTTCCCGGGACAGCCCCACGGCGCGGATCCGAAAACCGAAGCTGGTCCGCCAGAGCAGCACGTACACCGCGATCGCGAGCGCCACCGCGATCACGACGCCAAGATGCAGCTGTGTCCCTTCGGCGAGCGTGGGCAGCCACGAGTTTGGTGACAGCAGCTGCGTCTGTGGGATCAGGCCTCCAATCGCGTAGCCGGACTTCGCCACCAAAGGGCCAGACAGCATGTAGTTCATGAACTGGACGGCGACGAGATTGAGCATGATCGTGCTCAGGATCTCGTTGACGTTGAAGTAGGCTTTGAACGCGCCTGGGATTGCACCCCAGACGCCCCCGCCCACTGCGCCGGCTAATAGGGTGAGTGGGATCAGCACGGCACCGGGCAGGTTCGGGACTGCGAGAGCTGTAGCAGTCGCTGCCAGGCCACCCATGGCGATCTGGCCCTCACCGCCGATGTTGAGCACATTGGCCCTGAACGCGATGCAGATCCCGGCGCCGACCAGGAGCAGGGGCACGGCTTTAACTGCCGTGCTCGTCAATGCGTAGCTGTCCCCGAAGGCACCCGTGAACAGGGCCTGATAGCCCGCGATCGGGTTGGCGCCGAACACCAGCATCAGCCCCGCCCCGATGAGCAAGGCGACGATGGCTGCGGATGGCAGGGCAAACCAGCTGAGGAGCAAAGCTCCCCGCCGAGTCGCGGGAAGCACGCGCTGCAGACGAGCGAGCCGAGCGGCACGCATGCGGCAATAGTCCGAGTCGCCGGCAGGCCAACGTAGAGCCAGGAGTCCTTCTACGCCCGGGTCGTAGGCCCATTGGTGCGCAGGTCGAAGATCCGGGCACTCCTGGGCTACGTCAACGGGCAGATCCAGTCCCTCTTCCCGGCCCCGCCGTAAGGTTGTTGGCGGCGGCACCCGGCCGCCAACAGACCTAAACGAGAAAAGGAGTCCTAACGGTGGCCGCTGAGAAGCGAATCAGCCCCCATAGCGACCTCTGCACGAAGTGCGGCAGCGTGTGGCTGGAACTCAAGTTTTGCGGTCCCGATGTTGAAAGGATCTGCAATGTGGAGCCCGAGCATCTTCATGTTCACTGCAACAACTGCGGTGCCAATTACCTGATGCAACCAAAGAACGCCTAGGTGTAGCGAGGGCCCGCGACCACTCCCTCCTCGTAGAAACCTCTTTCGCTCCATTCCAAGACCTTAGCGATGAAGTCTGGTCCTGGCTTTCCAGGCTCGGCAGCCAGCTTTCCGCCGCACGGCGAGGCCCTCCGGGTGCTGGCAATAGCGGGCCTAGAACGGTTGCGCCATAACGTTCGGGGAGAATAGTGGCCTGTTTGAACTCAGAAAGCTGGTGGGCCGAAGCTCATATAAAGCGAACCGTGAGGTCATCGTTTCCGCGCACTGCATCGACATCTGACCCGGCCGGAGCGAGTGAGATGTTTGGGAGCGCGCAATTACAAAAGCTGGCAGGAGGCATCGGAATTCATGAAGGTGGAGGAAGCCACGGTCGGCCGGTTCTACGATGCCTTCGCCGCGAGGGACTGGGATGCTGCCCGCAGCTGCCTTGTCGAGGACGCCGTGTGGCACCTGCCAGGACGCAGCCCCATCGCTGGCGACCACCGCGGCTGGGAGGCGATCTTCAGGGACTTCTTCTCTAAGATCGGGGATCTGTCCGGCGGTACCTTCCGGGCAGAACTGGAAGACATGCTGGTCGGGAACCAGCGAGTTGCAGCCTATCAACCGCAACCGCTGAACGTTCGGGCCGGAGGCGCGACGTGACTGCGTGCCAGGTCATGAGTTTTCGCGAGGGAGGCATCGCCGACGTGCGTGGCCACTATTCCGACCAGTATCAGCTCGACGAGTTCTGGTCCTGATTACCGCATACCCCAGGCTATACACCGCGTCGAGCCGCTTCGATTTCGTGAACGAGCGGTGCCGTTTGTCGCTCGCCCGGGTTGCGTTGCTCATCTAGTTCCGACGGCACGCAGCAACCCGAATTACGAATTTCGCGTTATGTGGCTTTTGGTGGCCCGGGGTTCCGTAGGCGAACCTAGGCCCGACGCTATTCGGGCCGACGATCCAACTGTGAGCCCCTCTACGGCCTCTCGGCAATTCGCACAGGGATCCAACGTCACATAATCCGGCCCGATGCAACCGCAACGAATGGGATCGCCAGCGCCTGGGCTACGACAAGCGCGCGGTTTGCAAATTGGAATCGGTTGCCTCGCTGCTCTGAGTTTTGTCAGTGGAGGTGTCGCAGGCCTCTACCTGCTGGCGTGGGCGCTCTATCGGAGTGAACCCTCGCTCGCCTTCTCGCTCCGACCCCTGCGCTGCTGGGTTTCGTACCGCCTCTCCTATCGGTCGGGTTGGGCGTCTGGACTTGGCGCACAAGCGCGATGTGGAGGTTTGCCTCTATCACTGCGATTCTGTGCGGAGTATTGGGCTTGGGCTTCGCTGGCATCGACGTGATCGTGTTCTTTGTTCATTGACGTGGATCAACGGTTCCCAGCGATGGACGAACATACGAGTTCGCGTTATGTCAGGAGTGGTGGGCCGCGGCGGACTCGAACCACCTACCTCCGCGGTAATTGGACCTGAGCGCTGTGCTTACCAGAGTGGGAGGCCGAGTTCAAAGCGGGGTGTTATGTGGTCTGCCGGCTTCGACTAATGACGACTAGTAAGAGCCCTGGCGTCCATGTTAAGAACTGCTTTCTTCGCTTCGTCGATGCCCATGATGCCTTGGAACGTCAACATGAAGGCGTTCCTCTGCCATGTCCCAAGAAACGAACCAGTGCCAGATTGAATGGAGCCTTGGGGGTCCCCGCAATTGACGTTGGAGTTCTGCCCCAAGCCCCCGACGCATCCATGCGCAACCGTGCAGTCTGGCGATCCCGCAAACGCCTGATACGCCGACACCGCAGCCGTTTCGCTCTCGAACTCGAGGACCCAACTAAAGGCATAACGACGGGACGGCGGTAAGTTGCAACTATCCGCATAGACGACGGTCCACACATCGGTGGCACCGTATGGACGTCCCCCTTCTCCCTGGGGCCATCCCGCCGAGGTGCACCGTGTCATGCCCGGTGGGAGATCACTGTCCTTCAGGGAAACAGTCTTAGCAGGCGATTCGCCGAATAGAGACCCATTCGTTTGGTAGACGTAGTTGCCCGCGAGGATCAGCACGATCGATGCTGCCAGTACGCCTAGCGCGATGAGATGTGGCAGTGGCGCGGACGGACGGTGAACCGCGCTCACAGCCGGAGCGTGAGCCGATGGCGGAGTCTCGCTGGATCGCGCCAGTTCGAGACCGCATTGCTGACAGATTCGAGCATCGGGCCGCAGCTCGGAGCCGCAATTCCGACAGTTCATCTGATCATCGAGACCTCATGAATTGCGGGCGCTTAGAACTCGCGTCGAGTTCGGTTGGCGGCCGGCCTGGGACCGGGGGCGGCGAGAACCAAATGCCAGCAGGCAAATCAGCGCTTCGGGCCCTCACCGCGTCTCCGATCGAAACTGTTCCAAGAGTTGCAATTGAGAACGCCGGCGAGGCGGCTCAAGTTACTGGGGTGGGTTACGGACGCCGCGAATAGGGACCCGTAGCGGCCAGCGTCTCAAGTTTCCGGCCGGGGCCTGGCTGTCTCTCCGGCCAAGTGTCGGTCAGCTGGCTGCTGCGCCACCCGCTCGGGCGGTAGGTTTGAAGACCATCAACGGCAGGGTCTCACCCCGCTCGGCGAAGTGTTCCAGGTGGACTGAAGGGTGTCCGGTCGCGGTGTGGAAGCCCTCCGCGTTGCCCTCCTTGTCGACACCGGTCTGGCGGAACCGGAACAGTTCCTGGAGCTGGATTCCGTCATGCCCCAAGCCGGTAATCTCGGCGATGCTGACGATCTTGCGCGCCCCCCCATGAACGCGCTCTGTCTGCACGATGACATCGATGGCCGATGCGATGTGTTTCTGAATGGCACGTAGCGCCATGTCGGCGCCGGTCATGAGAATCATTGTCTCCAAACGACTCAAGGCGTCGTAGGCACTGTTTGCGTGGATGGTGCTCATCGAGCCCTCGTGACCCGTATTCATCGCCTGCAGCATGTCTAGAGTTTCGCCACCGCGACATTCGCCGACGATGATCCGGTCGGGCCGCATCCGAAGTGAGTTACGGACTAGGTCCCTGATCGCGACCGCGCCCGCGCCTTCAACGTTTGGCGGACGGGATTCAAGGCGGACGACGTGCTCTTGACGAAGCTGAAGCTCGGCCGTGTCTTCGACCGTGACGATGCGCTCGTCGGCAGGGATGAAGCTGGACAGGATGTTGAGCAAAGTGGTCTTGCCGGACGACGTGCCTCCCGAGACCACAACGCTGAGACGGCTGTGCACCGACGCCTGCAGGAACTGGATCATCTCGACGGTGGCAGCACCCATTGTTAGCAAGTCATTCGGTCCCAGCTTCTCGGCCGAGAACTTGCGGATGGTCATGCATGGACCATCCAGCGCAAGGGGTGGCAACACGATGTTCACGCGTGATCCGTCGCGCAGTCGGGCATCGCACATTGGCGAACTCTCATCGACGCGCCGGCCGATGCTGGTTACGATCCGATCGATGACATTGCGGAGCTGGGCCGGTCCCTCAAAGACGACCGGGCTCAGTGTCATTCGGCCGCCGCGCTCGACGTACACCTGGCGAGGGTTGTTGATCATGATCTCGGAGATCTCAGGATCCTCGAGCAGCGGCTGGAGCGCACCCAGCCCGAGGACCTCGTCGAGTAGAGCCTCAACCAGGTACTCGTAGTCGAGCTGGCTGACTGACCCGTTTGACCTTTCCAGGTAATCCTTGGTCAGGGTCGCGATTCGGGCGCGCACCCCTTCGCGATCGTGGATGTTGAGCTCGTCGGCATACCCCCTGACCAGCTCATTGTGGATCGCCGCTTTTGCGGCCCCCAACCGGGACAGTCTTCCGTCCGGCACACTGGCAGAGTCGTCCTCACCGGAGGAATGATCGAAAGCAGGTCCGGGCACGGCACGAGTCCACGGGAGGCCGCCCAAGTTGCTCTCACCCGCCGTCACGGCCGGTCCGTGTTGCTGTTTGCGCGCGGCGAGTCTCTCTCTCAGGGCCATCAGCTTCCGTCCTGCGGGTGCGTTGTTGTCCCGCCCACAACTGGCGCACATGCCAATATCGCGATCAGAGCCTTCTCTGCCGACCTCCGGACGTTCGATTCTTTGTCCTCCAACGCTGCGGTGATCGCGGGCCTCGCGCTCCAGGCTCCGATCCAGCCCAACGCCCTACAACTCATCGCACGCTCGCTTCGGCTGCCCGAGGCGAGCAGCGCGGTGAGGGGGCCGACGGCCGATCGACGACGGCGCAAGCCGGCCGCGGCAGCCGCAGCAGACCTGACACCGGCGCGCGGTGCATGGTTGAGTGCAGACTCGAGGAAGAGGTCGGGGGCCGCTCGGGCGAGCTCCACTATCAGAATGCGGCTCAGACCAGAGCGCTCGATCGCGCACATCAGAGCATCGGCGCTGCGCCCGCCCCCGATTCTACCCAAGGCTCTCGCTGCGGCCTCGCGCACTGTCCGATCCCGGACCGCGAGTAGCGGGGCCAGCCACGGGACGGCCTGCTCCAAGCGGAGCGCACCCACGATTTCCGCGCTTCTCGCCTGAAGTGCTGGGTCCGTCGCGGCCAGGCGATCGACCACCTTGTCAGAGATGCCGGCCCGTTCGAAGGCGGCCACCAGCCGTTCTACGGCAGGACTGCCTGGCTTAAGCTCGGCGCTGACCTCACAGATGAGCTCGGCGACGTCCACACCGGGCTCATCCAGATCTATCGCCAGGATCTGGCTCTCGCCCGCGACCGCGGCTTGAAGGCTCCGCCGGATAGTTGCCTTCCGGACAGCGATTTGGGGGTGCCTCATCACATCTCTTGCTGCCGCCGGCCGCTTCACGAGAGCTTGTCTCGTTCGCCGAGCCCGGCGGCTGCACCGGATGCGGAGCCTGGTGCGATTTCTCTTCGGCCGTGGTGTCCCTGGAGCAGGTCAGCCAGAGCCTCGGCCCCCTTGGCGATCTCGCTTCGAGGATTAGTAAGGCTAAGGATTTCCCCATTGACAGCCGCGTGGTCGGGGCGCGCGCCGTCGTACCCCACCTCGACGTCGACGGTGCGCTTGAGTATCCGCTCGACTGTCGACCGGGTCATGGACGGCTTTGGCGATCGGCTGTTGAGGACCACGGTCAGCCTCTCCGGGGGTGTGCCCAGCTGAAGCAGTATGTCTATCGCGTCAGCGGCGCTCTTGACGGCTGACAGCTCGGGCGCGACGACCAGCACGACGTGCTGCGTCAGATCGAGGACTGCCAGCGTGGAGTCGGTGATGGCGACGCCCAAGTCCACGACGATGTAACGGAAGGTCTTGCGAAGGATGCCGATGGCGCGCGTCACCAGCTCTGGCGTGATCTCATCCGCCTCCTCGACCCTCAAAGCGCCGGCGAGGATCCTCGGTCCATCGGGGTGATTCAGGACCGCGCCGAGGAGCACCTCTTCGAATGAATCGGGCGGCACCGCCGCTGCTCGTGCGAGGCCGCTGGTCGGAACAAGACCGGCCAGCAGCGCCGAATGCGCGTACGGGAAGTCGAAATCGACGAGCAGCACTTGCCGAGGAAACCGTCGTGCGAGGGATCCGACCAGGTTGAGTGAGAGGGACGTGCCACCCGACCCACCCTTGGGCGAGTAGACGCCGACGACCGCAGCCTCGTCGAGAAGCCTCCCCCGAGCCGCCTGCGCGCTGGTTTGCGCGAATACGGATGAGCGCTGGTCCGCCACTCTTCGGAGCACGTCGAGAATCGCCCTGTCAGGATTCAAAACTGTATGGAGACTCTGGCGGTCAAGCGCAAGCAAGCTGCAGTCGCTGGCGGCGTAGACGGACGCTTGCTGCGGCTGGTTCAGTAAACACGCGGCTTCTCCGAAGAAGTCGCCAACGGCGAGCTCCGCGACGGTTACCAAGCTGGCGGGTCGTTCGACTACAAGTCGGCAACGGCCGTCCTCGATGAAGAAGATCGTATCCCCTGGTTCGCCCTGGCTCAGCACTAAATCGCCCGCGGCGACGCTGATTCGGCGGAGGCGTGTGGCCAGCGCGCGGAGCGTGCCCTGATCAAGCGTGAAGAAGACGGGGGCTCGCTCGAGAACGGCGACCCTGCCAACCATGTCGTGATAGGCGCGCCAATCACTTTGGAGACGCCGGCGCAGACTTGGCTGCGCAGGTGGGCGGTAGCCATCGGCAAGCCCGGGCTTAGGCCCTGATTGCATGTCCGGCAGTCCTAGGATCTTCACTCCCAATCTGATTGAGCCCTCGCGTTTCCCGGCGTACTTTGCTTAGTTGGAGTTCTCAACGCACTAGCACCCATGGTCGCCGAACGCCGCGGGCTCCATCCGCTGATATGGGCCACTGTAGCCTCCGGCCAGTAGGTAGCGGAATAGGCGATTCCGCCAGTCGTCGTTGGGCGCGACCGCAGTCCGAGCGGGCATATAGGTAATCGCGGCGGGACAGCTGACCCATTGTGGATGCGTCGACATCGCGTCTACGGTCGAGATTGTGATTCGCATCTTCCGCGGAAGGAACCGCGATGGGGCATCGCCCGGCCAGGCCCGTGGCACCGGGCCGTATCCCGAACCGTTCCCGCCGGGGGCCACGTGCGATGCAGGCTGCCCCCGGACAAGCGGCTATCGGTGCGCCTACCGAGACGAGGCCGGCAACAAGTGCGGATGGTGGTGCCCGGACCACTCAGTGATCGTGAACGGGCAGACCTGGTGTCAGCGACATGCAAACAGCGCCAAGTGGCTAGAAGCGAGAAGGGGGTCGATCTTCGAGATCTTGAACCGGCCGGCCATTGACGACAGGTCGCCCAACTTGACCGGCACGTTGGTCGATGAGCTCGATGATGAGGTTACCGCCTACTTGATGTCGTGCTTCGGGCATGAGCGCGGCTTGCGCGTCGTTACCGACAGCAACATCCGAGCGGTTTCGGTGCCTAAGAGGCGAGTGGAAAGGACGCCCGATGGACCGATTGTTCTCGGCGAGGGCTACCACGTCGCTTGGGCACGTGGCTGGGGCGTGTACAGCGAGGTCGGTTACCTCGCAAGGGTGACCCTCCAGGTGATTGCAACCGAGCCCACCACGGTCCATTTGTATGTGGACGGGAATCCAATCCTGAGCCGAGTTCCGGACTGGATAGCCAACCGCGGCACCGAGGCCGATCAGGCCGAAGACCACGCCAGGTTCAAGCGCGTCATCTTGGAAGGCGTTCGCACCGCGGTGAGAGTCCCGCATCCGAAGTCTTGATCCGGGGGCATCATCTGCGCCGGCCTTTGAGCGCTTCCAATTCTTGGCCTTCGCGCAGAGCTGACCGCGTCGGGAGGATCGGGCCACGGCGGGATCCCTTATCTAACAACCCCGAAACCGGTGGTGGGCCGCGGTGGACTCGAACCACCTACCTCCGCGTTAGATCGGCTTGAGCGCTGTGCTAACGACCCGTCTCGATCTCAATCCGGTCGAGCGTCATGCGCCGAGTTATGTGGTGCGCTGCTGATCCGACCGGCGGAATACGCTCAGTCCGAGGCAATACCGTGTCGACGCTGAAGACTTCGCCGGCCAGGATGGCCGAGGCCTGCGCCCGGGTGAAACTACTTCCGCGTCAGCCACGACCCGAGCGGGCCGGCCCGATCTGATTCGTTCGCAGCAGCTTTCGGATCGCCGTGGCCGACACCCGATACAAACTTTGATCAGCTCGCCCCGAATGCGAATGCAGCCTCACCCGGGGTTGAGCCAAGAGCATCGGCGAGCCCGCTGTCCCTGCTGCAGCAACAGCTACATCGCCAGCAACGGCCGGCTTGAGATCAGTTGAACGGCGAAGGCGAAGCTCCCAAGCGTTGACCGACTCGCTCTCATGGTTGCGGGGGCCTCGCTTCACCTAGGCGTTCTTTGGTTGCATCAGGTAATTGGCACCACAGTTGTTGCAGTGAACATGAAGATGCTCGGGCTCCACATTGCAGATCCTTTCAACATCGGGACCGCAAAACTTGAGTTCCAGCCACACGCTGCCGCATTTCGTGCAGAGGTCGCTATGGGGACGGATTCGCTTCTCAATGGCCACCGTTAGGACTCCTTTCTGGTTCCGGTCAGTCGGCGGCCGGGTGCCGCTGCCAACAACCTTATCGGCCAGGGCGTAGAGAACGTAGCGGAAGAGTCAGTAGCTAAGACCACGTCAGGGAGCAATCGCAACCGTGCGGCGCAGCGCAGGCGTGACGGTCCGCCAAGTCGAGGGACATGCGCCAGCGGACTCTGCACCCTACGACGGCCATGCTTGACTCAGCCAATGATCCTGCCAACCTGGCCGCGGCCTATTAGCTGTCGCGTTGAGCGGGCAGTGGCTGAATGGTGCGCGGTTGCGACGCTAGGAGCAGTCGCAGCTTGCGGACAGGTTTCGAATCCACAGGCGTTTGCACCGACAGCGATCTCACCAGCAACGAGTCGGCCGTCGAGCCCTACTCCGACTAAATCGCCAAATGCATTTCTGCCTGGCGATTGCACGTACCCATCGTCCGGTGGGACCCTCAGTCCCAGCTTCACCCGGCTCGGCTTGGTTGTCCGGATTCCCGCCGGCTGGACTGATATCGGACAGCCACCTAATGAGTACGAGGCCGGCCTCGCCAGGCTGCAGGCACCCGCTGCATACGGATACGAGCCGACCTACATCGACCTTCAAGGATCGCTTGGTCGGTGGCCGAATGCCACACCTGCTTGGGTCGTAGCGAATGCACTACCCGGACCTGTCAACCCCAGCGCAGTTGAGGTGATTTCGTGCGCCGTCGGCAGTGACCCGGCTGCCTATTACCAATACACCGCCGGATCAGAGACCGGTTATTACGTCCTGTGGCTCCACTCTGCTGGCGCTCTCGAACTCAACCTGCACGGCAACGGCGGCCTTGACCCAGCGGCCGTCCGCGACGCAAAAGCTCCTGGGTTCCGTCGCGTATAGTGCCCCGACGCCTTCTTCTGGATAGGGATAACGGCCAAATGAGGTGAACAACCGAAGCACCCCACACATACGACGTGCCGCTTCAGGTCTTTGAAAGCGATGGCTACAGGCTTAGCTAGGGAGGTCTCCGAGTTACGTTTAGTCACGCGGCGCGTTGCAGATTTAGCGGATGGTGAAGTCGGCACTCCTTGTTGTTGTCACGCTGGTCGTGCTCGGCTGTGGATCCCTCCCTGGTCGAGCAAGCACCCCACAGACGCCTGGTGCGCAGCAAACGAGTCCGGCATCAAGCATTGAGTCGGCACGATCTGCACAGGCGTGTTCGCTGTCGAGCTACATGTCCTCGTCGAAACTGATAGCCGCCTACGACAGTACGGCGGGAGCGCTGGCTGCTTGGCAAGCTCGACTGCTGCCGGGAATTGCCCCGGGCGAACACCCGGCGAATTGGTGGGGAGCTTACCCCAGCAGCACGTATGCGGCGCTCTGCTTCTTTGCCGCAAGTTCACCGGCGGGCTACGCGGTCCCTTGCCCCGCCAGCAATCAGCCGAATCACATCTGTGCCGACCGAGTCGCTGTTGGGATCGCAGCCAACGGAGTAGAGATGGAGCTGACGTTGGGGATCCACACCAGCTGGCCGCCAGCCAGTCCACCCATCTAATCGCCAATGCCGGGCGCCGGCTTGGCGTCCAATTGTCGATCCAATTTTGGTGGTGGGCCGCGGTGGACTCGAACCACCTACCTCCGCGTTATCAGCACGGCGCTCTGCCAGTTGAGCTAGCGGCCCGCTCCAACAGGCACGCCGGGCCTGTCCAGGTGTTGGAGTTTACTGGGTCGGTTGGAATGGCGATTCCAGGTTAATAGCTCCCCCCGATCACCATGAAGATCAGGGCGATTACCAGCAGGCCGGCATTGAGCCGGCCGATCATCAATGACCGGCTGCGCAGCGCGTCCATCTGGCTCACCTGCTCCGGTTTCGGAGGCCCACCGGCGGCTGCCATCTCGCCCCCGAGGCGCACCATCTTTCTGAAAGTAGGCGTCGTTAGAGCACCGAAAACGCCAGCCGCCGCCAGCCCGAAAAGGGCGCCGATCGCAAACGTGGTGCCCGCCGCCGAAGTGTCCCAGTGGCCCGACTGGCCCATGGAGTTGTGCCAGTACAGGTAGATCCCTGTGACGGCGGCCAGGACGATCGCACCGTTCGTCGCACGGATGAGAGGCCCCTTCAGCAGCACGCTCATGAACCTGCCGCCCTCGGGGCCGGCCTTGGCCGCCGCCGGCACGATAAACGTGATGTTGGTGACTGCGATTCCGATCCAGAACATGGTGCTCAGGACGTGCAGAAGGCGCACCGCGGCAAAGCCGTAGTCCATAGCGGTCTATTGTCGCCCGTCCATCCAGAATCGGCACGCCGAGTGACCGGTGCCAAGGTCAAATGGACCTGGATGCGAGCCGTCAGTAGGTTGCAAAGGGGTGATTCCCCGCCGGCCAGTCCAGCCTCCGGGGGGGACGAAACCGAGGTTTATGATCCCCCGATGGCTCACGAGCCGTCTGCGGCGATCGATGGCTGGCCGAGCAGCGCGTGACGCGCCAGCTCACACCTGCCGAGACGAGCGCCTTTCTGAGCTGAGGAAGTTGGCAGGGGCGGAAGGATTCGAACCCTCGGCCCTCGGTTTTGGAGTTGTCAGCCCCCGGTCGATAGTAGTCGATAGAGGTCGGCGGCGAATACGGGCCGTCGATCAGAATCGGCCCCGGTCGGCGGGCTTGGTTCTACGGCTTGGTTCTACTTTGTGGATATCAGTTAGTCGGACTTGCCACGTCAATTCTGCCGTGCTCTTCGATGCATTTGTGGCACACGGGTTCGTCTAAGTCCTCGAAGTCTGCCAGGACTGGTCGTTGAATGCCACAGAGAGTTGCGTCGGCTCCTTCGCGCAGGATATGGGCGACCGCGCCTGCTTGAAATCCGACTCGGGAGACGACTGTAAGGTAGTCGTCACTGAGCACGGTCCGATAGTCGTTCCACCGCACATGGCGGGGTCTATACGGCATGGCCAGCCCTCATCCTTGCTGGTCGATTAGCGACCTCATCGTCTCTGCATCTAGACGGTGGGCAAAGCGGTGGTCGCTTTTCCACTGTCGAGCATCAGGCCGACCGCGGTTATATCGGAAGACGATTTCCCTGATCCGCCAAGCCGCTTCAGCCATCTTCGGGTCTCGCTGGAAGAAGTGAGCGCCTCGGAGGAAGGCGCACAGGGTTTGCTCGTCCAGCGGCTGGGTGCTGTGGTCCTCAGAGCCGGGGTGGGCATCGATCACTGCATCCAAGATCTCGCCGGCGACCCGCTTAGCCCGGATCAAAGAGGTGGTCGTCGGCTTTCGGTTGGGAAGCGGGCCTACGCGCCGGATGGGAATCGCCACGCCTACCGACAGATTAACAAAGTAGCCCGTTTGACTTAACAGCATTTGACGAGCGGTAGACTGCCCTGGTGACCGTCTCCGAGCTCGTGCGGGCGCGTCGCGTACAGCTGGAGCGTAAGGCCGGCCGGGTCTTGGCTGACAAGGCGTGGGCTCAGGTCGAGCGGCGAGTGGTTCTCTCCATCGAGGAGCGAATCGCGAGGGTCCAAGACATAGGCTCGACGCCGATCACGATCGAGGCGGACACGGTCACGGTCAGCTTTCGCCTCGAGCTACTGCCGCTCATCCAGTAGTGCCCCGTGCAACCTCTAATCTCACCCCTTACCTAGAGGCGGCAAAGGACCCGGCCGGGTGGATGGACGTGGCGGTGCGCCTCAAGCGATCGGCCGAAGTGCTCATGGATGCTCATCAGTCCACTTTGACGAGGTTGTTAGAGGCTTCTCGTCCGAAGGGTTACTACGCCTCCTACGCTGACGGATCCGATTTGATCAGCCAGACCTTCTGGCACAACGGGCCCTCGGTGATGCTGAGTGGGTTCGCGTTGGAGAACCTGCTCAAGGGCATCCTCGTGGCGCGAGACCCTAGCAGAGTTCGTAGCGCGCCCAAGATGCTTAGCTGGCGTCAAAACCATGATCTCGTACTGCTTTCAGCGGAAGCTAGCGTGCAACTGACCTCCACCCAGATTCGTGTCATGCGTCGACTTACGGACTACACCACGTGGGCTGGCAGATACCCCACGGCCATGAACGCAGACCACATGAAGGCTCGCGTCCATGCGCCAACAGGAGGCGCGACGTGGGACACCAGCGACAACTCTGTCGTCGATCAACTCTATGAGTCATTACGCCAGACTCTCGAGGCCGAAATCTATCGAGACTCTGGCCCGAAGGCCGCCCAACCGTCTGCCGAAACAACGCCGCTCGTCGGCTGAAACCCTGCCGAAGTCCGACTCGCTCCAGGGAACGTGGACTATCAGCGCCGAGAGATCGACTCTTCACAGGAATTTACTTCGCGCAGCGAGGTGGACTAACTAAGTTCACCGGCCGAGAGTCAAGCTCTCTATCGGCGCGCGAAATGCGCTGATCGTCGAGCCACGGCCGTTGACTTATGCGCGACGTCGCGTCAGAGTCGAAGTTGACGGCCCCGCAGGCGCGATGCCTACACATCGGTCCACGGAGCCGCCTGATGGAGGCTACACCATGCCCTCAAATTCGCGACGCCATTCGACGACCGGATTCACGGCCGCAGACGACGACGAGCGCTGGTTTGCTGTCGAGCTCGGTCTCCCAATCCCAACCTTGATCGAGCAACGCGTCGAAGTAGCGGTCGCGCCGCTCAGCGCAAAGGTCGACCTACTCTTCGCAGGAGCAGCGGGCAAGCCGAGGCCTGACCTCCACGACCTGGACGAACGACTGCAGCGGTTGGGCCTCACTGAGAGCGACTTCGCGCAATTGCTCACGAGGCGCATGGGTTGGGAGCATCGGGGCTCGATGTCGCGCGCTCGCCTCGTCATGGCTCGATGTCGACAGGGACAGCCGGTCAGCGAGTCGGAGTACGCGGCGACCCTGAGAATCTTGGTGGCCTCTCGGGCCGTCGACAGCCTGCCAGCGATCCGTGTTCCCATAGCAAGCAAAGGATCGAGGTAAAAGCAACGAGGGCCGGGCACCGCGTCCGGCCTCTATTCACGGGGCGAGTCGCTCCACTTTGTCGCTGGTGATCCGCCAGTAATCGATCGGCGGCCCGAGCCCCAAGTGACTCGCCAACGGCTGCCACTGGATTGCGGACTCCATGACCGCTTGTAAACGCTGAACGTCGCTACCTTCGAACCGCGAGGCGACGGACGTAGCTAAGTAGGCGTACTCCGCACCGGCCCCGGTGAGGCCGGCTCCAATGAAATTGTCGGGCATGGAGCTAAGCCCCGCCATCCCTCCTGACTCGACTTCAATGACGCCCGAACTGCCTTGCGCGAATCCGGCGACCATAACGGTCACTAGGTGCGCTTGTGGGTCGTCATTTCTACCGGCGGCACGAGCATCCTGCCGCACCCTCGCATTCACCTGCCTAGTCTCTCTTCCGACGAATTCGACCAAGTCTTCCCACTTGTCTGGCACTGGCCCATTCATGACTGCACGTAGCGCGTCGCCGTATGGCTCGGCCCCTGAGTAACCCCACATCAAAGTCCGGGATCCAACCGGCCAGATCTTAGAGGTAACCGTCTGCACTCCCAGCGCAGTGCCGGCCGTGTCTGCGGCCATCAAGACATAGTCATCTCGCCTCCACGCGGCAATCAGAGTCAAAGGTTTGTCCTCTGGTCGAGCATTCGGTGCCCAAATCGGACTCGGTCGCGTCGGCATCAACCCTACACTCACCGAGCCATAACTCCGAGCTCCTCGAGGCCCTGCCGAGCGCTCTCACGTACATCGGGGTCGGGATGCGACAGCGAGCCGCGCAGCTGGCTGATAGCCTCTGCATCGACCTCGCGCTGCGCGTCCGGGATGCGCCACGAGTCGTGAAGTGCATTGGCTCGGGCGGCATGGTGCGCGGCCGCAACCGAGTCACCGGCCTTCGAGGCTGCTTGTGCAGCTGCCATTGCATCAGTCTCCATGGCCGCGCGAATCGACTCACGAAGATGGCGGGTGAAATCGCGTGCTGCTGCTCCCATCGTGTTCTCCTTAACCAAATCCGCCCTGCAGCGTGAGGCCTCGACGCCGCATCTTCTGCTCGATCTGCCGGACCGCCTCGTTGGCCACCAGCATCGGGTCGGTGACTCCGTTAACTGTGACCTGGATAGCGGCGACCATCCCTCCGGCACCTGGCCCGCCCCCGCTCCGCGCCAGTGATGCCATGCCCGACTGCTCCATCAGTGAGAGCGAACGCGAGCGGTCGCTCATGGGCAGCACGACCTCCGCGCCATGTTCGCCCGCCAACGTGGGGCCCCCGTGATGCCGCCGCCGGCCATTCCGGGGATGAGGGCATTGATCTGGCTCGCTATGACCGAGGCGCCGGCAAAGCCGGGGATGCGGTCCAGGTCGGCGACGATCTGTTTGAAGATCCCCCGCATGACGGCCGACCCGATGATCTGGCCAAGTTCGCCGGCTGCGATCGAGAGCGCTGCCCCTGGATCGCTGAACCAGAGTTTCAGCGTGTTGCCGAAGTCCTTGCCGGCGTTGACCAGCTTCTGGTTGATCTGTGTCGCACCACTGGTCACCTGACCAAGGGCCGCGGTCATGCCACTCCCGATCCCAGCCGAGAGGCTTGCTCCCATCGCGCTCGCCGCCGCGCTCATGTCTGATTTCTGCTGGTTCAGTGCGGCAAGCTGGTCCGAGACCTGCCGGTCGTAGAGGGTCTTGGCGCTGTCGACCGCTTTGATCTTGTCCTGGAGTCCGAGTTGCTGCAGCCGCCGCTCGTAGGTGACGATGTCCTCGCCCTGGCGACGCCGGGTGTCCGTCACGTCGGTGAGCGTGTCCAACTGGGCCTGATAGGCGGCCTTCTGGGAGTCGAAGAGATCGTCCTGGGCGCGCTTGGCGTTCTGTAGGGCGTTGATCTGATCGGTGAGGGCGTCGGTTGCTGCCTTGGTCGCTCCGGCCGCATTGGCGATGCCGGTCGAAGCGTCAGCAGCCGATCCGCCCAGCCCCTGGTAGGCCGCAGCTGCATCGGTGGCCGGCTTGGTCAGGTCGATGGTCTGGCCGGTGAGCGCTCCGATCACGCCGATGATGAATGAGACGTCGTTGGAGATGAGGGTCCCGATCTCCGTCCAGAGAGCACCGTTGTTCGACAGCAGGCCGCCGAGTTCTTGGAAAAAGGCGGTGAAGCCTGGCAGCGCGGCCGAGAGCAGCCGGTTCTTCGCTCCCTCGAAGGCATCGCTGAAGTTCTGGACCGCGACCTGCGCGCGGGCACCCATCACGAGGTCGCTGTTCGACAGGATCACGCCCATCTTTTGGAGCTCGTCTTCGTAGCTCTTGAACGACGCGGACCCCTGGTCGAGGATGGGGATCAACTCCGCACCTGAACGACCGAAGAGAGCGGTCGCGATGGCCGCCTTCTGAGCCTGGTCGTTATGGGTGTGGAAGTAGTCCGACAACTGCAAGATGGCCTTGCCCGCGTCGGTGGTCGTGATGCCGATGTCCGCGAGCGTGACGCCGGTCGCCTTGAGCGTTGTGGCACCGTCGGCCAGGTTCTTGCTGAACCTCTCGAAGTCCATAGTCATGGACTGCTGATCGACGCCAGCGATCTGGGCGATCTTGTCCCATGTCTGCAGGTCCTGAGCGTTGATGCCGATGGCTTCCGAGCTGCGAAGGATGCCGGCCGAGAATGAGGCGAAGCTCGACTCGCCCTTCAGGAGCCCGTCGACCATCATCCCCAGCGGGGCCAGGACGGCGGTGAGGACTGCGGTGATGCCGAGGAGACCGCCGAGGTTCAGGCCTCCCCCGGTCGCGCGGTCTCCTGCTCCAGCACCCGCGGCCGATTCGCCGTAGAACTGCAGACGCTGGGCCAGCATCGAGTTAACCTGCGTCGGCGACAGCGCCCCGGTGGCGAGATTCCGCTGCAGCGAAGCGCCCATCGCGTTGGCACTCGCCGACACGCTGGCGCTGTTGGCCGCGAACTGAGCCGTGAACTCGGCCGCCGAGGCCTTGGCCTTGGTGAAGGCGGCCGTGAAGATCGAGGAATCGGCGACGAGCTCGAAGAAGCTGGTCGAGTTTTCGTTCACGGCTCAACCTCCGCCGGTGGCGGCGCTGGCGGCCAGGGTGGCAGTTTGCGCACCTGCGACATCAGGGCCATCTCGATCACACGATCCAGATCAACGTAGGGTAGGAACCGGCCGAGCCTATTGGCTATGCAGATCTCAACGAGTAGAGCAACCCGCTCTCCCGCCGTGCTCTGCTCGAGCAGCTCATCAGTGATCACATCGGGCATCGCCAGCTTGAGAAGTGCCCCATGATCGAACCCCAGTGCCATGAAGGCCTCCATCGGGTCCTTCGCCATTCCGCGAGCCGTCTCCTGCAACCTGAGCAGCTCGGCGGTGAGGCCTTCCTCAAGGGCGCTGATTCGACTGAGGCCCCTGATGCCCTCGACGGCGATCATTCGGCCGGCGAACTCGACTTCGACCGCTGGAGGTTGGAATGTGACGGATTGCTTAGAGGCGCTCATGACTGGACCCCCTGGATGAGCTGGATGATGTCGTCGTCCATCGCCTGCTGCACCCGCTGAGTGAATCCAGGGATGCCCGCGACGAGGGTTCGCGCGAGGGCGCGCTCGACGAAGTTGTTGGCCTTGGTTCCCGGATGCTTGACGAAGCGCAGGAAGAACATGCCGCCCTTGAGCGACACGATGCCAGCCGGCGCACTGTGAAGAGCCGGGCCGCCGCGACGGCCGAGGCGACCGAAGGCGCCGCCCGTGGACTGGTGCGAAACGCCCATGAAGTTGGCCGAGAGGCCGCCGATGCCGCTCCAGTTGAAGGCCAGCACGCCGCCCGGCTTGGCCGAGATGCGATGCGGCTTGGTGTCCTTGATCACGTACTTGATGTACTCGGCGGCCGTGAATACTGACCGCCAATGCACGCCGTCTGTCTCCCACGGTCCTGCTCGCAGCGAGGCCCTCAGAGCTCCGCGATTCTTGGCCTGCGGGTTCTTGTTGACCGGCGCCTCTTCGCGCATCGCGTTGAGCAGAGAGTTGCGGAGCAGGGACATCTCCGCGTACAGCGTCGGCGTGACGCCTGGCCCGCGACGCGCCGCGCGCGACGTGCCAACTGCTCGCATGGTGACCCAACTCATGGCCGACTCCCACGACGGACCGCCGGGACGGGGCCGACCACTAACCCCAAACCGAATGGCGCGGCCAAATCCAAAGCCACGCCGCCGGCGCCCGGACGGTCCACCGCTGAGAACCCGCCATGTCGGCTCCCGCTACGGGCAGCCCGACGCCCCTGGTCTTGCGCCAGAGGCCGACAGGTCAGGAGTTGTGCCTGCCGGGTGAGCGCGCCGGGACTGCCCGCAGCCGAGAGCCGGATCGAGGTCCTCATCGTTTCTTCGGGTCCGATAGGTCGGCCATCACCTTCGCGACGCCCGCATTGACTGCGGTGCGAATCGCAACGGCGATCGCGTCCTCGCCCGAGCTATGAGCCTTGATGACGTCGGGGCGGCTGAACTTCTGGATCTCGGCCAGGTTGCGGTCGAGGAGTTCTCGCGCGCCCTGGCGAACGTTGAAGTCGGAATGGTCGAGCATTTTGAGCAGCTGTATGCGCTTGTCCGCCAGCTTGCGCACCTGATCGAACGCCCGGTCGCGGTCGGACCCGCCAACGCGCGCCGCCTTCAGGTTGCTGGCCAGTTTGGTAAGAATCGCGAGGTCACGAGGGCTGGCCTTGACCCTGGCGCTCTTCCAGCCGCGCTGGGCCTCGTCGGCCTGCTCATTGACGCGATCACTGGAGGTGTTGGCGCCCATGGTGCAGTCGTCGCAGCAGGAGCCGCCACAGGTCGGACCGCAGTCGCCGCAGTCACAGGAATCGTCCGGGCATTGACCTGCTGAGGCTCCCGAGGGCGACGTGACGCCAGGATTCGGACCAGGACCTCCCTGTGGGCGCGAGGCCTGGCCAGGGACGATCGAGCCCTTGGTAGCGCCAGCGTCATCGGCCGGATACACGAAGGCTTTGGATACATCCGACCTCGCGTTCTTGCGCCTGAGATGGTCGACGAGGGGATCGTTCATTGAGTACTGTCCTCAGCGGCGAGCTCGGCCGCGATCTTCTTGCGTGTCGCGAACTCCGCGGCCTCGCTACGTGGGGGAGGCACCGCGGTGTTGCCGCCCCAGGGATTACGAACCGACCCGACCAGCGTCCCGTCCGCATTCCGCTCCGCTGGCTTCGTTGCCATCGCCATGCGCATCGCATGGTCCTTCGGCAGGTTCGGGTCGAACGGCGCGCGTGTCGCCTGACTCGTCGCCGGATCCGCAACGGAAGCGACGGTCGCGCGCAGTGCCTCCGGCAACTCGAGCGGCTCCAGCTGGGGCAGGTTCCGACGCCAGAGGTCGGGATCCAGGTTGTGGGCAATCAGCTGCTCGTACTGACCAGCGAGCTCCTGGGCGCGCACGGCCAGAACTGTGAATCTTGCAACGTCCACCGCCAGCCGGTGCTGGCGCACTAGGGCCCCGAGCCGCTCGCCGGCCTCGAGGTAACGCATCCGCACGGCGGCCGCCTGGATGAGATCCCGGAAGAGCCAGGCCGCGCGGATGTCGAGTTCCGCGGTCAGCGACTCAGCCTCCTCGATCGCTGCCTTACGCTGGACCGCGAGCTCCTTCTCGGCTTTGGCGTTGGGTGCCTTAGCCGCCCCTGCCGCCCGCCGGAATGACGCGACGGCACCCGCAGAGCCCTCCGGCAGTGACGTGAGACGGGCGAACTCAGCCTGGACGAGGGTGTTGAGCTTTCGCACGTCGACGACGCCGTCTCCCGCCGTCACCTGGGGTGCGAGCGTCTGCTCGAGGTATGCCATCAGCTCGTCGCGCTCGCGCTGCTCGACCTCGATCTGCGCCTTGTGTTGCGCGTTCCACTGGGCGGGAGTGGGAATCGAGCCGATCACCATCGGCTGCCCAGTCCGCTGGTCGACTGCGGTTCCGGCTGGTGCGGTCGTCATGACTGTCGCTTCTTCGAGAACACGAGGCCCTCTACGGCGGCGGCTAGGGCCGCCTTGAGACCTGACGGCTCGACAAAGCTATCCGGCACGTCGACGTGAATGACGATCGCGAGTTGACCTGCAGCGGCGGAGTGCGTGACGTCGACCTGTGGTATTCCGGTCACGCGCTGACGCTCTGCGGGTCGCGGCTCCTGATGTACTGCGTCCATGGTTGTTCTTAACCTCCTGAGATTCCGGATGAAGACGGCGGCGCGGAAACAGCTCGGCCATCTGGAAGACCACCTTGGAGACCGAGGAGCGAATCCCGCCATCTGAGCCTTGAAGCTGCGCACGTAGACTTCCAGAGGTGAGCAAGTACCAGGTCGTCCGAGTGATCCTCAGCAACCCGCGCGGGGAGACGGCTGAGGCTGCCGGCAAGGTGTACGTCGAGGCGGATCGCAAGCGGGTAGAGCGGGGATTCGGTCGATTCAGGTTGAAGGGCAGCGAGCTCCCGCGACTCGTCCACTCGGAGATCGACGACCGGGACCGCCTTGTGGTTCTTATAGAGACGACTCCCGAAGATGCCAAGGAGTGCGAGCATTTCGCCTTGATGCTGGCCCAATTTTTGCCGCTCAGGACTCCCTCTTCTGTCGACTGCAAGGCTTATCCGCCCTCGGAGAACACCGCGGCGTGGACAGGCGAAATGCCGCAGGAGTTCGAAGAGCCCGCGCCGTAGAACCATCGATAGAACCACGGCAGTGAAGGAGCGCCCAATGCCGGCGGCATCCGCCACGATGCCCAGATCAGCCGGGGTCTCGCCACGGTTACGTAAACCGATGCCTCGGATCATGGATACCTGTCCTCTGGAGGCCGGTCCCACGCGTCTGGCGATGCCATGAGTCGCAGACGACTGGCGGCTATCACGCGCGCCTGCTTTCGCTGGTCGGCGCTGAGCCCCAGGGCTGGGTGGTCGAAGACGTGTCGGAGTAGATCGACCACCTGGGCCGCCTGCTCTTCGGCAACCCGGGCCTGGCGCTCCTGGACCCCAGCGTCAAGGGCGAGCTTGGCCATCTTCGCCGCCCGGTCGCGCTCCTGGTTGTAGAGCTCTAACAGCGCGATGGCGGCTGTCGTGAGCTGCTCCGGCAGGTTCAACTCTTGAACCCGAGCCCGGAGGAACACCACATTGCCATTGCTCTCGGCTACTTGCTGCAGGAGAACTTCGATCGGATGCTCCTCAACCGGAACGCCCATCTTCACGAGTGCCTCACGCACCTTGACGACGGCCAGGCGCTTCTCGGCGGCCTCAAGGGCCTGCGGTGACTTCCCACCGTGGATCGCGCAGACGTGTTGGCCGACCGAAGCCCAGCGGCGGCAGCGCTGCTTGGTCTGCTTGGCCGTCGCGCGGCAGTGGCGATCCTCGGTCAGTTCCATGAGGTCAGCCATGCCAAGCGACCTCCATGAGGCTCGGGGTCTTTTTCATACCTCGACCTCCGCGTCTTCCAGGTCAGGCTCGGCCATCAGCGCCTCGCCGTAGTCGTCGGGCGTCTCGTGCGCGCGCGTAGTCTCTTGGCCCTTGGACACCTGGACCTCTGGCTTTGTCAGATGTCCATCACTTGAGATCAGATGTCCAAATAAGTTGTCTTCGTGCGCGCGCGCGCGCGAGGGCCCAGTCGATTGGACCCCTGCTAGCTCCGTCTGCGCGTTTTGGACCCCTGAGCGTGTGGGTTGGACCCCTGAACTTAGCGGGGCGTTCCATTCGTCGCCCATGACCATCTGCGTGCGCATCAGCTCGAACAGTCGCTGGTGCTCGGGCAGGAAGGAGTACCAGTGGCCCTTGTGCTGACCGGCACCGCAGCGCAGGACCTCTTCCTTGACTCGGCGGTAGGTCCGGAAGCTGATGCCGGCTTCCTCGCAACGGTCCTTGAGGACGTCTGACAGCACAGGTCCATCGGCGAGCCACTGCGCCAGCAGCTGCTCCGCGTCGGCCGCCTTTGAGGCCTCGGCGCCGAACGCGGTCACCAACTCCTCGGCAGTGCGCTGACTCTCACCCTGCCACTCGATGCGTGAGGTGTTGAAGCCTTCGCCCAAGTCGACGTCGGCGATCCGGTACTTCAGCGAAGCGGGGTAGCGCGCGATGTTGTTCTTGGTCGGCGCGAAGACGAACCCGCCCGGGCTGTCGGGGTCCTTGGCGACCGCGAAGGCGGTCCTAGCCAAGGCACCGAAGGCGATCGAAGCCATGCCACGGTAGAGCGCTGAACTGACTTTGTCGTTCTTGTTGTGGTGTCTCAACATCACGCCGCCGCAGCTGTTGCGGACCAGCATTTCGTTGAGCGGCGTCAGGGCTTGGCGGACATCCTTATCACTGTTCGGATTGGTCAGCCCGGTGAGGCAACTCATGATCGGGTCGAAGGCGAGCATCCGAGCGTCGACCTCGCGGACCTCCTTCTCGAGGTAGGGGGTGTCCTCGGGCAGTCGCAGCGGTGTGCCGTCGTCCTTCGAGGGCAGGATCGTGACTCTGTCGAGGTCGGCGCCGGCGGCCTGCAGCCGTGGGATCCAGACCTCGGCGATTGGGTCTTCGGCGCCGACGATGACGACTCCACCAAGAGGACATGGCGTTCCATCAGGCCATGGCCGCCCGGTCGTGATGTGGCCGGCCATCGACGCGAGGATTTGCGACTTGCCTCGGCTCGGGTCGCCGTCGATCAGGCCCAACATGCCGATCGCGAAGTGGGCGAACCACAGCCACTCGATGAGCTTTCGGGTGTAGGAACTCGCACGCCGACTCATGGCCTTGTGCCTTGGCGCCGAGTGTTGCGCCGGCGAGAGAGCTCGGACGCGACCTGAACCTCCCGCTCGAGGTGCCACGGCGAGTCGCTGACGAAGTTGACGACCCTGAGGAAGCTGAGTTCGCGGCGAAGATCATTTTCAGTGCGGGACGCGATGTCGCGACCGTGGAACTGGTCGGCCTGGTCCTCCGACACACATTCGCACGGGACTGGGTACAGGCTGAGAAGGTCTGGCAGCATTGGCGCTCCTTGGCGCGTGTTAGTGAGACGTGGGAGATGACGACGCTCGCGGCACTCATGGCCTGACCTCTTCCTCGCGGCGCTTTTCGAGGTACGCGTCCAGGTCCTCTGGTCTCACGAAGACCCTTCGACCTAGGCGGCAAACTCCGACTTCCGCCATGACCCTGAGGGCAAGGTCCCTACCGATGCCACCGCACGACTCGCGGACCTGTTCGAGGTTGAGTAGCCGCGGCCGCAGTTGGATCAGTTCGGCCATCAGACCGCCCTCGCCTCAGTGAGGATTTCCAGACCGCGCTCGAGGACGGCATGACCGACGACCTCGAGAGCCACTCGGCGCTCAGCCGCAAGCTCTTCGATCGCGACGAGCAGAGCCGCTCGGGTGGCTGGCTTAACCCGCGAGTCCTCCCGCCCTTCCAGGTCGTAGATGGCCTGAACACTGGTTCCGCGGTGGCGTGCAAGAGTGGCCCGATTGACTCCCGCCGGCGTTAGTTGCGCTTCCAGCCAGACCTTGAAAAGCTCGGCCATTTCCGGTAAGCTTGTCACGATGGTATGAACGGGACTAAAACGGACACGATCGGAGATCGAGGGCGGCAACCATGCCCTCGATGCGGCTCCTACCTACTCCCCATAGGTGAGTGCGACTCCTGCGGGTGGCCCAAGTCCCAGTTCCGCGGTTACTACGGATGGCGGCCGCCTACCCCAGCCACCAGGGCGGCGAAGGATCAGCCCAAGGCTCGCGCCCGAGTGGGCATCGCGTCAGATGTAATCCTGCGCGAGCTCTTGGCTGCCGAAATAGGGAAGCCACGCACCAGCGCCGCGCTTCAGACGCTCGTCTGCGGATCGAAGTCAAAAGGCTCGCTACGCCGCGGCGTGACTTGGTCAGACAAGGGGGGCGGCGTGGACCTTTACTGGTGTGAGGCAACAACCACGCCTCGTCGGCTTTTGGCGGACGAACTCGGCGAGCCCGAGGCCGTAGAGACACTTAAGGGGCCCGTCGCATGGTTAGCTCGCCCGACTCAGGAGCTGGTCCTGCGTGAGGCATCCGTGCTCTGGCCGGATCGCGCCTCATTTGTCGATGGGTTTGGCGAGCAACTGCGCCTACTCAGGTGGACCGCTGCCGTCCTGCGCGGTGAGGGCGACCCTGAGGCTGAAAGGTCAATCGCCGTCGCGCGAGTCCGCAGCTGGCTTCATCAAACGTTTCCCGAGGCCACGGATGACCTCCAGGTGATCCCCGTTTTTCATCTCAACCTACTAGCGGCCGCGTACTACGCCCTTGCGATGACCCACACGGACGCCTGGATCCACTGCCGCCAATGTGGGCGGCTCACCTTAAGAACCGGGCCACGCTCGACCTTCTGCAGCGATCGCTGTCGGAAACGGTTCGAACGGGCGCACAAAGCGGAGGAGGAACACCGATGAGCAAGAGACGCGCGGCTGGGAGTGGAGCTCTACTGAAGTGGCGGAAGGACGGCCAGGTCGTCGGTTGGATTGGAGTCGCCGACCTCGGCGTTGTCGACGGCAAACGATGCCGGCAGAAGGTCTACGGCAAGACGCAGGCCGAGGTCCAAAAGCGACTGGCTGACATCCTGCACAAGAAAGAGGACGGAACGCTGCCGAAACCCGGCCGGCTCACGGTCGAGGCTTGGCTCAAGACGTGGCTCGCCGGCGTCCACAAACGGCCGCGGACATTCGAGCACTACGAGCTCGTGGTGCGGAAACACATCGTGCCGTTGATCGGTTCGAAGCCGCTGGCGAAGCTCACGGCGAGCGACGTCGAGAGGCTGATGGCCGCGAAGCTTGCCGGCGGCTTGTCGCCGCGGAGCGTTCACCACGTCCGTGCTGTCCTAAGGAATGCACTTCGGAAGGCAGTGCGCGATCGCCTGATCAGTCACAACGTTGCGGCCGAGGCCGACGCGCCGGACGTGCCGATGGTTGAGATGCAGACGCTGACGCCCGAGCAGGTGAAGGTCTTCCTGGGCGCTGTCACGGGTCGCCGACTCGAGGCGCTCTATGTCACGACGCTAGCGCTCGGCTTGCGCCGGGGCGAGGTACTCGGCCTGCGATGGTCAGACATCAACCTCGATGCAGGGACCCTGCGCGTCTCGCGTGCGCTGCAGTGGATCCGGCCTATCGGTCAGCGCCGGAGTGAGCCGGCCCTGGTCGAGCCCAAGTCTCGGACGTCGCGCCGCGCTCTGTCGCTGCCGTCCGTTGCGCTCGAGTCGTTGCGGGCCCACCGGAGGCGATGGGCTGACGAGAAGCTGCGCCTCGGTGATCGCTATCTGAACGAATGGGATCTCGTGTTCGTCGGGCCTCAAGGCGAGCCACTCAACCCGAAGACAATCTGGAGCGAGTTCCACGAGGAGATCCTTGTCGGCGCCGGGCTGCCGCTGATCCGCTTTCACGACCTGCGGCACAGCTGCGCCTCGCTGCTCCTGCTGGCCGGTGTGCCGGCGAGGATGGTCCAGGAGATCCTCGGCCATAGCTCGATCGGGCTCACGCTGGGCACATACAGCCACGTGCTGCCCGGCCTCCGGGAGCAGGCTGTTCGAGCTCAAAACGCGATGCTGGGAGGCTAACAATGGGCGGCCAGCCCGGGCTGCAAATTTTGGGCCAGGCGCTACAATCCGGAGCGCGGCGCCATTGATCAACATTCCTCCCAACGTCCCCGCTCAGCTGGCAGGTTGCCCGCCGGTTTTGGCAAGCCGAAGCGCGTTTTTTGAAGCTGGTAGGCTGGGATTCCTGGGGATGGGCGGCCCCATGACCTCCTGGGCAGATGTTCGCTTAGGACAGCCTGCAGCGCAACATTCGGCTCGCCCCGGCGTTTCATATATGGCGGGTTAAGGGGAAATGGAAAAGACTGCAAAGCTGAGGGAGCCGGATTTGGTGTTGCCGCCCGAGGCGACACAGCGACTCGCTGGGATCGTGGAAGCCCCTCACGACCGGACTGCCGCCAAGGTCAACATCGCACGCGCGGTGGAGGCCCTCAAACAGCGGCGAGCCCGGCTGCGCGCGCGCAAACCTACGACCGCCCACTCCTGACGGCCCGGCGGCGTGGCAAGCTCAGTACAACACGACGAGCTTGAAGCACGCGGTCTAACACCTGAGGACGCCGCTTGGCTGACGTTCTTCGACGCCGGTGACGAATGGTGGTGTGAAGACGTAACCGGTTTCCTTCGGCAATATGCCCTGCCGCAGGGAACCGCTGGATACAGCACCACAGTCATCTTCTCGCTCCCGAACGAAAGGCACGTCCTTGGGTTTCTGGCCGTGGCTTCTTCAGCACTACAGCTGAGTAAGGTGCAAGGCGCATACCCGAAATTTGGACCGCCTCCAGGCGTCGAAACGAGCCGAGTTCCGGTGTGGTTGATCCCGTATTTCGGAGTTCACCGGAAGCACCGCGGCCAGGCCTATGGCGACGAGATGCACATCTGGCTGCTAACCCAGATGGAAGGCCTGCTCGGGGCGCCTCGGTTCCTGTACCTCCAGTGCTGGGAAGAGAACGAGCCCGCTATGCGGTTTTGGCAACGGCTCGGCTACCAGCAGTTTCACCAAACGACCGAACAGCGAGCCGGCAAGTCGGCGCACCTGGCCTGGCTTATCTTCGATCGCTTCATGATCTCGCCCGCGGCCTGAGCCAGCACGCCGGTGGCGTTTGGGTCGCTAGGTTCTACGGCTAGGTTCTACAGACCCGAAAACGGTTAGCGGTTCAGGTTGGCGGTAGCTCGTTGAAAACGCGAAACCTAAATACGATTTCGCCCGAGGTCGTGTGGCAGGGGCGGAAGGATTCGAACCCTCGGCCCTCGGTTTTGGAGACCGATGCTCTGACCAGGCTGAGCTACGCCCCTATCGGCCGAACGCAATTCTACTCGACGTCCCGATGCCGACCCCCCCGCGCGACTAGGATCGGAACACATGGCATCGGGCGAGCTTCCGGTCCTCATCGCCGGCGATGTGCACGGCGATCTGGAGCGCCTCTTCGCCTCCTTGAAGCCATATCCCGCAGATCAGTGGCACACGATCTTCCTCGGCGATCTCGTCGATTTCGGGCCATTCGGCGTCGGTGCCTTGCGCTACGCGCGAGACCGGCCCAACACCGATGTCCTGCTCGGCAACCACGAGGTCATGATGCTGTGGGCTCTGCGCGATCCGGCGCGGGTCGGCTTCTGGATGAGCGTCGGCGGGCAGCGACACGACCTCGACGAGCTGGCCCGAGACGCACCGCTCCAGGAATGGCTGCGCACACGCCCTGGCCTTCTGACCCTGGCCGACGGAACCCTGGTGCAGCACGCCGGCCACGACGGCTACCAGACGCTCATCGCCGCGGGCGATTCCGACCCGGCCGGCTCGGCCAACACACGCATCCGCGAGCTGCTCGGCGGGGGCGGCGAGGCCGAACTCTGGGACATGATCAGCGCCCGCAACATCTTCCCGACACAGCCCGCTCGCCTCGACCGCTGGCTCGAGATCACCGGCTCGCACCGGGTGGTTTTTGGGCACACGCCGCATCGCGGTTCCAAGCCCGAGAGCTACCACGGCGGACGGGCTCTGAACTACGACGGCGGCCTCTCGCGCTGGCATCGCCAACACCGCCACCTGAACCCGGTCGGCGCGACCGTCGCGCCGCTGCCTGAGCGTCGCGCCTAGGCTGCTGCCGGCCGGCAGTGCTTGCACGGCCGGTATCCAGCGGCCAGGGCCGCGTCCTCGTTGCGGAACGGAACGACGTTGCGGTCATTGGCTCGCTTGGCGTGGTAGCAGGTCGGGTAGCAGTACACCTTTGTGCTGCGCACCCCCTGGTACCGAACACCCGAATGAGCGAGCTCCTGCAGGCGACTCACCTGCACCCCCTCCAGGGTGAGGATCGCCCGCTTGGCGTCAGGGCCGCCGCCGCCGTAGTTGCCGATCTGGCCGTCGGTTCGCACAACCCGGTGGCACGGGATGAAGTACGGAATCGGGTTGTTGGCAAGCGCGGTGCCCACCGCCCGGACCGCCGCCGGGTGGCCGATCTCGCGGGCGACCCAGCCGTACGGGCGCACCTGCCCACGCGGAATCTCGCGGGTCTTGCGCAGCACCGCCTGCTCGAAGGGAGTCAGGCCCCGGAGGTCGAAGCGCATGCGCCGATTCCCGCGCAGCTCGGCCTCTATCTGACCCGCCAGACCTTTGGGTGCGACCGCCGGCTCGAGCTGCCGGCCGACCTCGGCGCGAAACCAGCTCTCGAACTCGAGCGCCGAGGCCATGCGCGCGGCGGCCGAAATGCCATTTCGATTCCATGCCACGTAAACAGGTCCTAGGACCGTTTCGAACAACGCATAGGAATCCGACATGCCGAGGTGAGCGAGCAGCCGGTCCGCGAAGCCGTTCGGGGCCTTCGCCTCGCCAAGCCGCTTCAGTTCAATCTCCAGAGCCGTCATGGTTCTCTCCTTTCAGGATTTGAAGTCCGCGATGGACGTTCGATTTGACGGTTCCCACCGGCTGTCCCAGGACGGCCGCCGCCTCGGCGTACGAGAGCTCCTGAACATGCCGCAGCACGACAGCCTCCCTGTATCTCGCCGGCAGCGCCGCAACCTTGCAGGCCAGCGCCTCCATGTCGGCTCGAAGCATCGCGTCCGCCTCGGGACCGCCAGCGTGATCGGGTTCGCTGCCGTTGAGCTCCACCGTCCTGAGCCTGGCGCCACGGGTCCGGTTGCGGACGACGTTGAGCGCGATCCTGTGCAGCCAGGCTCGCTGCTTCAGATCGTGAACCCGGTCGGGCGGGTACGTCACGAGCGCCCGGTACGCGCGCAGGAAGGTGTCCTGCGCGACCTCTTCAGCGTCCTGCCTGTTGCCGGTCAGCGCAAGGCCAAGCGCGTAGACCCGGTGCTGGTGATCGCGCACCATCCTCTCGAAGACGCGCTCGGCCCCCTCCATCACTCTCCCAAACACACCTCTGTGGCGCCTGGTTGCAACGGTGGCGCGGAACCATGATCCCCCGCCCGGTGTACATGATGCGTTCCGATGGAGGGCCGGCCGGAGGAAGAATCCAGGCTGCTGACTCGCGCCCAGCGCGGGGATGCGGCCGCCTACGAGGAGATCGTGCAGCGCTACCAGCAGGTTGCCTTCCGGACGGCGTACCTCATCACCGGTTCAGCGGCCGATGCGGAGGATGCCGCGCAGGAGGCATTCATCAAGGCCTATCGGGCCCTCGGACGGTTCCGGGCTGGGGCCGACCTCAGGCCCTGGCTGCTCCGGATCGTCGCCAACGAGGCGCGCAATCGGGTCCGAGCCTCCGGGCGCCGTCACACGGCTGAGCTACGCGTCATCGACGCCTACCGTCCGGGGGATGCGGCCCCATCCCCCGAGGCGGTGGCCGTGGATGCCGAGTCCAGGCGCCGGTTGCTCGACCAGATCAACGCATTGAGCCCGGAGGACCGGCTCGTGATCGCAAGCCGCTACCTGCTTGAGCTCGACGTCGCCGAAACCTCCGCGGCCCTCGGTGTTCCCGAAGGCACGGTCAAGTCCAGGCTCTCGCGCGCCCTGACCAGGCTGCGGGCTCGCCTCGAGGAGAGCACTCATGGCTGACCTCGAGATTCAGCTGGCCGCGCTCGCACCCGACATCGACTGGCCGGCAACCCCGCAGCTCAGCCATCGCGTGCTGGAGCGCATCACCCGACAGCCGCAGCGCTGGTACCTGACCCGGTGGGCCGTCGCGGCCGCCGTCGCGGTCGCTGCCGCCGGAGCGCTGCTCGCCTACGGTCCGTCGCGTGACGTGATCGCCGGCTGGCTCAACCTGCACACCCTGATCGAGAGGGTTCACCAACCGCCGACTCCCTCACCGCTCCCTTCCGGCGTTCTGGGCGCCGGACTCGGCCTGGGTTCTCCGACCACTCTCGCTGGGGCCCAGAGCCAGGTGTCGTGGAAGGTCTCGGTCTCCACGGCTCTTGGCCAGCCGGACGCGGTCTACGTTCAGCTCCCACCCGAAGGGCCGGCGCAGGGCGAGGTCACCCTGGTGTACTCAGCGCGCGCCGGCATCCCGGTGTCCAGCTACAGCGGCGTCGCCGCGCTCATCACCGAGGCTCGCGGAACCGTGGATCAGAACTTCTTCGGCAAGATGCTCGGTCCCGGCACGACCCTCGAGCAGGTCACGGTCGCGGGCGCCCAGGGATACTGGATCGCCGGCCAGCCAAGCGTGTTCTTCTTCATCGACGCCGAGGGCAATTTCCGGAGCGAGACCGTCCGGCTGGCCACCAACACCCTCATCCTCGACGACCACGGCACCATCTTTCGCATCGAGGGCGACATGACGAAAGCCCAGGCCCTCGCGATCGCTGCATCCCTGGGTTAGGGAACCGGTCTGCGACCGGCGGTGTATGGGAGGGGAGGCGAGGTGAAGTCATGAAGGCTGTTGCGCTGGCGTTCGTCTTGTTCCTGGTTGCGGGATGTGGCTCGGCGGCGCAAACACCGGTCGCCGGCAGCGGCTACTCGCTATACGAGGCCACCTCGGGCCCGAGCTCGCAGCAGATTTCGGTGATCGACCTTAAGTCCGGCAAGACACAACGGAACCTGCCGTTCGGTACCCCTTCCGGCGATTGGAAGCATCTTTACTCGGTGGTCTCCGCGTCGGTCGTCGACGCCGATCCGCAATCCGGAGCCATCCTGAATTCGATCAAGCTGTCAGGTGACTTCCAGCTGCCGTTCGCCACGGCAAGCGGCATGCCCGGCGGCCTCTCGCCCAACGGAAGCTGGCTGGTCGTCGAGTCGTTCGACGGAAACAGCACCAGCCCACCGACGGCCACCCACATGCTCGTCATCGACAACTCCGTTTTCAAGGTCAAGTACAGGGTCGACCTCCAAGGCTTCTTCGAGTTCGACGCGATGAGCAACGATGGTCTGCACCTCTATCTGATCCAGTACCTGAGCGGCACCGAGCAGTACTACGTGAGGCTGTACAACCTGGACACCGGGCGGCTTGCCGACGGCGTGATCGCGGACAAGACTGACGGCGGCAGGTCGATGGCGGGGGTGCGCCTGTCAGGCGTCGCTTCGCCCGACGGCCAGTGGCTTTTCAGCATCTACGTGCGGCAGCACGAGAGCCCGTTCATCCACGCCCTCAACCTCGGCGGATCGTTCGCGTTCTGTCTCGACCTTCCAGGAGCCGGCTACGCGGACGCGAACGGTGACTCGGCGATGCATTGGTCGCTGGCCCTGAGTCCCGATGCCTCCCGTCTTTACGCGGTCAACGCGGCAGCGGGGATCGTCGCAACCGTCGACACGGGCGTCAACGGCTTCCCATCGATCATTCGGACCGCAAGCCTCAACACCGCCCAGGCGACGAGCTCGCTGGTGCAAAGCGTCGAAGCCAAGGAGCTGGGCGCCAACGCCGCCGTGGTCAGTCGCGATGGTGCGACCCTCGTGGCGGCAGGAAGCACGGGCCTGGTTTGGATCGACACGGCCACCCTGAAACTCCGGTCGAGCGCGCTTGCCGGCCTGCGGGTTTGGAGCATCGGCCTCAGCCCTGATGGAACGACGCTCTACGCGCTGGACGACGCCGGTGATGTCGCCGGCGTGTCGATGGGTGGCTCGGTGGGCACGACCTTCCACCCCGACACCGGCTACCCGATGGCCATCATGAGGGTGGCTGTTTCTTAGTCTCCGCCTCGTGGCCGCGGCACTGCAGGACCGGCAACCGCGGGTACTGCGGAAATGACGGATCGGTCACCGAGCGCTCGCACATCCAGAAAGTGCTGCGTGTCCCCTTGACCGTCCGCGAATGCCGGCACGAGGAGCAGAGACCTGGTTCCACGACCCCACATCATGTAGCGGCGCGAGCGCCGGCGCGCCAGCCGGATCCACGTGAGCGTCATAACAAGACATACGATCCCAGCGGCCGGTTAGATCAACGCAAGGCCGAGGTCAGGGTTTCGTAAGCGCCGGCATCGACTGCAGCGCTTTGACCAGACGCTCGATCGAGCTCGCCACCCCGAATCGGCGACCGATCTCCTGAGTTACCTCGGGGTCCTCCGGCCACGACTTCCGCCGGCCGGGCGGAACCTTGATCGGAAGGTCGGTGGCCGGAGCCACGACCCGGCGAGCCTTTTCCAGGTATTCCGCGTCGGCCGTGCGGAAGACGCCGGCCTTGATCATTGCTTCGACCGACCCATACCGCTTGACCAGGTCGGCCGCCTTCTTCGGACCGACCCCGGCGACGCCGGGCAGGCCGTCAGACGGATCGCCGCGCAGGACTGCGAAGTCCGCGTAGGCGCGGCCGGGAATCGAGTACCGCTTCGCGACCTCGGCCTCGTCGATCTCGGAAACTCCCGTCTTCTCGGGGTAGAGCACGATGACCTCGCGGTCACGAATGAGGCTGAACAGGTCACGGTCGCCGCTGGCAATTTCAATCGGGGGCTTCACCTTCGCCACCAGCGAGGCGATGATGTCCTCCGCCTCGTAGTCGGGCAGGCCGATCGCGTCCACGCCGATCGCCTCGAGACAAGCCATGATGACCGGCATCTGGGGGACGAGCGCAGGAGGGACCGGCTCTGCAGTGCGGTGAGCCTTGTAGCTCGGTAACAGTTCGACCCGCCATTCCGGACGCCAGTCCTCGTCGGTCGCCACGGCCACGTGACGCGGGCGCCGCTCCGTGATGTGGCGAGCCAGGTTGTCAATGAAACCCCGCACCGCGTTGACGAGAGATCCGTCCGGCGCTCGCATCGTTTGTGGGATGCCGTAGAACGCCCTGAAGATCAGGCTCGAGCCGTCAACCAGAAGCCATTCGGGCAACTCGGCACCATCGTAAGCCGAGCACCTGGCGAGACTCGCTTAACATGGCGACGATTTGAGGAGGATCACGGCCGCCGCGGCGGCTGCCACCGCATGCCTCATGGCATGCGCCTCACCGGCCGCATCGACACCGGTGACCCCAAATCCCGGCACGGCGGCTGCGACGCCGACGGACCTCAGCACGAGCAAAGCCGCCGACCTTCGGACCAGGCTCGATCTTCTACTGGGTGAGCAGGTGTTCATCGTGGCCAAGGAGTCCGCGGCCGCGTCCGAAGAGACCGACGCCTACCCCGGTTACGTCGCTCTTCTGTCCGCCAACGAAAGCGACCTGGCCGACCTGTTCCGTCAGGCGTTCGGCAACACTGCCGCGACGCAGCTCGGCGCGGCGTGGTCGCAGATGAATCGCGACCTCGTCGAGTACGCGGTGGGTCTGATTACGCACAAGCAGTCACAGGCGGACATCTCCTCGGCGGACCTCGCCAACGTGGCCTCGCCGGCGATCGCCTCGCTGTTGAGCAGCTTGACCCGGCTGCCGCCGGCCCAGGTGACGCAACGGTTGGCCCAGGTCGTCGCCGGCACGAAATCCGTGGCCACGGACGCCGCGGTCCAGAACTTCCCGACTCTCTACACCGACCTGCATGCCGCGCACGACCAAGCCCCCGGATTCGGAGACATGCTCTCTTCGCAGATCGTGAGGCTCTTTCCGGACAAGTTTCCGGGTGATCTCTCGGTTCCGTCCGTGACTTACCGCGTTTCGCTAAACGGGCTGATGCAGGAGCACGCGTATCTCGCGACTATGGCCACCGGCGCCACCATCGCGGGAAGGAGCGCGGACAGAGTGGCCGCCACGACATCGCTTGCCGCCAACGCCACGGCACTGGGCGCGGCGTTCAACGCCGGGTTCGGCGCCACTGCTGGGAGCCGGCTCGCCAAGCTGTGGGCAGGTCGATACGCCACTCTCCTGAACTATGCGGCCGGTGACACCACCGCCAGGGTTGCTCTGACGCAGCAGTTCGTTTCCCAGTTCTCTGCTGTTGCCGGCGTGGCCCCGTCTGAGCTCGGCGACCAGGCCACGGCCGCACTGATGGTCGTCGACGATCAGCGCGCGAAGGCGTACACGACCTTGGCGACCGACGACCGCGCAGCAGCGACGGGGATGCAGCCGATCGCCGACGCGCTGAGCGCGAGGGGATCAGTCCAGGGCTGAGGCGATGATCTCGAGCCCGGTGGCGGCCTCGTCCGGGTCCAGCACGAGAGGAGGGCTGATGCGTACGGCACGCGAGCCCGCGGTCAGGAGAAGGAGCCCGTGCTCAAAGGCCGTCTGCACCAGGCGCGCAGCATGCTCCGGCGTTTTGAACTCGAGGGCCAGCATCAACCCGAGCCCGCGGACGTCCGTGACCTGGTCGTGGGCCGCGGCGATCTCTCGCAGGCCGTCCTGAAGAATCGCGCCCACCCGAGCCGCATTCTCCATGAGCCCTTCCTCGATGAGGTCGAGGGTGGCGAGGCCCGCCGCGCACGCCACCGGGTTGCCGCCGAAGGTGCTGCCATGCGACCCAGGTGGCCAGCTCATCTGCTCGGCCTTCGCGACGAAAGCGCCAAGCGGCAGCCCGGAGGCGATGCCCTTGGCCAGGCAGACGACGTCCGGCTCGACCCCCCAATGCTCGAAGGCGATCATGTGCCCCGTCCGTCCCATCCCGGACTGGACCTCGTCCGCCACCAACAGGATCCCGTGTTTGTGGGTGATCTCTCGCAGGCGAGGAAGGAAATCGTCGGGCGGCACGAGGTAGCCACCCTCACCCTGGATGGGCTCAACGAAGACGGCCGCCACGCTCTCAGGCGGTGCGACCGTGGCAAACAGCTCCTCGATCCGGGCCATCGTCTCGTCCGTCGTCACCCCGCGCGCCGCGGATGGAAACGGTGCGTGAAAGACGGATGAGAGGAGCGGCGCGAATCGGCGCCGCTGGCTGGCCTTCGATGCGGTGAGAGAGAGCGCGCCGAACGTCCGGCCGTGGAACCCTCCGATGAATGCGATATAGCTAGGCCGGCCCGTCGCGAAGCGCGCGAGCTTCATCGCCCCCTCAATCGCCTCCGCGCCAGAGTTGGTGAAGAAGACCCTGGAATCGGTGCCCGGCATGATCTTCTGCTGAAGCCGCTCCGCCAGCTCGATCTCGGAGCTGTAGTAGAAGTCGGTTCCAGACATGTGCAGGAAGCGGTGGGCCTGACTCTCGATGGCGGCCACCACCTTTGGGTGCGAATGACCGGTGGTGACAACCGCAATTCCGGCTGTGAAGTCCAGGAACGTGTTTCCGTCGACGTCTGTGACCCAGCAACCCTGCCCGTGGTCCATGACGAAGGGGTAGACACGCGTAAAGCTGGGAGACATGGCGAGGGAGTCGCGAGCGATCAGCGCCGCAGCTTTCGGACCCGGGAGCGGCGTGCGGATCTCGGGCTTCACGTTCGGCAACTTACCAGAGCGCGCCGCGCGGTTCCGTCGCGAGCGGTCCGTCGGTGCCTTCAAAATGCGCCCGCCATAATGGTCGAGATGGCCAAGGCGACCAAGGGGTTCACGATCAGGCCGGCGACCCACGACGACCTCCAGGCCATCGTCGGTTTGTACAACTGGGCTGTCAACCAGACGTTCGCCACGATCGACTCAGAGCCGCTCGACACCGAAGAGGCCGCGGCCTGGTGGGAGGCCCACGGCAAGCGGTCGCAGCTGCTCGTTTGCGTCGACGAGACGGGGGTGATCGGCTGGGCCCGCCTCTTTCCCTGGAAGCAGCGTGGATTTGACGTCGTCGAGGATCTCGTTTATGTGGACCCTGTCCACCAGGGTCGTGGCATCGGCCTGGCCCTGTTGAAAGCGATCATCAAAGAGGCCAAGGGTCTCGGCTATCGCACGATCGTGGCCACCGTCGCGACGGACAACCGCGCCGGCCTGGCCCTGCACTCGCGCCTCGGTTTCGAGGTGGTCGGCACGATTCGGCACGCCGCGCACAAGTTCGACCGCTGGATGGACATCACCCTGGTCCAGCTGGGCCTGGACTAAAGCGCGGGTGAGGACAGATGTCCTCCCCCGCGGAACCCCCTCCTCTCGTGCACCGTGCCAGGAGGCGTTTGGATAGGTGGCTTGCCATCAGCACGGCCGGAGTGAATCCGGCCGATGCACAACGCTCGCTTCTATTCGACAAGGGCCGGGGTAAATCCGGCCTAGAGCCCCCTCAGCTCAGCCGGCCATCTGTCCGAGCGGCGGCGGTAGGAAGGATGGTGCTGCGGTCGCGAAGGCGGCCGGGTAGACGACCTTCATGACGCCCACCGCCTGCCACTGGCCGACGACCGCCGACGCCCTCTCGTTCTGGCCCTCGTCGAGCGCGCCCTCCGGACCGAACTTCACGCCGCCTCCATTGATGCTGTTTCCCACCGGCACATCAACCCGAAGCGCGGCCGTGCGGATGGTCTCCGCGGTGATCGGTCCGCTCATGCTGCTGAGCGCGTCATGAAAGAGCGCCCAGCCGCCGACGAAGCCGGCCACCGCCGGAATGTCCATCGCCGCTTGCCCGTTGTCCCTCGCGTAGACCGCGTGCGCGTCGGCGAGCAGAGCCGCGCCTGACGGCGAGAGCGCAGCGGCGCTGATGTTGGCATCCGGCTTGTCCGCAGCGTAGACGCCGACGGCTCCTGCACCAAGGAGCTGCCCGAACAGGGGCATGCAGAAAGCCGAGCTGGTCCCGACCGCGCCCTTGATCGGCACCTTCTGACTCAGCACCGCCTTCCAGATCGCGACCCCGTCATCCAGGTAGCTCACGTCCCAGAGGAAATCAGCACGATCCGCCGCGAGACCCGATGCGATGGCGCCGGCGTCGAACGCGTTCGGGTCGTACTCGATGACGTCGACGACGTTGATGCCGAGCGCGCCAGCGAGCTCTTGCTCGCCTCCCCCGACCGAGCGTCCGTAGACGTCGTTGACGCGAACGATCGCCGCGCGCGCCGAGGCGAGCTTCAACTGCGGCACGAGCACGTCGTGCGTGAACTGCACCGCCATGTGTCCGAGCGCGCTTCCGGTGGCGACCGTCCGGAACACGTAGCGCCTCTGGGCCGTGATCGGGTCGGCAACCGCTCCCGTCTCCCAGTAGACGGTCTTCAGCGCCTCGGCTCGGGCGGAGGCGGCGGTCGAAAGCGTGCTGCCATAGGTGCCGAGGATCGCCGGCACGTGATAGTCGCGCACCAGCGCGTCGACAGCGGCGGCCGCCGCGGCAGGAGTGGTGGCGTCAACGACCTGAAGCCTGATCCTCGGGGCGCCGCGCTCCTCGGCGATCTGCAGCGCGGCCTCCACTCCGGCCAGCTCCTCTTTACCCCCGGGTGCCTGAGGCCCGCTCAGCGGATATATCGCTCCCAAAAGAATGTCGGGTTGCTGAGCGGGCGCGGACTGCCCGCACGCGGCGGTGATAAGCACCAGGATCGCGATAAGGGGGCCTTTCCTGAGCGAAATCCTCACCGCGGCCAAGGATATCGACTGCGAGTACAACGGTCAGGCGGGGGCGGGAGCTCCCACGCGCGCGGCGCGAGCCTCGATCAGCTGGCGCTCGAGCTTAGGCGCCGGCGCATAGCCGTAGTTGACGTGCAGGGCGCTGCCGCCTGCCGACATCACGACGGTCGTCGGCAGGGTGTAGACCTGGAACCGCTCGGCCAGGGCCTTCTCCTCGATGGCGTCGACCTTGTCGATGCGGATTGCGCCCAGTTTGGCGAGAGCCGGTTCCTGGTGCGTGCGGCAGACGGTGCACCCTTCGCCGGTGAAGTAGAGGATGTATGGCTCGCCCGCCGGCGCCAGCTTGGCGCCAAGCACGCGGTTGCGCGCGCGCCGGGCGCGGATCCTCTCGAACAGGGCGGCCGCGAGCACGACCCCGCCCGCCGCCGCCAGCGCCAACAACTGCGCGCTCACGCTCGAATCAATCCCCGTCTGCCGAGCTGGTAGTAGATCTGGCAGCCGAGGCAGTAGCCGAAGGCGAGGTTGACGAAAGCAAGAATCGCGACGAGGAGCGCGATCGCCAGCGCGATGACCAAAGCTGTCGATCCATACGTCGGAGCACTGAGGTAGAGAAACAGGGACGAGATGGCAAGAACTACTCCGCCCATGCCCTGGGCGAAGTTGTGCGGTTCGGGGCGGTCCTGGACCGGTCGCGGCTTGACGATCCCCGCGGGCTTGAGAACTTTGAAGTAAAGCTGCTTGAAGAGTGCGAGGTTAGGCGCGAAAGTGCCGAGCAGCAGCACCACGGCGAGCAGCGGGATCAGCACGAGTACCGGCCGCCAGTAGGCGCTTCCCACGAACGCGACGAGGACTGTCGCCACGATCCCGGTCTGGTTGACCTTGAGCGCCGAGTGGTCTACGAACCTGGTGGCCACGCTCACTTCTCGATGGGGACGCGAATGGAGCTCCCCCACTCGGTCCACGATCCGTCGTAATTCCTGACGTCTGGATATCCCAGCAGCTCTTTCAGCACGAACCACGTGTGCGCGGAGCGCTCGCCAATTCGGCAGTAGGCGATCACGTCCTTGGCGGGCGTGATGCCGTTGCCACCATAGATCTCCTTCAGCTGGTCAACCGACTTGAATGTGCCGTCCTCGGTGTTGACCGCAGTGCCCCACGGGATGCTGACCGCCGTCGGGATGTGGCCGCCACGCTGAGCTCCCTCCTGCGGCAGGTTCTCCGGAGCAAGCAGCTCGCCTGAGTACTCCTTGGGCGATCGGACGTCGACCAGGCCCGCCTTGCCAAGTCTCGACTGAACGTGATCTCGGTAAGCGCGGATGCTCTCGTCGGGACTTGCTTTGAACTCGTACTTGGTCGCCGGGTAGCTCGGGATGTCCGTCGCGTACGGCCGGCCTTCCTTCTCCCACTTGACGCGGCCGCCGTCCACCAGATGAACCTTGTCATGGCCGTAGTACTTGAGCGCCCAGTACGCATAGGCGGCGAACCAGTTGTTGTTGTCTCCGTAGAGGACGATCGTCGTTCGCGGCGTGATGCCCGTTCGACCGAGGAGGCCGGCAAGCGCGTCCTTGCTCGCAATATCGCGGTTGACTTGGTCCTGGAGATCACGCCGCCAGTTCCAGCCCGCGGCGCCGTCGATGTGACCGGTCGCATAAACACTCGGGTCGACGTCGACCTCGACCAACCGGACGCCCTGATCACGGGCGTGACTGGACACCCACTCGGTGGTCACCAGTGCGCTTGTCTGTGTCGATGAGCCCAACTCCCAATCCTCCAACTCGAAATACAAGCTCGAAACGGTTCGAATCGATCGCCTCGCCCGACCGGGCGCGCCTTCGAGCGCGAGCGGAGGGACGGTATCCCGGGGCCCTCAGGGCCGCATCAGCCCAGGAGGAAGCCCCCGGGTCAGCTACAGAAGCAGGCCGGAGTGTGAACCAAGCGCTGGGCAGGCCAGGTGATGTCCCGCATAGGCGATCAATTCTAGCCAACCTCCGCCTGGCTGCGGGAATTCCCCATGATTCTGTGCATGGTCGAGCTGATCAAGTACCAGGCCCTCGGCAATGACTACCTGGTGCTCGATTTGCCCGGCCCACTCGACGAGCTCGTCGCCGTCCTTCCCGCCCTTTGCGACCGACACCTTGGACTCGGTTCAGACGGTCTCCTGGCCTTCGACCCAGCAGCGATGTCGGTGCGCATCTTCAACCCGGATCGCTCTGAGGCCCAGAAGAGCGGGAACGGCCTCCGCATCACCGCGGCGCACGCCGTGCTGGAGCACGGCGCCCCGGACCGATTTGAGCTTCGGACGGTCGACCGAGCCAACCGTGTCTTGGTGATCGCACGCCACGGGTCCGAGGTGACGACCGAGGTGGAGATCGGCCGCCCTTCCTTCAAGGCCGCCGACCTGCCGGCGTTGTTCGATGGGGAGCCGGTCAGGGTTGAGCTCGAGACGCCGGCAGGCACTGTGGAGGCCGTGCTGGTCTCGGTGGGCAACCCTCACTGCGTGGTCTTCGGCGAGGCGGTGACCATGGCGCGCTGCATGGAGCTCGGCCCGCACCTCGAGCGTCATCCGGCTTTCCCTGAGCGCACGAACGTCCAGCTGTGCGAGGTGATCGATCGCGACAGGGTGCGGGTCGAGATCTGGGAGCGCGGGGCCGGCTACACCCTCGCGTCAGGGACCAGCGCGAGCGCGGTGGCCGCCGCGTGCATGCGCGAGCGGCGGGTCGGTGACCGGGTCACTATCCAGATGCCAGGAGGAGACCTGATGGTGCGGAAGGATCAGAGTGGGAACCTGGTGCAGTCAGGTCCTGCACGACGGGTCTATCGCGCGAAAGTCGACCTCGGCGACTTCACGTAACCAGCAGAGCCACCGCCGCCGGGAGCTCGGCGAGCCCGCTCATCACGGCATCGGCGAGGGACGGATCGTCCTTCTCACCCTGCCGGTTCACCCAGATGCGGGTGATGCCGAGCTCACTCGTCGGGCGGATGTCGTGGAAGTAGCTCTGGGCGACGTGAATCCAGTGCTCGGCCGAAGCACCGAACGTGGACTGGAACAGGCGGAAGTGCGCGGGGTTCGGCTTGTAGGCCGACACGTCCTCGGCCGTGACGACGGCGTCGAACGGTACGGGCAGGCGCCGCTGTGTCAGGGCGATGATGTCGCGGTCGCAGTTGGTGAGAAGCGCGCACTTCCAACCCGCTCGGCGCAGCTCGCGCAGAGCTGGGCCGACATCGGAGAACGACGGCCAGTAAGGAATAGTGGAGACGAGCGCGGTCGCGTCGTCCACCTTCAGCTCCAGCCCGAGCTGCCGCGCGACCCGACGGGTCGTTTCGGTCAGCACGGCCCGATAACGGCGAAACGAACCTTCCGATTCGACCTCGGCTTCGAGGGCGCTGTAGGCCTCTAGAAAGGCTGCCCCACGGCCAGGGAAAAGCAGCTCACCTGTCGTGCCGATGCCGTGGCGCCAGTCGATCAGCGTTCCGAAACAGTCGAAGGTCAGCCAGCGGTCTGCCATGGCCCGATCAGGTGAGCTGATGAGGTCAGCGGCCAGGCGCCCGGAAGCTCAGCGTCTTCTTGCTCGCCTCGTCGATCTCCTCGGGCGTCAGCAGGACGGTCGTTCTGGCCGTGGCCGTGCCGGTGGCCGCGATTCCCATCGAGAGCGCCGCGACGGATACGTTGTCGAGCCCGTCGACGATCAGGCAGACGTCACTCTCCCCAAATGCGAAGTAGTACGCCTCGAGCTTGCCTCCGAATGCCTTGACCGCGGCCTCGACGGCAGCGCGCCGGCCGGTGCCGCCCTCCTTCAGCACGCCCTTCAAGCCTTCAGTCGTGTACGAACCCTGAATCAGGTACCTGGCCATCACTGTCCCTCCAACAAATTCATGAAATTAAGGCCGCCACCTTCTTTGGCCGCTACCCCGCTTTTGGGAGGTATTCCTGGATCGCGTGGGCCAGGTGCTGCATCGACATCGACTGCAGCCAGACGCGGCCAGGTCCAGTGAGCGTCGCCAGGAAGAGCCCCGAGCCGCCGAACAGCGCGTTTTGGATCCCAGGAACCGTGGTGATGCTGAACTGAACCGACTCCTCGTACATCCCGACCAGGCCCGGGTGCACACGCAGCGTGTTGCCGGCCTGGAGGTCGTAAGGGACGACCTCGCCGTGGAGCTCGACCCACGCCTGCCCCTGGCCCTGGAGACGCTGCATGCGGAAGCCCGTACCGCCGAATATGCCGGCGCCGAGGCGCTGCTGAAACCCGATGGAGAACTGGACGCCGATGGTCGCGCACATGAAGCCGTGCCTGTGCACCATGTAACCCTGCCCGGGTCTGATCTCCATCGGGAGGATCTGGCCCGGCAGCTTGGCCGAGAAGGCAAGCAGACCAGGCCCGCCAACCGCCGTGTACTCGGTCATGAACAGAGTGCCGCCCGCCACCGCGCGGCCCAACGCGCCAAGGAAACCCCCCTGCTGGCCACCCGCTGAGGTCGACGTCTGCATCTGGATCGCCAGCGACATCCAACCCAGCTCTCCCGACTCGGCGAAGACCTTCTCGCCCGGCTGCATGGTCAACTCGAGCACGGGCATCACGGTGCCGACGATTTTGGGTTCCATATTTGTCCCTCTTGCAATGACGCGTGACAGGTGACGAGGTTACGAAGCCACTCTAACAGGCCCCGACCGGGGCTCAATCGAAGTGGCGGTGATCGATGGTGCGCCTGCGCTCGGTGGGCTGGGTGGGGTTGCGCGAGCATTCGTCACAGACGCCGACCACCAGGACCTCGGTCCGCACCGGCCGGAAATGGTGTGCCTGCTCGAGATGGCCCTCGAGGGTGCTCACCAGCTCCTCTTTGATGTGCAAGACTCCGCCGCAAACCTGGCAGACGGCGTGGTGATGGTCACCAGAGGCGAGCTCGTAATGGGTCGGACCTTCGCCGAGGTGCGCGGCATAGATCGAACCCGACGCCGCGAGTGCATCGAGCGCCCTGTAGACGGTGCTCTTGGGGACGCCCGGCTTCGATTTGTGCAGCTCTTTTGCAATCTGGTCCGCGGTGCAGTGGCCGCCCAGCTGCACGATCGCGTTGTAGACCATGGTTCGCTGGGCGGTGCGCCTCATTCCGGGTCCCAGCAAGAGAATGCCTACTTTTCGATCACGCGCAGCGCCCGGTCTGATTGGGTCAGCACGCGACAGCCGTCGGGCTCGACGACGACGTCGTCTTCGATGCGCACCCCGCCCCACCCCGGGATGTAGATCCCAGGTTCCACCGTGAACACCATGCCCGACTCGAGCACGGTCGCCGACCCAGGGTCGACGCTCGGGTCCTCGTGAGCTTCGAGCCCCAGGCCGTGGCCCACCCGGTGAAAGAAGCGGTCGCCGTAGCCTTTGGCTTCGATCACGCGCCGCGCGGCGGCATCGATGGAAACCGCCGTGACACCTGCGCGCACGGCTGCGATCGCGGCGTCGTGCGCATCGAGCACCAGCTGGTGGATCTCCCGGTGCCGCTGGGACGGCTCCCCGATGACAGCCATCCGCGCCGTGTCCCCGTGGTAGCCCTCGAACGCGGCTCCAAAGTCGAGAAGCACGAAATCTCCGCTCTGCAGCTGGCGGTTCGTGGGTCTCAGGTGCGGCAGCGAGGAGTTGGGGCCTGACTGGACGAGGCTCTCGAAAGAAAGCGTGCCGCCCATCTCACCGATGACCGCGCCGAGCATGGTCGCGATCGCAAGCTCGGTCAACCCGGGTGCGAGTCGAGCCATGACCGCCTCGCCGGCAGAGTCGGTGATGGCCGCGGCCCGGACGAGCTTCTCGATCTCCGCAGGGTTCTTCGTGCGGCGCAAACGCTTGAGCTCAGGGCTCATGTCCGACATGCGCCTCACCCCGGTCCGATCGGTGAGCGCCTCGGCGGAGCCGACGGTCAAGGAGTCTTTTTCCACTCCGATCGCGGCGCACCCGGCAAGCGCGTCGCGCACGAGCGCATACGCGTCCTCTCCGTCGCGCCACGACGCGACCTCAGCCTGATCGGAATGCGCCGATGCCTTCTCGCGCTCGAGCGCCGGGACGATCAACGTCGCGCCAGCGGGGCGCACCACAAGGGCCATCAGGCGCTCGAACGGCTCGGCTTGAAAGCCGGTCAGGTACGCGATCGAGACGGGCTTGGTGACGTAGGCAGCCTCGAGGTGGCTGCCGGCCAGCCAGCCGCGCAGCTCATCCAGGCGGGTTGCCGTCGCCGGCTTACTCAATTCGGGTGATGCGCACGCTGTATTCACTGTTGGGCGTCTTGACCTCGACCTCGTCGCCGACCTTGTGGCCGATCAGCGCCTTGCCGAGCGCTGATTCGTAGCTGACCCGCCCGGCTTTTGGATCGGCCTCCGCGGGTCCGACTATCCGGTAGGTCTCCTCGTCTGCCCCGTCCTCGCTGAAGCCCACCGTGCTTCCCATGTGGACCTCGCCTGTCGCAGCTCTGGTTTCGATGAGGACGTGGTTCTTGACAATGGCCTCGAGCTCCGTGATGCGGGCCTCCATCATTCCCTGCTCGTTCTTGGCGGCGTGGTATTCGAAGTTTTCGGACAGGTCACCGAGCTCGCGTGCGGCCTTGATCTTGGCGACGATGTTGGGCCGCCGAACCCCAGTCAGCTCGGCAAGCTCTTTCCGGACCGCCTCCAATCCCTCTGGCGTGATGTGGACGTCGTTGGTCATCGCTCGGAGTCTACATGGCGAACCGGACGGTTCCGAAAGACTCCCAGGTGACAGTTTCGGCCGGGCGGTTTAGAGTCGCGGAGTGAGGAGGCTGATCCTGACCGTCGCGATGCTGCTCATGGGCATGGCCCTGGTCGGCGGAGCGGCCGTCTCCCTAGTGGGAACCTCGCTGATCCCTCTCGATCAGGAGGTCGGCACCCACGCTTCCGCGGCCGGTGCGGTGCTGGGCATCGGATTGATGGCTGCGGCTGTGAATCCGGCGGGCAACCTCGGATGGGTCCGCGCCGGCATTCTCTACGGTTTCGTGGTGCTCGCGTTCGAAGGAGGCTCGTATCTGCTGTGGAAGGCACCTTTCCATATCGGCCCGGTGTTCTTCGGGCTCGCCTTCAGCCTCCTGTTGATCGCGACCTACCCCCGGCGCCGGCCACTCGTTCCTCGCGAGATCAGCGGGGCGCCCTCGTCGCCGCTCGGCGCTGAAGGCGAACATGACGCGCCGGGCGTGTCAGAGCGCGGGAACCAACCCGGCTAGGGTCTAGGCCAGCGGGGTCTGAGGGGACTCGCTGATCGTGAAGACGAGGGCGGCCACGGGGCCCTGCACCAGGAGCACGCTGGCCACGAAGACGAGTGAATCCGGCTGGTCCCTGAAGATGGCCAGGGCCGCCGGCGGGCCGATCACCCCGAGCACTGTGGTCACGATCAGGATGCCGAGCCACGAACCGCTGGTCCGCAGAGCCGAATGGATCGCCAGGCCGCCCGTGACTCCGACCGCAATCACCACCGCGAGGGGCAGCGCCAGCGACGGAAAGATGTAGGCGTCGCACTGGGCGCCCGAGCACTGCCCAGCAACCGCCCTCAGCACGGAGTAGGCGGCGAGCAGCGCCAGAGCCGCAACAGCGCCGATCCGTATCCGCCACATCGACGCTAGTTGACCAATCAGGCCTTGGCCACGAGTGCCTGGACCTCGGTCATCATCCGCCTCTGCAACAGAAATGAAACGGCGTAGACGGCGCCCGCCAGAACGGCTCCGGCGAGCACGGCCAGCCCCGCGTGCAGCAGCGACGGCGATATTGGCGACAGCGCCACCGCGTCGTCTCCGATGATGGCCGCGAGGGCCAGAGCGACAGGCGTCACCAGCGGGAGCTGTTGCAATCGCTTCATCACCGGCGGGACAGGCGGCTCGACGCGTCCCACCATTCGCTGACCCATCACTCCGACCGACCGAACGTGGCGGAGGTTGGGCGTGACGGTCAGGACCACGTTGACCTGGTTGCCCGGCACCTGCTTAAGGCGGGCCGGGGGCACCAGGTACTGCTCGACGCCGCCGCGGGTTTGAACCATCAGCATGCCGAGCCCCATCGACGTGCTGACAGAGCTGGCACCGACCAGCTGACCCTGGACCAGCCGCGCCTCTGCCTTGCGATCCTTCCTTGCCAGCCGGAAGCCGGGCGCGACGAAGCTTGCAAGTAGGGCGATCGGCATCACCCAGGCCAGCCCGGCGGCGGCGGCCACCGGCCAGCCATAGATCCCCGGAAGAAAGATCAGCAGCGCCGCGATCACCAACAGGCAGACGGCGGCGATCCCGAGAGAGATGTAGCCGATTCTGACGACGAAGTCGGGGGCGTAGCCCTGCAGCATGCCTCCCGACTGCACGAAACGTTCGCGCTGCTTGCGCGTGGCGCCAGGGGAGTTCGATCCGGCGGCCGCGCTCGCTTTGGGTTGAACCTTGCGCAGCTGCTGGCGAACCTGTCTTGTTTGCTTCTTGGCCAACGAATACTCCGAGCGGAGTCTAAGGCGCGGGTGACGTTAGCCGCGGGTGAGGACAGATGTCCTCCCCCGCGGTACCCCCTCCTCTCCTGCACAGGGCTTGGAGGCGTTTGGAAGAGTGGCAAGTCGTGGTTGACGGCCGGAATGAATCCGGCCGGCGCACGACGCTAGGCATCTAGAAGGCGCGGGTGGGGAAGGCGCGATCAGGGCCGGCGCGACGGGTCGATCGCGGGGACGACGACGCGCTTGTCATAAGTCACACCGTTGACCTGGTAGCTGCCCGAGAAAAGGTAGGCCGGCTCGTAAAAGCTGTGATCGGCGGCCGGCACCAGCACGTAGACGAGCTCGGCCTTGGTGAGCTGAACCGCCGGTTCGAGAGCTGCACCGGCGGCAGCAACCGGAGCGCTCACCACGGTCCGGACTGCCTGGTCGAACGGGATCAAGGCGTAGTTGGACGACACAAGACCAACCGGGAATGGCCCGGACGCCAGGACCGGTTGAGCACCGTTGAAGTCGACCTCCATTCCGTATGGCATCCCGCCTGAATCGACAAGGGTGGCAGGGCCATAACCGGGCGCGACGAACTGCCTCAACAGGTGCACTTTCAAGAGGGAAGGGTTGCTGGTGTCGACAGCCACGGAGTACGGCCAAGTTGGCGACAGCCCGTGCTCGGCGAGGAACAGGGCGGCGAGGTCGCCTGGCGCGGCGCCCGCGGCGGAGACTGCCGGCATCGTCGGGTCCGAGAGGATGAAGTAGGCCGGCGCAGACGGCGGCACCTGGATGGTGCCGCGGACCCGCAGCGTGTAATCGGACGATTGGTAGCTGCCGAGAAAGCCGGCCGGCCGGCCCTGAAGGGCTGCTCCGAGTGAGGATGCGAACTGATCTGCAGCAGAGCTGGACGGCTCCTGGTAACGGAAGACCGGGGCGACTGTCAGGGTGATTGAAGCCTGGCCCGCCCACGTCAAGGCGCCGCCCTCGATCGCGGGCGCCGCCGCGCCGGACGTCGTGGCCGGTACTGGAAGGCCGGAACCTTTGGAGTTCGAGCTGAGCGCTGGGACAGGCACCTGGCCAAACGCCCCGTCGGCGGTGCGGCTGAGCTGCGGTGCGGTCGACAGAGTGGCCGAGCCACCCGGGCGGAACGCTCCGCTCAGGCTTACGACACCTACGCCGATGGCGACCACGAGCACCCCGGCGACGGCCGCCGCGGGAACAACGGGCGCACCTCGGATCCCCCTGAACAGACCGGCGATCGAGTCTCGCAGGCGGTTCCCAAGCGGGCGCCGTTCCTGCATGCGAAGCCAGAGCTCGTCCTCGAACGCCCTGCGCGGCCGGGTGGTCGCGAAGGCATCGTCAAGCTGCCTCTGGAGAGCTGCGAGCTCGAGCTCGTCGTCTCGCTCGCTCATTGCGAGATTCCTTCTCTGTCGACAGATTCCTTCAGCGCCTTGAGCGACCGGTGGTACAGCATCTTGGCCGCGTCTTCGCTGCAGCCGAGGAGCGTCCCGACCTCGTCGAATCTGAGCCCCGAGTGGCGAAGGGCGATCGCGTCTCGCTGGCGTTCCGACAGCTTCGCCACGTGCACGAGCAGCGCGCGGTACTGGATTCGCTCCTCGGCGGCGACCGCCGGATCGGCTTCGGCGACGGGTTGATGCTCGATGGTTCGGCGGAGGCGCTCCCGGCGGCTGCTGGCGCGGAAATGATCAAGGGTCGCGTTGCGTGCGATCCGGAACAGCCAGGCCGCGGGCGTGCTGTTACGCGCCTCAAATCGCGCATAGGCCTGGTAGGCGTTCATGAAGGTCTGCGCCGTGATGTCCTCGGCGTCGGCTGCGGTCGGGACCTGCGCGCGTATGTAGGCGTACACGCGACCCAGGAAGTCGCGATATAGGTCTTCAAATGGCGGCCGGTCGGCGACCACGGCCGGTTCATGGTAGGTGTGTTCACCCTATTTGAGCCAACGCTGGGCGAGGTCTCCTTGTAACGCGGGCCAGGCGCCCCCGAAGCGGGGCGCCGGCGTCAGGCTTTGAGCGCCGCCCCAACCTCGACCGGACGATTGCTGAAGATCGCGTCCGGCTTGGCGTACTTGCACCAGGCTATGGCCGCGGCGTCGTCGACGGGCCAGACCGCCACCGCCCCACCCGCGGCGTGAATCTCACCCACCAGCTGGGGGTCGATGGTCCCCCAATGCGGCGAGTAGACGTCGGCTCCCGCCTCCTTCATGAGGCTGGCGGGTCGGATTGGACGCGCACCCTCGAGGATGCCAAGCTGCAGCTTCGGCTCCATCGCTCGAAGCGCCTGGATCGAAGGGTGGTGGAACGAGATCACTGCGCATTCGGAGATCGCACCCAGCTGGCGCAGCATGGCGAGGAGCTTCTCCTCCAGCCCGGGGTACTGGAAAGGGACCTGCTTGATCTCGATGACCAGCCCGGCCCGGCCCAGAGCGAGTTCGACGACCTCCTGAAGCAGCGGGATCTTCTCGCCATGACCGGCGTCCAGCTTGCGCAGCTCGGACGCGGTCCGGTCTCGGACCAACCCGGTGCCGTTGGTGGTCCGCTCGAGCGTGTGGTCATGGATGACGACGAGGCGGCCGTCGGACGAGAGATGGACGTCGCATTCGATCAGATCGCACCCGGCCGCGATCGCCGATCGGAACGAGATCATGGTGTTCTCGGGGTTCTCGGCGGGGTTGCCGCGGTGCCCACCAAGAAGCGGCCGACCCTCGTCGTGAGCATCTTCGTAGCGGTCGCGAATTGACTGAGTCAAGGACCCGAGCAGTCTAACTGTGAGGCGCGGGCGATCCGGCGCCGGCGAGGCATTTCAGATGGAGAGCCGGCCACCTTCTTGGCTATAGTGCATTCGTGACCTCAGCCAAGCCAATGACCATTGCCGAGCTCCGCGCCAGCGGCCACAAGCGCGAGTCCGTGAAGCTTGAGATGCGCCGCAACCTGCTCACCCGCCTTCGCTCCGGCGAGTCGCTCCTCGACGGCATCGTCGGTTACGACGACACCGTCCTTCCGCAGCTCGCCAACGCCATCATCTCCGGCCACGATGTGATCCTCCTCGGCGAGCGGGGGCAGGCGAAAAGCCGGATCATGCGTTCACTGGTAAGCCTGCTGGACGAGGAGGTCCCCGTCATCGCAGGCTGTGAGGTCAACGACCATCCGTACGCGCCGATCTGCAGGCGATGCCTGGACCTCGTCGAGAAAGACAAAGACAAAGTCGAGCTCGCGTGGATCGGACGCGAGCGGCGCTATGGCGAGAAGCTCGCGACGCCCGACATCTCAATTGCCGACCTCATCGGCGAGGTCGACCCGATCAAGGTGGCTGAAGGTCGCTACCTGGCGGACGAGTTGACCATCCACTACGGACTCCTGCCGCGCACGAATCGCGGCATCTTCGGCCTCAACGAGCTGCCCGACCTCGCGGAGCGAATCCAAGTGGGTCTCCTCAACATCATGGAGGAGAAGGACGTCCAGATCCGCGGCTACCGGGTCCGGCTCCCGCTTGACCTGTTCGTCATCGCCAGTGCCAACCCGGAGGACTACACCTCGCGCGGCAGGATTATCACGCCGCTCAAGGACAGGTTCGGCTCACAGGTGCGCACTCACTACCCGCTGAGCATCGGTGAAGAGATGCAGATCATGGAGTCGGAGAAGCACCCGATCCCGGAGGATTTCGAGCTCATCATCCCGTCCTTCATGAAAGAGATCGTCGCTGAGCTGACGCACCTGGCTAGGCGCAGTCCTCATATCTCGCAGACGTCGGGGGTTTCGGTTCGCATGTCGATCGCGAACTTCGAGAATCTGGCCAGCAACGCCGTTCGCCGCGCGGCCCGCCTCGGCGAGACGCTCGCGGTGCCGCGCATCACAGACCTCGAGTTCCTAACCTCGTCCACCGCGGGACGGGTGGAGATCGAAGCCCTGGACGAGGGTAAGGAGGAGCAGGTGCTGTCGCGGCTCGAGCGCGGAGCCGTTAGCGCGGTGTTCAGCCGGCATTTCTCCGCCGCGCAGTTCGAGGGCGTCGTGTCCAAGTTCGAGGAGGGCAGCATGCTGGAGGTCGGGGAGAACATCCCGGCCCGGGCCTACACACGGGCCATCGGCGATCTGCCCGAGCTGACCACGGCGCTGAAGAAGCTCGCCTTGCCTGATCGGCCCGAGGTGCGCGCCTCGGTGATCGAGTTCCTGCTCGAAGGCCTGCATCTGAACAAGCGGCTGAACAAAGACGAAATCGATGGCAGGGCTGTATACCGCCGGTAGGTAAGGCCCCGTCCGGGTAGGGGACCGAACCCCTTGGTGCCCACTAACTAATTAGCGCGCTGTTTGTTCTGCCCGGCGTGCCATGGGCGGTCGGGTTCACCCCGACCGCGACTTTGTTTCCGAGGCCTCCCCATGTGGCCCGGAGGGAGGGTGGG
>JBIOJB010000003.1:0-52282 GCA_044450465.1 Candidatus Dormibacterales bacterium | reverse complement strand
GTTGAAGACAAAGTCGCGGCCGAGATTAACTCGGCCGCCCCAGCCCGGCTGGGTAGTTGTCAGAGGGTACCCGGATGGTTCCCACTCAATGCTCTCCATCCCGTGTAAGGAAGATCCAATTTCAAAAGTCGCTCCCAGCAGCGCTTCGGAGTGGTTGAAGACAAAGTCGCGGCCGAGATGGACTCGGCCGCCCCGGCCGCGCTAGCTAGTTGTGAGAGGGACTCGGATGGTCCCCTCTCATATTCGTTCGATTTGCTCCTCCACCAGCAAGATGAGTTCTTTCATTCCCTCGGCGTCGAAGATCAGCCGGGCGCCTGCCGTCGCGAGTAGCTCGGGGAGCGATCGGGTCGCGCCCAGTGACAGTGCCTCGCGGTACTTGCGCACCGCCTCCTTTCGATCACGCAGGCTGTTGCGCCAGACCTGGAGAGCAGCGAGCTGGGCTATCCCATATTCGATGTAGTAGAAAGGACTCGCGAAGAAATGCGGCTGCTGGTACCAGCGTGCGACCCGCTCACGGTCCAGTCCGCTCCAGTTGACCGAATCGCCTTCGAATCGAGCCCGCAGCTCGAGCCACTTCTGATCGCGTAAGTCCCGATCGCCTCCCTCGTCCGTCGTGTAGATCCAGTGTTGGAACGCGTCGACCGAAGCGCAGTGAGGCAGGAACAGGACGATGTCCTCGAGCAGATCCACTCGAGATCGCAAGGCCTCGTCTTCCGTGTAATAGCCGCCGCTGTCCAGACCGAGGTACGGCGCAGTGAGCAGCTCCATTGACATCGATGCCACCTCGGCCATCTCGGAGCCCGGATGCCGCTGAAAGATCAACGGTTGGCGTGAAGCTTCGAATGAGTGGAAAGCGTGGCCCGATTCGTGCATCAGGACGTGAACGTCTCGATCGATGCCGACCGCATTCATGAAGATCAGCGGCATCTTGCGAAACGCCAGCGTCTGGCAGTACCCGCCTGGGGCTTTGCCCTTCCGGTTGTCCAGGTCGAGCAGGTTGGCGTCGGCCATCCGCCGGTAGTAGCCGCCGAAATCCGGATCCACGTGCGCGAGCACATCACCTGCCCGGCCGATGAAGGTGGGGATGTCAGCAAACGGCTTGAGCTGAGTCCGGCCCTCTCTGTCGGCCGTGATGTCCCATGGCCTGAGCTCCGGCAGATGCATGTCCTTGCGGCGGCGCTTCATCAAGCGTTCCAGGGCTGGACGCACCGCTTCCTCGACGGCCTCGTGAAACCGCATGCAATCGTCTGGCGTGTAGTCGAACCGGTTCTTCTCCTGATGGGCGAAGTCCCGGTAGTTTTGGAAGCCCGCATTGGATGCGACCTGCCCGCGAAGGCTCCGCATCTGGTCATAGACGTCCGCGAGGGTGTCGCGCTGTTCGAGGTAGGGCAGGGCGCGCCTCTTGAAAGCACGCTCGCGTACGGCACGATCGCCGTCTTCGAGGTAGGGGAGAAGCTGGTCTGGAGTCTTCTCCTGGTCCTCCCAGCGGACTGTCATGGCCCCATTGATCTTCGACCAGTTCGTTGTCAGCGTCGAAAGCTGCGCATACAGAGGCACGTTGGATTCGTTGAAGAGTCGCATCTGGTTGGCGAATCGCCTCACGACGGTTTGCAGTCCAGGGCGGGTGTAGTTCAGCTCGACGAGGCGATCCTCCAGGTGGACTCTCTGCTCGTGGGCTTTGGGCGCTATGTCGGTGCCGAAACGAAGCTGCGCGGCCTCGAGGGCGGGGTCGGCCGTGTCGCACGAGTATGCGAACCCCGCCAGGGCGCTCGCCTCGGAAAGCGCCGACTCCACCAGCGACCAATCCGCGAGCCAGGTCTCGACGTTGCCGGCATCGAGCGGCCTCGATGCCAGCTCCTCGTAGTACGGGAGCACGTCTGCCCAAACCGCATCCTTGAACAACTCCGGGGAAGCCGGAGCTTTGATCACCACACCCTCACCCCCCGCCGCATTACGCCGAGCCCACATGCTACAGATGACCGACGGTGGAACGTCCAGCTCCGGCAGCGACCCTGCGCCTTCCCGCATCGGTGCGTGCGGCGGCGCTTGAGGCCGTAGGTGGAAAGCGGATCAGCGGCGAGCTGGCGTGGCTGACCTGGGCGGGGACCGTATGGAGGCTCGCGGGTGAAACGGGGGCCGTTTTCGTCAAGCGGGCCGCACACCTGGACGGCGAACGAGACCGACTCGGCTGGCTCGCCGGACACTGGCCGGTTCCCCCTCTGGTCGGCTTCTTTCACGCGCTCGGTGACGACTGGTTGCTCACGCGCGAGGTTCCCGGGGTTCCTCTTTACCACCGCACGGCGGGCGGAGACCCGCTGGAGAAGGCGCGCCTGCTGGGCGAGATCCTCCGCCGCCTGCACGCAACTGACACCTGGACCCTGCCGTTCGGCCGGCCACGGCCGGGCCACGTGCTGGTCCACGGCGACTTCTGCATGCCGAACGTTCTGGTCGCCGATGGCAACTTGTCAGGCGTGCTCGATGTCGGCCGCGCCGGCCTGGGCAGCCCCGAGATCGACCTGGCCGCTGGCGTGTGGAGCCTCCAGTACAACTTCGGCAAAGGGCTCGCCGGTGGGTTTCTGGCCGCGTATGGCTGGCCTCCGATGACCGACCAGGCGAACGAGCGCCTCCGCCGGCGATATGGCCGCTAGCTTGTGGGAGGGAACCATTCCGGGTTCCCTCTCATACGCAGCTAGCGTTGCTGGGGTGGCCGGGTTCATCCCGGCCACGACTTTGTCGCAAATGCTCCTGCGCACGGCCAGGACTGCTTCTTAAGAAGTCCCCTCGATATACCGGAAGGAGAGCAGGCCCGTCGCGAAGCGACCGGCCGATGAGAGGGAACCATCCGGGTTCCCTCTCATAAGCTAAGTGTAGATAGCACGCCAGCAGTACCAGGCCGCGAGGCTGCGATACGGCCTGAAGCGGTCCCCCTCGAGCTCCATGGCCCGAGGCGTCAGAGGTTCCTTGAGCCGGTGGATCAGCGCCCAACCCTTGCGCACGCCGTAGTCGTCGACAGGCCAGACATCCAACCTCTGCAGCTGGAACATAAGGAACATCTCCGCTGTCCAGCGCCCGATGCCCCGCACCTGAACCAGACGCTCGACCAGCTCTGAGTCGGACACCAGCTCAACGTCGTCGAGCAGCACGGTGCCGTCGCTCACCTTCTGGGCGAGGTCCTGGATCGCTGCCCCTTTCGACCCGCTGACACCGGCCGACCTCATCGCCCCATCGGGAAGCGAAAGAACCGCGGGCGGCGACAGCGGGCCGTCGAACAGCTTCAGGAAACGACCGTGGATCGTCGCGGCCGCGGCGCCCGCCAACTGCTGATACATGATCGAGCGCACGAGGGCCGCGAAACCGTCGCTGAGCGGCTCTCTCAGCTCGACCGGGCCGGCTCGCTTGATCAGGGCGGCCATCGCGGGGTCGCAGCGGGCGACCAGGCGCGTGCCCCGCTTGAGCTCATCCGGGTTTGCCGGGCTCGGGCCCGCGCCTCGCGGCTTCAGGCGAACTCCGACATGAACTTGCCGAACTGCTCCTCGGTCATTCGGAGCTCAGCCTCGGCGAGGTCCTTGAGCGGTGACTCCGGGATGCGCTCGGTGGCGGCGAAGTCGGCCATCATCGGGTCCACGTACAGGAGCCCGGTCACCAGGTGGCCGGCGGCGCGGGAGTCCTCGATCACTCTCAATGCCGCCCGGCGGTCGGATGGATCGTGGTCGTCGCCAAGCTTCTTGAGCAGGATGTGAGATCCGTCGTGGAGCTGCACGTCGCGAACCGTCCCCGGCTCGTAGTCGACCTGTACCTCTTCAAAGAATGGAATGAACGAAACGTCAGCGATCGACTCCTCGTGATCCTTGACCCAGCTGTAGCTCTTGGTGGAGCCATCATGGTCGTTGAAAGTGACACACGGGGAGACAATGTCGATGACGGCGGTGCCTCGATGTGCGATCGCGGCCTTGATCAGGGGGACGACCTGCTTGCCGTCTCCGCTGAAAGAGCGCGCGACGAACGAGCAGCCGAGCGCAAGCGCGACTGCGCAAGGGTCGATCGGCTGAAAGGTGTTGACCGCGCCCTTCTTCTGGACCGACCCGAGGTCGGCGGTCGCCGAGAACTGGCCTTTGGTCAGGCCATAGGTCCCGTTGTCTTCGATGATGTATGTGCAATCGACGTTGCGGCGGATCATATGCATGAACTGACCCAGCCCGATGGATGCCGTGTCCCCATCGCCCGAGACGCCGAGCATGATCAGCTGCCGGTTCGCGAGCTGAGCTCCTGTCGTCAGGGCCGGCATGCGGCCGTGGACCCCGTTGAACCCATGGGCCGACTCGACGAAATACGCGGGCGTCTTCGAGGAGCAGCCGATGCCCGACATCTTGGCGAGCCTGTGAGGTTCGACCCCAAGCTCGTAGAGAGCCTTGATCATGTGGTTGGTGATGGAGTTGTGGCCGCAGCCCGCGCAGAGCGTCGTTGCCGCTCCCTTGTAGGCGTCGCGCTGGAGACCGATGCGATTCATGGTGGTGCTCATGCGGGGATGGCCTCGGCTTCAAGTAGGGGTTCGGTGATGGCCACGGCCGGGATCGGCTGGCCTGTGTAGTGACGTATGGACCGGAGGCGCACGACCAGCTCGGCCGGAAGCGCGAGTCGGATCAGGTCGAAGACCTGTCCGTCGCGGTTCTGCTCGACCACGTACACGCGCTCGTGTCTCGAGACGAACGCGGCCACCTCGTCGGAGAGCGGCAGCGCCCGGATCCTCATGTAGTCGACCGGTCGCCTGGCCGCGGACAGAGTCTGCCGCGCTTCCACGACCGCCGCGTCGGTCGAACCGAATGCGATCAGGCCGACCTGAGATTTCGCTGACTCGTCAACGATCGGCGGGGGCAGCACCTGGCGCGCGGTCTCAAACTTCAGGGCAAGTCGGTCCATGTTGCGCTTGTACGCCTCGCCGCTCTCCGTGTAGCGGGCAAGCTCATCGTGGCCCGAGCCTCTCGTGAAATAGCCGGCTGCGGGATGGTCCGTGCCGGGCAGCGTGCGGAACGTGACGCCGTCGCCGTCGACATCGCGGTAGCGTCCCCAGTCGCCTTCGAGCCGCTCCAGGTCCGACTTGGAGAGGACCTTGCCTCGATCGAAAGGCTGGGTTGGGTAGCGGAACTCCGGCGTCATCCACAGGTTCATCCCGAGGTCGAGGTCCGAAAGTACGAACACGGGTGTCTGGAACCGGTCGGCGTAGTCGAACGCGTCGCGGCCGAACTCGTAGCACTCCTCGACCGAACCGGGCAGCAGCACGATGTGCTTCGTGTCGCCGTGCGACAGGGTGTAGGCGAAAGCGATGTCCGCCTGGGAGGTGCGAGTGGGCAGCCCGGTGGACGGTCCGATGCGCTGGATGTCGAAAACGACGACCGGCACCTCTGCGTAGTAGGCGAGGCCCGCGAACTCGGCCATGAGGGAGAGACCTGGGCCCGAGGTTGAGGTCATCGCTCGCGCTCCCGCCCAGCCCGCGCCGATGGCCATGCCGATGGCCGCCAGCTCGTCCTCAGCCTGAACGACCGCGACGCGCTTCTCACCGGTCTGGGGATCGATCCGAAACCGATCGGCGTAGGCGATGAGGTTTTCGCACAGGGAGGAGGAGGGGGTGATCGGATACCACGCGACCACGGTCACGCCGCCCATCAGCGCTCCGAGCGCGGCGGCCTGGTTGCCTTCGATCAGCATCTTGCCTTCGACGGCGCCCGTCATCGGTTCCAACCGGTAACGGTCCTGCTTCGAGAAGTTGTCCTGCCAGTAGTCGAAGCCGACCTTGATCGCATCGAGGTTCAGCTGAACGGCCTTCGGTTTCGACAGGAACTGGCGCGTCACCGCGTGCTCGAAGGCGCTCCACGGGATTCCAAGCAGGCCGCCGACCACGCCGACATAGATCATGTTGGCGAGCTGCTTGCGCAGCGTCTCGCTCTGAATCTTCGTCTTCGCCAGCTTTGAGAACGGCACCGGGTAGTAGATGACGTCGGTGCGGGCGCCCACTGTCGAGAACACCTCTTCGTGGATCACGACCCCGCCGGGCCGCACCGACTTCAAGTCGTCGTGCCAGGTGGCGACGTTGAAAGCTACGAGGATGTCGACCTTGTCCGATCGAGACATGTGCCCTTCGGGCGTGACCCTCAGCTGGTACCAGGTGGGCAGGCCCTCGATGTTGGAGGGAAAGACGTTCTTGGGAGCGACCGGGATGCCCATCCGGAAGATCGCCCGGGTCAAAACCAGGTTTGCCGTCTGGCTGCCAGAACCATTAACGGTGGCGGCCTGGATGGTTAGGTCGTTGATGATTTGTTCGGTCACTTAGGTCTTATGCAGCCGGCGACCAATTTTACGCGCCTGCAGCGGCCGGCTCTGATTCACTACAGTCCACATAAGAGTGAAAGTTGCAATTCCCAGGGAACGGACCCCGGACGAGCGCCGGGTGGCCCTGGTGCCCGATACAGCGAACAAGCTGGCGGCCGCGAAACTGGACGTGACCGTCGAGTCCGGCGCCGGGGCCGGCGCCTTCCTCACCGACCAGGCCTTTGAACAGGCCGGCGCGCACGTTGTGTCGGGAGAGCCTGAGCTTCTGCGAGACGCCGATGTGGTGCTCAAGGTTCAGGCCCCGTCGGTGGAGGAGATCGCGCTCCTCAAGAGCGGGTGTGTCCTCATCAGCTTTCTGCAGCCGGCCACCCAGGGAGACCTCGTCGCGGCGCTGGCCAAGCGCGGCGTGACGGCCTTCAGCCTGGAGCTGCTGCCGCGCATATCGCGCGCCCAATCCATGGACGCGCTCTCATCCCAGGCGTCCGCTGCCGGTTACAAGGCCGTGCTCATGGCGGCCGAGCGCCTCGGAAAGTTCTTTCCGATGATGATGACGGCGGCCGGCACCGTGGCTCCAGCCCGAGTGCTTGTCATGGGAGCTGGAGTCGCGGGCCTGCAAGCCATCGCGACGGCGCGTCGGCTTGGTGCGGTCGTCTCCGCCTACGACGTCCGCCCAGCCGTCAAGGAAGAGGTCCAGTCGCTGGGCGCGACCTTCATCGAGCTGGCTCTCGAGACGCAGGAAGGGGAGGGCGGGTACGCACGCGAGCAGTCTGAGGAGTTCCTGCGGAAGCAGCGCGAGCTCATCGGGGAGCACATCGCCAAGTCGGACGTCATCATCACGACGGCAGCCGTGCCCGGAAAGCGAGCGCCGCTTTTGGTTACCGCAGCGATGGTCAAGGGCATGCGACCCGGATCGGTGATCGTCGATCTCGCGGCGGACACGGGTGGAAATGTGGAGCTGACCCAGCCTGGCCAGGTGGTCGAGGTTGACGGCGTCACCATCGTCGGCACGCGCAACGTCCCGGCGACCATGCCACTGCACGCGAGCCAGCTGTACGCCCGCAACGTCGCCAACCTTCTTCTCCACCTTGCCAAGGATGGAGCCATCACGCTTGACTTCGACGACGAGATCACCAAGGGCAGCTGCGTCACCCATGGCGGCGAGATCGTCAACGAGCGCGCCAAACAGCTTGCCGCCGTGACCTCATGACCAACACGCTGCTCAACGAGCTGACCTTCTTCGTGCTGGCCATCTTCGTCGGCATCGAGGTCATCTCAAAGGTTCCGACCATCCTCCACACGCCTTTGATGTCTGGCACCAACGCCATTCACGGGATCATCCTGGTCGGCGCCATAGTCATAGCAGCGGGCGCGAACTCGCCAACGACGATCGCTCTGGGCCTGGTCGCGGTCACCCTCGCCACTACCAACGTCGTCGGCGGATTTGTGGTCACAGATCGGATGCTCGAGATGTTCAAGGGGCGCCAGTCGGGTCGCGGAGCGGACAAGCCCAAGTGACGAAACGGTCCACGCCTTGAACACTGCGATCGCGCTGGCCTACCTTGCGGCAGCGGTGCTCTTCATCCTCGGCTTGAAGCAGCTCAGCTCGCCGAAGGGCGCGCGCAACGGCAACTTCACCGCGGCCGTCGGCATGGTGATCGCGCTCGGGGCCACACTGCCCCTTCTCCACTTCACGACCGCCGGCACAGTGATCATCGCGATCGGCGTTGTAATCGGGGCTCTGGTCGGGAGCGTTGGGGCGCGCATGGTGAAGATGACGGCGATCCCGCAGATGGTGGCCCTGTTCAACGGGGTCGGCGGCGGAGCAGCCGCCCTGGTTGCCGTCGCAGAGCTCCTGAAGTTCGGAGTGCATCCCTCTTTCTCGGAAGCCTTCCCGAGCGTCTTCAGCATCGTGATCGGTTCGATCTCTTTCGCAGGCAGCCTGATCGCGTTCGCGAAGCTGCAGGAGCTCATGACCGGAACCCCGATCACCTACCCGGGCCAGCAGGTGGTCAACGCGCTGCTGGCCGTGGCCATCATCGGCTTCGCCGTCGCCGTTCTGGGCGTTGCGTCCATCCCCTTCTCTTTCCTCGCGCTGATGGTCCTGGCGCTGGTGCTTGGCGTCGCTTTCGTTCTGCCCATCGGCGGCGCAGACATGCCGGTTGTCATCTCCCTGCTCAACGCGTTCACCGGGTTGGCGGTGGCCGCCAGCGGTTTCACGCTCGACAACTTCGCGCTCATCGTCGCCGGCACGCTCGTAGGCGCCTCAGGAAGCCTGCTCACAAAGCTCATGAGTGACGCGATGGGCCGCAGCCTCACCAACGTGCTCTTCGGAGCCTTCGGACAGGTCCACACCGGATCGACCGCAGCAGCCGGCGGTCAAGCTCGCAGCGTCAGGGCGGGAAACGCTGAAGACCTCGGCACGCTGCTCGCCTACTCGCAGCGTGTGATCATCGTCCCGGGCTACGGCCTGGCGGTGGCGCAGGCACAGCACGCTGCGCGAGAGCTTGCGGAACTGCTGGAGAAGCGAGGCGTGCAGGTCAGCTATGCCATCCATCCGGTCGCGGGTCGCATGCCGGGTCACATGAACGTGCTGCTCGCCGAAGCCAACGTCCCGTACGAGCAGCTCAAAGAAATGGACGAGATCAACGACGAGTTCAAGAACGCTGACGTCGCGCTGATCGTCGGCGCCAATGACGTGGTTAACCCCGCAGCGCGCAGCTCGCCCGGCAGCCCCATCTACGGGATGCCGATTCTCAACGCCGACCAGTCCAAGAACATCATCTTCATGAAGCGCTCGATGCGGCCTGGATTCGCAGGCATCGACAACGAGCTGATGTACGGCCCGAACACCATCATGTTCTTCGGCGACGCCAAGGACTCCCTGACCAAGCTGGTCAGCGCCGTCAAAGCCGCCTGATCGAGATTCGCTGACGGTCGAGGTGGCGTCCCAGAAATGGGCGAGCCTCCCGACCGATGGTGGGAGGCTCGCACCGCAAAGAGGGTGTGGTTCCCGAATCCTAGGGTCGGAGCACGCGATTGGTTAGTCAACGGGCCACAAATTGAAGCGGCGCGAGTTGTGGTCCCTACAATGCCCCGCATGACGGACCAGCTGGTGCTCCTGATCACAGTGGCGCTCCTGAGCCTGTACGTCGTCGGCATCGGCGGGGCCACCGCGAGCGCTCTGGGCGTGCGCGAACGTTGGCGAAAGCGCGGCCGTCTCGAGGCGGACCTTCGGGCGCCCGAAGTTGCGCTGCAGGCGCCGAGCCTGCCCCGAGCGGTTCGGGTCCTGCGCTCTATCGGATGGGCGGTGTTTCCCTTCGCCCTGGTATTGGGCGTATTCGCCAACCGGCACTTTCCGTGGGTGCCATTGCTGACCGTGGTGGTCATGGTCGGCCTCAACGCTTTCTACTTCACGGCGATCCAGGGGCTTGGTGAACGCCTGACACTGGCCGCGGATGGGTTCCGGTTGGGGAAGCGCACGGTGCGCTGGGTCCACGTGACGGAGCTCGGCTCCGCGCACGCGGGCGCGTTTGGCGGGCTGCGATTGTCCGAGCCCGGCGCGTGGCAGGACCCTAAAGCCTCTCCGAACGCAGTCGTCTTCCGGCTGAACCGCGCCCTGGTGCTGCCACGGAAATCGCTTTTGGAACGATGGGGCGGGCTTCAGTACTACGACGGGGTGATTCGCAACGGGTTTGGCCTGCCGACAGAGCAACTGTTGCAGTCGATGCTTCAGCGAAGGCGTCAGGCAATCGAAGCCGAGACCCCATTGCTGCAGCGCCTGCTCGACGGCCGGTCAGGCGGAGTCAGGAGTCCCGAAGCTTGAGCAGCCGTTCCAGAGGTTTCGTGTCGAAGGGATAGGCCAGCCGCAGCACGAAGTGCTGCAGCCCGACGCTGAGCCACCGCTCTGCCTGCTTGTTGGACATGGCGCTGACGTTGGCGGTCCGTTCAATCTCACCAGGGTCGCGGCCGAGCCGCGCGCACCACTCGTCGAGGACTTTCGACTTCGCCAGGTACTCGTCCGGCGTGCCCAGGCCATTCCACAGCTGGGCGTGCTCGGCCACCAACCTGAGCACCACCTTCTCACCGCCTCCGCCGATCAGGATCGGCATCGGTCGGGCGGGCCCGGGTTTGAGCTTTGCGATCCGATCCTTCAACCGGGGAAGCACCTCCTTCAGGAGTCGGACGCGATCTCTTGCCTCGCCAAATTCAAAACCGTATTCCCGGTAGTCGCGCTCGAACCAACCGGCGCCCAGACCCAGCACCAGGCGTCCTCCAGACAGCTGGTCCACGGTGCTCGCGATCGACGCGAGGACGTCGGGGTTTCGGTAACCGACGCAGCTGACCATCGGTCCGATCTGCGGCGCCCGGCTGTCGACGGCAAGCGCGGCCAGGAGGGACCAGCACTCGAAATGGTTGCCGTCGGGATCTCCGTGCAGCGGAAAAAAGTGGTCCCAGAACCAGATGCTGTCGACCCCGAGTTCGTCCGTCCGCCGCCACGCGTCACGAAGCTCGGCAATCGTGCACTGCTGCGGTTGAATGCTCACGCCGACCTTGAACCGGCGCTGGGCTTGGCGCGACATGTCCCTGTGAGATTATCGATCGCATGGCGGGACAGCATGTCATTGCGCCCTTCGATCCGGCGGCCGCAGGTGCGGATCTCTGGAAGCGATACCACGAACTGCGCCGCATAAGGCAGGCGGAGTCACGCCCTGGCGATCCCATCAGACGAGACGATCTGGAAGAGCAGCGAATAAGCCGGGAGGACCCGTTCCACATCCAGCATCGCTATGAGATCTCGGCCGGCGACACGATGCTGAGCTGGTACTACGGGCATACCGTGCGACCGGGCACTGCCTCGTACGAGACGAACAAGCACCTCTACTGGGTCGACGTTTACGTGCGGCCGGACCAGCGCCGGCGACGGATCGGCGCATCGTGGCTGGCGCTGACGCTCGAGCTCGCCGAGCGGCACGGCTGCACAACGATTGGAATGGGCGCCGAGGAGGAGAGCGGACACGCTTTTCTCAGGTGGTTGGGAGCTGACGAGAAGCTGAAGGGCGCCGAAAACCGCCTCGCGCTGGCAGAAGTCGACTGGGCGATGCTGAGAAGGTGGACGGCTGAGGGCGCGCAGCGATCCCCCGCCACCAGGCTCGAAATCCACGATGGCCCTCTGCCCGAAGCCTTGTGGGCTTCCTACGCCCCGCAGATCACGACCATGCTCCGAACGATGCCCTTTGAGGGCTTGGACGTCGGTGAGCTCCTGGTTACGCCGGACCACCTTCGAGAGTGGTACACGCAAATGCGTTTGTTTGGGGACGAAATTCACACAGTGCTGACCCGCGAGCCAGATGGCAACATCAGCGCGGTCACCGAGGCGATCTGGTCACCGCACCGCGAAACAATCGTCCATCAGATGTTCACCGGAGTCCTGCCTGAAGCGCGCGGCCGCGGGCTGGGCAAATGGGTCAAGGCGGCGATGCTGCTCCACCTTTCACAGACGCATCCCGCGGCCAGGTGGGTTGCCACCGACAATGCCGGGTCGAACGCGCCAATGCTGGCCATCAACAAGAAGCTGGGTTTCAAGGAATATCGGACGGGATCCGACTACCAGATCACCCGCGAGAGGCTTGCGGCTCGCCTGGCCGAATTGAAGGTTCGGGCTTAAGCCTTTCTGGCGCGCCGGGTGCTGCGGACCAGCAGGATAATCCCGAAAACGATCAGCAGCAGCGGCAGGGCCGCCTTACCGAACACGCCGTAGTCCCGACCGCTGACGCCGATGATGGATTCGAAGAAGACGAATCCGACGATGAACAGAATCAGGCCGATGAACATGAGGGCACGGCCGCGCCGCAGCGCCACCATGTCGCGGTCGCGCAGCGCCTGCAGGTACATGCCAAGCCCAACACCGAATGGAGTGACCGCGCTCCAGGCGAACGACCAGCTCGCCCAATCCCCCGTGCTGCTCTGATACGCGAGCACAAGCCCGAACATCGTGATGATCCCACCTGGTATCGAGGCCGCGGCTCCCGCTCCCACGAAGCCGACCACCAGGAGCGTGAGGCCCGGCACGATGATGAAGAGGGGCCAGCCATACTGCGTGAGGTCGATCCCTGACACGGCCACGGCCAATGCAAAGAGGCCCACGACGACGAGCACCACGCCCAGCGCGAGTCCGGTGTTGCCGGTCCGCCTGACGGGAGGCGCCGGCGCAGGGGCGGCCGGTGCTACCGGAATTGACGGCGGCGGCTCCTGCGGGGCCTGACCGGCCGGCTCCAGGCTGTCGGCAGGCGGCGGAGGCGGCGCTTCGGGCGCGGTCACTGGCTGTGATACCGGCTCGGGCGTGAGGTCGATGACAGGTTCCGAAACGGCGGCCGGCATCGCGGCGGCGGGCGCTTCCTCCTCCGGATCGGGCGCTTCAGCCGGCTTCGAAGCGAATACGTCAGGGCTGCCCGCGAGGACATCCGGACTGACGTGGGCCATGTCGTCCTTGACGGCCTCTTCCTCGCCCTGGCCGCCCGCCGTCTCGGCCTGACCCTCGCCGGGCTTAGCCGTGGTGGGCCGTTTGCGCTTCCCCATCCAGCCACCAGCTTAGAGCCGAACGGCTCCTCGGAGCCACCTTTGACCAGGGGTGTCAGTGGCCCGGCGGTCCAGCTTCACTCCGTCAGTCAAGATCGAACATCGGGTTGACCGGGCCATGGCCGGCGCCGAGCTCGAGGGAGGCGGCGATCGCCCTGGTGACGAAGTCTTTGGCGGCGCGCGCAGCGCTCAGCGGATCGGCGCCCTTGGCCAGCGAAGCCGCGATGGCGGCCGAAAACGTGCAGCCGCTCCCATGGGTGTTCCCGGTCTGAATGCGTTCGGCCCGGAGCTCGACCAGCTGCGCGCCGTCCCAGAACACATCGGTCGCATCGCCCGCGGCGTGGCCCCCTTTGACAACCGCCGCCTTCGCGCCCATCGCGACCAGGTCGCGCGCGGCCCGGATCCTCTCGGGGAGGGTCTCGACCGGCCGGCCGAGGAGCACGGCCGTCTCGGGAAGGTTGGGCGTGATCACGGTGGCCAGAGGGAGGAGGAGTCGGCGGAGAGCGTCGACGGCGTCGTCGCGCAGCAATCGGGCGCCGCCCTTGGCCACCATCACCGGGTCGACGACGAGGTTGGTGATCGAATGTCTCATCACAGCTTCGGCGACCGCCTCGATGATGGCACTGCTGGAGAGCATGCCGGTCTTGGCGCCCTGCACCCCGATGTCCTGGACGACCGCTGCGATCTGGGCTACGACCAGAGCCGGCGGCAGCTCCAGCATGTCCGTCACGCCGACCGTGTTCTGCGCGGTGACGGCGGTGATGGCGCTGGTGCCGTGCACCCCCAGAGCGGCGAAGGTCTTGAGGTCGGCTTGAATGCCTGCACCGCCTCCGGAGTCGGAGCCGGCGATGGTAAGAGCGACGGGCAGCTTCACGATGCTCGTTTCAACTGGGCGGCCCAGTAGATGATCGCGGCCACGGCAACGCTCACAATGCCGCTGACGTCTGCTCCGTGTAGGCGGGTGATCAATCCCTGATTGAAGAACCCGGTGCCTGGGGCTACGTTGCTGAACAGGTTCGAGTAGTTGACGAAGACCAGGCTCGAGGCGGTGCCCGCGAGCCAGGCGATCAGCCCCAGCCTGGGCCGGGCCCGACCCTCGAAGACGAAAAAGCACAGGAGCACGACGGCGGCCCACGCTGGTGCCCACAGGTAGGTCAGGACCAGGAAGTCTTCGTAGGCGAGGTGGAAGTCGCTGACCAGGATGGCGTATGCGGCCAGCGCGGTCCCGGCCGCACCGCACGCGAGCGCGGTCTGCCAGCGTTCGAGCTTGATCCCGATCGCTAGAGCCACGAGCCCGGCGGTGTACACGTCAAGGTAGTTGGCCCAGATCTCGCCGACCACGATGAACACGAAGAACGGAATCGCGACCCAGCCCGGCGCGTGCGCGCTTATCACGGCGAGCAGCCCCTGACTGGCTGCGAGTTTGGAGTCGATCGTCGGCAGCAACAGACCGAACAGGCCCAGCAGGGCCATCGGAAGGACGACGCCCGCGACTGGCCACGCCGTCACCGACCACGTCGAGCTGGAGGCCGGGAGGTACCGTGAGTAGTCGCTGGCGAACGGGTACCAGGAGGCCACCAGCGCGAAGCACGTCATGAATCCGAGCACGAAGGCCCCGAGATAGTCGGCGCCGGAGGCCGCCGCGCCATAGGTCCAGTGGAACTGTGGAGCGAGGATCGCGAAGAGAATCGCCGAGGCCGCCGCGAAGATCACCGCGCCGTACGTTTCGAGCACCTTGATCGTCTGATGGCCGAAGACGGCGACCGTCACGCTGATTGCGGCGATCAGGATCGTCAGCGCAAAGGTGAGCGCTCGGCTTCCTCCACCGAAGAGCTGGGCGCCCGCCTGTGCGGCTATCACGCAGTCGACGGCGAACCATCCCGTGGCCAGGAAGAGCGTGAGAACCGCGCCGGCGTAGGATCCGCGGCGGCCAAAGATCTTGCGCGTGAAGACGATCTGGGGTTCGCCAGAGCGCGGGCCGGTGTTGCTGAGAAGGCCGAGAATGACCGCCGCGGCGATCGTGCCTGCCAGCGTGGCTATGAATCCGTCCCAGACACCGAGGCCGTAGTACGTGGTGAGCAGGCTCGCGGTGAAGAGGCTGGCGTAGTTGACGAAGGCCCCGGCCCAGAGGAAGCCAAGCTCGCGCGGGCGGCCGTGGCGGTCCGCCTGCGGAACGGGTTCGATCCCGAGGCTCTCGACCTTGCCGAATTCATCGGCCGCGGCCGGTCGAGCGGCGATGTCGCTCATCCAACTCCCTCCGCTGGCATTACCCAGTTCAGGTTCATGCGGTCGGCGCGAACGGCGCCCTCTCAGCCCGCTTCAGGAGTCTTGATATGGCCCCGGTGAAGCGAGCTCCCGCTTGGGACCGATCTTATCCAGTTGGAGATCTAGTTGTGGCGCCACGGAGCAGGCAGGAGCTGAGCGAGGATGCGATACACGTCTGGGTTCACCGTCAGCCCGACGTGGCTTCCATGCACCGCGATGGCGTTCACGTCTGGCCGCAGGCAGGCGCGCCAGTTGATCACCCCGTCCGATCGGGAGTAGATGGATGTCGTCGGCACGCGCGGCGGGGCGGCCAGATCGCGCATGAAGCGCATCTCGACTGTCGCCGGGTGGCCGTATCGGACGACGTTGTACACGTGGGCGGCCCTGACGCCCGCCATCGTCAGCGGGTGCAGGTCGAACGGGTCGTTTAGCGGCGAGCCCAGTGTGATCACCTGCTCGATCAGATCAGGCTTGCGGTGCGAGATCACCTTGGCCAGCACTCCGCCCCGGCTGTGGCCGACGAGTGAGACGCGAGCGCCGCTCCGGGCGTGCATCTGCGTCACCATCTCGAGAAGCGGCCTGATGATGACCTCCGAGTAGGTGATGTTGAGCGCGACTCCGCCCACTCGGGGACGGTAGCCGGCGCGTTTAAGCCAGTCCAGCGGCGTGCGGAACATCCAGTCTCCCGACAGAAAGCCCGGGATCAGCAGCACCGGCTTGCGGCGGCCAGGAGGCACGTCGCTGCCTCGAAACACGGGGTCGCGGATCAGGCGGAGGTACTCGAGGTAGACGCGGCCTTCGAGCCATATGGGGGGAAGTGGGTCCCAGCGGCCCAGGTGTCGAAAGTCGGGGATCGAGGCGCCCAGCTTCACGGTCTCCTCGCGATCAGGTCACGACGCCCTGGTGGGTGGCTGCGCCGGCGTAAGGAGCCCACTCGTTGACCGCATCCATCAACATGGCCGGCACTTCCATCATCGGGACGTGGCCGACGCCGTCCAGCACCCTGATCTGCCAGTCGGGTCGCCTCGCGACCAGGTCTCTTGCGGCGCCTACCGGGATGAGACGGTCCAGGCTCCCATGCACGACCAGAGTCGGCGCCGCGACGGCCGCAACTCGCCGCCAGAACCGAGGATCCGCCATGCGAAGGGCGATCGAGCGGCTCGCCTGAAGGAAGGCGCGGCTGCTCTGCCGTCCAAGGTGCGCGCGCTCCTCCGTCAGCTTCACGTGGGCCTCGACCAGCGCCGGGTCCACCCTCGAAGGATCCGCGCAGACCAGCGCCAGAGTCTCGTGGACCAATCGCTCGACCCCGGCGCGTTTGGCCTGCCACTCGATCAGGTTCTGAGCCAGGCCCGGTATCGACAGCGCGGCAACGATGCCCACCATCACCGGGTCGGGCCTGCGGACCTTCATGCCTGGCACGGCAGGATCGACGAGGATCAGCGCCCTGACCCAGGCCGGATGTATGGCGGCCTCCAGGATTGCGATGTGCCCGCCCATCGAGTTGCCCATCAGCACAACCGGCCCGCCGACCACCTTCTCGATGAAGGCGTGCACGAGGTCCGCATTGGCGCCCACGGCGGCTGACCGGTCGAAGAGAGGCGTGGATCCAAAGCCTGCGAGGTCGACCGCGATTGCGTGGTGGGTCCGAGCGACCTCGGGCCCGATACCCATCCAGTTCAAGGCGGCCCCGCCGAGGCCGTGAACCATCAGGAGTGGAGGTCCAGTCCCTCCGAAGTCGAGGTAGTGCACCGGTCCGTCGAGGTCGGCGATTCCATGTCGCACTGCGTCACAAAGACTATGCCAGGATCGGAGAAGCGAGGCGGCGAAGGATCTCGGCGACCGCCACAAGCGGGCGGCGCCCATTTTTATGCAGCCGATCGAACACCGGAAACGAGGTCAGGGCGCCGATCACATCCTCGGCCTCTTTGATCGAGCAGCCAGGCCGCAGGGCGTTGGCGCCGGCCAGACGCTCGGCCAGCCTGCGTTCCATGTCCGGGCTCCAGGCGAGCGAGGTCTGCCCCAGGCTGCGTGACAGGGCCGGGTCGGCGGCCCACCGAGTGCATGCCTCTCGGATGAGAGCTTGGAGCGCCTCGCGGGGATCGGTGGCCGGCGCCGGGGAGACCTGGCTCTCGGAAATGTCGGTCAGCGCCCTCAGAAGGAGGGCTTTCGAGCCGAACTGGTTGTAGATCGTGATGCGCGATACGCCGGCACGCCGAGCCACGGCTCCCAGGCTGAGCTCGGACAGCGGGGCGCCCGCCACGAGCTCCCGCGCCGCGGTGACGATCGCGGCCCGGGTGCGTTCGATTGCGGGCCGGCGCTTGCCGAGACGGTAACTGCGGCTAATCCAATTAATTTAACAGACAGTACGTCCAAATAACCCATTGTCTCCCAGCAGAATCTCAGCGAACGCCAATCAAACCCTGCGACGATACCCATAAGGTCGGATCAGGAATGGCAAAGAGGAGACCACAAGCCGCCGCACGCCCTGCGCCGGCGGCCAAGCTCCAGGCGCCTGGCCGCCCCGCCCCGGCGCCCCTGCCCGCCGATCGCTGGCTCGCCTACGGCACTCTGCCCCTGCGCTTGTTCCTGGGCGGGACCTTCATCTATGCAGGGCTGCAGAAGATCCAGGATCCAGGCTTCCTGTCACCTGGCTCGAGCACATACATCGGAACCCAGCTCCAGAGCTTCGCCACCCATTCGCCAATCGGCTTCCTGCTCACCACCTTCGCCATTCCGGTGGCCCAGCTGACCGGTGCAGGGGTCATCGCCGGCGAGCTCACGATTGGCTCGCTCGCGCTCCTCGGGATCGCCACCCGCTGGGCGGCGGCGGCCGGCGCCCTGCTGAGCATCACCTTGTTCCTCACTGCGAGCTGGACCATCCAGCCTTACTTCCTCGGCTCGGACAGCATCTACGCCGTGGCGTGGATCACCCTTGTGTTGGTCGGCGACCAGGGCGTCTTTTCGGTGGCCCCTGTGATCTTCGGCCCGCCGAGGAGGTCGGGTGCGCGGCGCACCGTGGCGGACCTCGACCGCAGGCGCCTGCTGGTCCAGCTCGGCGGTGCTGCCGTTGGCGCCATCTGGGTGCTCGGCCTGCTGCCGCGATCTCGGACGGCTTTTCAGCCGGCCGCACAGAGCAGCACGACCCCTTCGGGCAGCGCTGCGCCGGCAGCCAGCCCGACGCCCGTCGCGTCTCCCACCGGCAGCAAGATCGGCACTCTCGCAGACCTGCAGGCTCAGGGTTTCTTGAACTTCAACGATCCGACCACCGGCGACCCGGCCGTGGCCGTGTCGCTGTCGGGTGGAAGCGTCGTCGCGTTCGACGCCGTCTGCACGCACGCCGGCTGCACGGTTTCATACGATCCGAGCCAGAAGCTCATCGCGTGCCCGTGCCACGGGGCCGTTTTCGATCCAAACCACCAGGCGGCAGTGGTTGCCGGCCCGGCGCCAAGCCCGCTCCCGTCGATTCCTCTTCAGGTTGGTGCGGACGGAGGCGTTTACGCCGCCTGACGGCGGTTCGGTCTCGGCGCCTACCATCGCTGCCTGTGAACCTGTGGGATCCGCTCGCGCTGCGTGAGATCTCGTCTCTCGTCCGCGAGCCGGTTTTCCGCGGCCGGGGCGTGCCGCCGGGCGATGGGCGCCCTGTGCTCCTGATACCGGGATTCCTGTCCGGTGACTGGCTCCTTCGCGTCCTCTACGACTGGCTCAAGCGCGTCGGATATCGGCCCTACGACTCACGAATCCTGTTCAACGTTCACCACTCTGAGCGGATGCTGGCCGGGCTCCGCCACCGGCTGACCTCGGTGGAAACCGAAACAGGGGCGCGGGTCAGCATCATCGGCCACAGCCGAGGCGGTCTTTTGGGAAAGGTGCTTGCGGAGCGGAGACCGCAGAGCGTCGAGCAGGTGATCGCGCTTGGGTCACCGCTGGCAGACTGGCGAGACCTGGCGACCATGACGCACCACGCGGTCGGGCTGGTGCGAACCGCAAACGAGATCGCCTACGGCCGCCGGCTCAATCCCGAAGGACGTTTCGATCACGACCTCCGGCTGCCGCCGACAGTGCCCACCACGTCGATCTACACGAAGTCGGATGACGTGGTCAATTTCCGTTCATGCCTTCGCCCGGACATACCGGCCATCTCAGTGTGGGGCAGCCACAACGGGCTCGTGTTCAACCCTGAGGTCTACCGCCTGCTCGGCAGGTTGCTCGCCCGCCCGCGCCGGACCGCGTGACGTGATCGCCGCAGCCATCGGCCTATCGCTCGCAGCGGCGGCGATTCATGGGACTTGGAACGTCCTGGTCAAGGTCAGCGGCGATCCGCTCGCGACGTTTCGCCGCGCCACCGTGGTCGCGGTCGTGCTGACGGCTTTGCCGACCGCGGTCGCGTGGTGGCTCGCCGGAAAGCCCGGCCTCAGCCCGGCCGCGGCGGGGTGGTGCTTCCTGTCCGCGATCTTCGAGCTCATCTACCTCTGGCTGCTTTCAACGGCTTACCGGCGGGGTGAGCTGTCGGTCGTCTATCCAATCGCCCGGGGATCTGCCCCCCTGCTGGCCGTCATCGCCGGGCTCGGCTTGTTGGGAGAGAGACTTGCGACCACCCAGCTGATAGGCATCGGGCTGCTGCTGGTCGGCATCATCGCGGTCACCCTTCCTCAGACGAGCGGTCGCGCCACACTGCCCGCCTTGCTGACCGGCGTGGCCATCGCCACCTACACGTCGATCGACCGGATCGGAGTCCGGTTGACGACTCCATGGCTCTACTGCTGGCTGCTAACGGCCTTGATCGGCATCGGCCTGGTGGTCTCGATGCGGGTTGGTGCACGCTTCGGCGTGGGATTGAGCCAAAGCGCTCAGGCCACGCAGCCCACCTGGAACCAGTCGGCGCTCATCGGGATCCTGATGTGGGGCGGGTATCTCCTGGTGCTCTGGGCTTTGAGCCTTGGCCCTCTCTCGGTGGTCGCGCCCGTGCGCGAGACGGCCGTCGTGGCGGTGGCCGTTTGGGGCGTCTGGAGACTCGGCGAAAAGCGCGGCGCCGCCTTGAAGTTGTCGGGTGCGCTGGCCACGCTGGTGGGGGTGGCCCTGCTCGCCGCGTAGCCGGAATCCGGCTTGTCAAGTCGCTTGATTTGCCTTGCCGGGGGGGTGGTAAGGTAATTCGGTCGCCCGGATGTCGGGCGATGTTCGCCGCGGTCGCGATGTTCTCGAAAGGGCCCGAGCGTTCGTGACAATGCTTTCGAGAAGAGGAGTTGGCGATGCCGACAGGCACCATCAAGAAGTTGGTCTCCGACCGCGGGTTTGGCTTCATCGCCGCTGAAGACGGACGCGAATATTTCTTCCACCGGACCGGCCTTGACTCGAGCGTGAACTTCGATTCGCTGGCCGGCGGCGAGCGCGTCTCGTTCGAGATCGAACCGAGCCAGAAGGGCCCCCGGGCGAACCGGATCAAGCTCGCTTAGGCAGGCCTCTTTGCATGGACGCCGGCCGCCCAGCGGTGGCCGGCTGTGCTTCGTGACTGTGCGCGGATGACGGCCGCGTCCAGCGCGAGCTTCGAGCTCGAGCCGCGGGGCGGCTATTCGCTAAAAGAGAGCGCCGGGTTCATCGACGCCTGGCATGAGGCGCCCTCCGAAGGGGGCAAGACCGCCGGCCACCTGCATCTCGCCTTCCTGTGCGATGGCGACTGGGCGCCGGCGGGCGTGTGCCTCACCCAGGCTGAGTCGGGCCGCGTCCGCGGGCTGGTGTACGGCGACGCAAGCACTGCGGTGGTGCGCCGGCAGGTGGATCGGATTCTTAGCCTTGACGTTGACGGGGTCGGGTGGCCGGCGGTCGGCGTGAAGGATGCAGTGGTCGGGCGCCTGCAGAAGATGTTTCCCGGGTTCCGGCCGGTCAACTGGTCCAATGCTTACGAGGCTGCCGCGTGGTGCTTGATGTCATCGCGCATCTCGATGCGGCAGGGACAGGGCATCAAGGAACGAATGTGTAGGGAGCTGGGCAGCGCGGTCGACATTCACGGACACCGCCTCTACTGCTTTCCCAGCCCGAAGGACCTCGTTCGGCTCGAAAAGTTCCAGGGCCTGTTCGGGCGCAAGGTCGAGTACCTGAACGCGCTCGGTCGGTCGGCGCTCGCCGGAGACCTGGACACCGAAAGGCTGCGCGAAATGGGGCGCCCGGAAGCACTCGCAAAGCTGCAGGAGCTTCACGGGATCGGCGAGTTCGGCTCGAACCTGGTGAGGCTGCGCGCCCTGAGTGCGGTGGATGAGTTGCCGGCCAAGGAGCCCCGATTGATGGACGCGGTCAGGGAGGTGTATGGCCTGGACGAGGTCCCCGATGCGGCGCGGCTCGAGAAGATCGCTGAGTCCTGGCGCCCGTACAGGATGTGGGTGGCGGTCTGCCTTCGGCGCACCGTTGCCGGGGGAGCCGGCATGACGCACTCGCGGGCTGCCGGCTAGGGATCTGCAGGCTCGTTAACAGGCGGGCTTTTCACCTGTGATTTTTCGGCCCTAAGGTTCGTGCAGGAAGTGGCCGGCGGGGGAGGGGCCGGACGGGAGTGGGAGGGCCCGCGGAGGCCCCCGACATCAGCGGGAGCCGCGCCGGACCAGCACCAGGCCGGCGCTCCATGAGAGTGAGCCGGCGAGCAGTAGCGCCCACATGGCGGAGTTGATGAGGGCGAGCTGCGACAGCGCACCAAGCACGCACATGCCGGCCGCGCCGGCGAGGAAGAACGCTCCCGGCAGCAGCAGCCACGCCGAGTACCAGGGCGGCTGAGCTGAGTCACCGGGATCCGCCACCCTGGCGGCTCCGAAGATGAGCAGCGCCACCGCGACAGCAGGCGCCGCCAGCCCGAGCGCCCACCGCACGTCAATCGCCCCGGCCGCTGCGGCGAGCAGAGGCTGCAGCCCTGCCATGGCCAGCGCTGCGGGCACGGCAAAGGCGACGAGCCGGAGAAATACGCTCGGGCGAGGCACGGTCACGGCCCAGGTCAGGCTGTGGCGACCAGAACGTGGTTTCGCCCGACCGTGCCGATGGGACCGGGGTACTCGCGCCGAAGCGCATCAACCGCTTCCGTTGCAATTGAGCCTCGCGCCTCTTCGGCCAGGCCCTCCATGCGGGCTGCGCAATCCCACCAGCTTGTCAGCAGCGCGACGAGCTGTTCGGCAGACTCCCACCGGACTTTCTCTTCGACGATCTCGACTTCGGCGGAGCTGAAGCCGGCATCCAGCGCTGCATGCTTGAATCGATTTGCGTCCCCGACGACTTCACGGGTCGCACCGCTGTCCTCCGCCTCTGGCGCCGGCGGCAGCCGGCGATCGATGACCTGGTCGACGATCTCCCAGGCCCGTTCGCGCGGGCCCTGCAGCGGGACGCTGGCGGCCAGCCGTCCGCCGGTCCGCAGCACTCGCCTCGCTTCACCCAGAGCCTTTCCCAGGTTCGGCGCGAACTGGAGCCCGTGCCCGCATGTGGCACCGTCGAATGCGCCGTTCGGAAGCGACAGGCTCTCGATGTCCATCACCTCGAATGTCGCGTTGACGGGAGCTGTCTTGCGCGCCAGCGCGATCATTCCGGCCGAAAGGTCGACGCCGACGACGCTCCCTTGTGGGCCCACGAGCGCCGCCAGCCTTCGCGTCAAGGTGCCTGGGCCGCAGGCGAGGTCGACAACGCGATCGCCCGGCCTGGCCTGCACCAGGTCCAGCACCCGCTGGCGGCCGCGTGCCTCGCCGCGGGTCATCAGCTCGTCCAGCCGCCGTTGATACGCCTGCGCGTGCCGTCCGAAGACGGCGGGAAACAGCTCTTTCGATTTCACGCGGCGAGTTCCCGCCAGCGCCGCTCGAGCCACAGGGCGGCTCGCAGAGTCCCCTCGTTGGACGTTCCGATGACCTGAATCCCGACTGGAAGACCAGCTACAGGAGCCGGCAGCACGGCCACGGGCTGGCCGGTGGTGTTGAACGGCCGGGTGAATCGAGCCAGCGGTTCGCGAACCTCGCTGCCCGCGTCCACCGCAGGCGCGACGATCGCTGTCGCCGGCAGCAGCAGCGCATCGAGTCCGACCATGGCGCGCGCAGCCGCGGCCTGCAGATTCCTCCTCTCACGGACCGCCTCCACGTACTCGGTGCCTGAGATCTCCAGACCGCGCCGGATGTGGGCCAGAACGTCGGCGCCGTATTTCTCGGGCCACTGGGACGCCCACAGACGGTGGTACGCGGCCGCGTCCACCAGAAGGATCACCAGGCCTACCTGAAACAGGGCGCTGCGATCGGCGAACTCAATCTCCGGAACACCCCGAGACACCACCTGCCATGCCGCGGCGGTCTGTTCGTCCAGGCCGGTCGCCCATCCAGCCGGAACCGCGAGCCGGGGCGCCCGATCAGCCTCGGCCACCGGCGGCTCGCCCGACATCATCGAATAGGCGCGAGCCGTTTGCGCCATGTCCGGAGCAAGCGGCCCGAGCGTGTCGAGCGACCAGCTCAGAGGGATCACCCCGGTGGTGTCGATGCTGCCAAGTGCAGGCTTGAATCCGGCGACACCGCACAGGGAGGCGGGTATTCGGATCGAGCCGCCCGTATCGCTTCCGATCGCCCAGTCGCACATCCCGGCGGCGACGGCGACGGCCGAGCCACCCGATGAGCCGCCGGCCACGCGGCCTGGGTCATGCGGGTTGCGCACGGTGCCGAAGTGCGGGTTGACGCTGGTCACTCCGTAGGCGAACTCGTGCAGGTTCGTCTTTCCCACCATCACGCACCCGTGCTTCCGGAGGCGCTGGATGACGGGCGCATCCGCGCCGGCCGGCGCGTTCGGGAGGATCACTCCGCCGGCCGTGGTCACCATGCCCGCCACGTCGATCAGGTCCTTTACCGCCACGACCTCTCCCGCGCCCTGCTCGGCTGACACCGAGATGAAGGCGTTCAGATCCGACCGCTCGCTGATCCGGCGCCTGGCGTCGTCCACTCGCATCCGCCCATTGTCGTTTCTCGATGGAGACCGGCGTTTGCAGCACCCACCGACCGGCGGGGGCGTTATCCTCGCCTGTTATGGCCCCAACGACAGGAGCGATCAGCCCGGGCATCGTGTGGCGGAAGGTCGACGTGCTGACCGCGTATCAGCGCCTTACGGCCGAGGTTCAAATTCGCGGTCGCCTCCGCGAGACGATGAACGACAACGAAGTTCACTTCATCCTCCGCAACGTGAGCGCGGAGCCGCTGCTACCCGGCGCGGTGCCGCTTGCCGGGGTGCCCGAAGGCCTCTTCAACAAGTCTCTCGTGGGAGGCATAAGGACCATCGACCCCGAGCCGCCGGCGCCGGATCAGGTGGGGGAGATTTTGCGCCGCTACGTTATGTTCCAGGCCTCGTCGTTCATGGTCACCGGCGCGGCCGAGTTTTCGAAGGCGACCGAGCCCGCGATGCACACCGAGATACTGCTCAGGGCCAGGTTCTTTCCCATCCTCGACGCCACGGTGACCATGGTTGGAGTGAGCGGCAAGAGCTGGACCCAGCCGACCATCTGGGTCAACCGCGACCAGATGCTGGCCGTGTTCCTAGGCTGATCTGGGCGAGAACAACCTCTTCAGCCGCGCCCATAGAACCGAGAAGAGAAGGGCAAGCGCGTTAACCGGTTTTGCGGTCGTGGCCGCCGGCGCGGTGGTGGCCCCGGCGCCCGCGGCGGCGTATCCGCTCCAACCGGCCGCTCCCCCTGGGGCTTCAGGTGCCACCTGCGCAGCCTCGAGATTCGCTTTGATGCAGGCGGCCATGTCGTTGACGATGCGGCGCGAGACGTCTTCCATCACGCCGCGCCCGAACTGCGCCACCCGGCCGGCCACGCTGTAATCCGTCACGATCTTGACGATCGACCCCGCTCCGTCGGCGTCGACCTTCATCGTGGCTTTGGCGCGAGCCGAGCCTGGGCCGGTCGTCTCGCGGCCCTCCGCGACCAGGTTCGCCGATCGCTCGACGTCGTTGCGGTCGGCGATCGTGGCGGTTCCGTTGTAGGCCACCGTGATGGGTCCGACCTTGACCTTGACCTTCCCCTTGAAGGTGGTGGGGTCGACGACCTCGGACAGCTCGGCCCCGGGAACGCACCCGACCACCTTGTTCACTTCCAATAGGTAAGCGAACACTTGGTCCGGGGGTGCATTGACCGCAAATGAATTTTCCAGTTGCATTTCGGCGCTAAAAGTAGCGCAATAGTGTTGCCCGCGGTGGGCCACCCGCGCCGCCGGTTGCCTGCTGCCTGCACGTAAGAGGGGGATTTGGAGGAGCTTATGAAGCACAAGGTCGCCACTACAGTCAACAGCCGCAGGCACGAGCACGAAGTCGAATCGCGACTGCTGCTCGTGCACTACCTCCGGGACGTTGTCGGGCTGACCGGCACGCACGTCGGTTGCGATACGAGTCAGTGCGGCGCCTGCACCATCCTGGTCGACGGCAAGGCAGTGAAGAGCTGCACGATGTTCGCCGTCCAGGCTGAGGGTAAGAGCCTCACCACCATCGAGGGCATGGCCAAAGACGGTGAGCTGCACCCCCTGCAGCAGGCCTTCTGGGACGAGCACGGCCTGCAGTGCGGCTACTGCACGCCCGGCTTCATCATGGCCGCCAGCTACCTCCTGTCGCAGAACCCGAATCCAACCGAGGACGAGATTCGGAAGGGTCTCGAAGGCAACCTGTGCCGCTGCACCGGCTACGTCAACATCGTGAAGTCGGTGCAGTCCGCGGCCAAGGCCATGCAGGGCTCCGCCGCAGCCAGGAGGAGCTGACCGATGGCCATCACGACCATGATCGGCGCCAAGATCCATCGCCGCGAGGACCCTCGCCTCGTCAGCGGCGAAGGCCGTTACATCGACGATTTCACGCGACCAGGCACCACTTTCCTCGCGGTCGTGCGCAGCCCTCATGCTCACGCTCTCATCAAGAAGATCGACACGTCCAAGGCGTCCAAGGCGCCCGGCGTGGTGGCGATCTTCACGCACAAGGACATCGCCAAGGTGATCGCGGGGACAATGCCGGCGGCTCCCGCGTTCGTCGCCGACAAGAAGCAAGTCCCACCGCGGTTCCCCATCGCCGAAAGCGAGGTCGCCTACCAGGGTGAGCCCGTCGCGGTGGTGATCGCCGAGACGAAATACCAGGCCTCGGACGCCGCCAACCTAGTGGATGTCGACTACGAGCCCCTCCCGGCGGTCATGGACCTGGACAAGGCGCTCGACGCCAAGAGCCCCAAGGCGCACAGCGGAGCTCCGGACAACGTCGGCTGGGACCTCACCTACATCCCGGACGACCCTGAAGCCATGAAGGGCGCGGACGTGGTGGTGAAGCAGCGCATCCTCCAGCAGCGCCTCGCGCCGACTCCCATGGAGCCCCGCGGCGTGCTCGCCGAGTACTCCCACCCCGACCGCAGCATGACCATCTGGATGTCGAGCCAGAACCCCCACTTCATCAGGCTGTTCCTGGCCGGCGCGCTGGGTATGCCGGAGACCAGGATCCGGATCATCTCGCCGGACGTCGGTGGTGGATTCGGCAGCAAGATCAGCCCTTACTCGGAGGACTACCTCGTTCCGGCCGCCGCCAAATTGACAGGCAGGCCCGTCAAGTGGATCGAGACGCGCACGGAGTCGCTTCAGACGACGACGCACGGCCGGGGCCAGGTGTTCGACGTCGAGGCCGGCGCCAAGAAGGACGGCACCCTCGTCGCTCTGAAGGTCACGCAGTACCTGGACATCGGCGCCTACGTAGGGACGTTCGGCGCGTTCCAGGCGTGTGCCTGTCTCCTCGCAGGCGGTGCCTACAACTGGAAGCACGTCGCGACGCGCACGGTCGGCGTGCTGACGAACAAAGTTCCGACCGACCCATACCGAGGCGCGGGCCGCCCGGAGGCAACTCACCTCTGCGAGCGGATGATCGATCTGTTGGCGGCGGAGCTGAAGATGGATCCCGCGGCGATTCGTCGCAAGAACTTCATCACCGAGTTTCCGCACACGAGCCATTTCGGACTCGTCTACGACTCCGGCGCCTACGAAAAGGCGATGGACAAGGCGATGGAGATCGCCGGTTACGACAAGCTCCGCAAGGAGCAGGCCGAAGCGCGCAAGAAGGGCCATTATCTCGGGATCGGGATCTCGAGCTGGATCGAGATCTGCGGGTTCGGCCCCAGCGCCGGCACCGCGCCGGCCACAGGCGGCATCGCTCTGGTCGAAAGCGCGCAGGTGCGGGTCTTCCCCACAGGCTCGGTCACCGTCTACGTCGGGACTCACTCACACGGTCAGGGTCACGACACGACCTTCCCGCAGATTGTTGCCGACACTCTCGGCATTCCGTACGACATGATCGAGCTGCGGCACGGCGATACCGCTGAGGGCCCGGCTTTCGGTTACGGGACGTACGGCAGCCGTTCGCTGGCGGTGGGTGGAATGGCCGTCCACAAGGCGTCCAAGAAGATCGTCGACAAAGCCAGAAAGCTCGCGGCGCACATCTTCGAAGCCGCCGAGGAGGACGTCGTCTTCGACCAGGGCCAGTTCTACGTGAAGGGCAGCCCCGACAAGCGCAAGGCGATGAGCGAGATCGCGTTCGCATCGTTCGGCGCGGGGCTCCCGGAGGGCATGGAACACGGGCTGGAGGCGGTCGCCTACTACGACCCGAGCAACTTCGTCTGGCCGTTCGGCACCCACATCGCGGTTGTGGAGGTCGACCCGGAAACGGGAGCGGTGGATCTCCAGCGATACATCGCAGTCGATGACTGCGGAAACATCATCAACCCGATGATCGTCGACGGTCAGCTGCATGGAGGCATCGCGCAGGGCATCGCGCAGGCCCTGTTCGAAGAGGTCGTCTACGACGAAGAATCCGGGCAGATGAAGACGGGAACGCTTACGGACTATATGGTCCCCACCGCGAACGAGTTTCCAAAGTTCGAGCTCGGTCGCACCATCACCCCGAGCCCGACGAACGAGTTGGGCGTGAAGGGAATCGGCGAGGCCGGCACCATCGCATCGTCGATCGCAGTCATCAACGCCATCTGCGACGCGCTGTCGCCGATGGGCATCAAGCATGTCGATATGCCAGCCAGTCCGGATCGTCTCTGGAAACAGATGAAGGAGGCACGCAAGTGATCCCGGCCGCATTCGAATACGCCCGGGCCTCCTCTGTCGAGGAGGCTGTCAAGCTGCTCGGCAAGTTCGGCGAGGACGCGAAGGTCCTGGCGGGAGGGCACAGCCTCATACCGCTCATGCGCCTGCGCCTCGCTCAGCCAAAAGCGCTCGTGGACATCAACGGCATCAAGGAGCTCGACCACATCAGGGCGGAGGGTTCCAAGCTGCACATCGGCGCACTCACGCGCCACGTGACGATTCAGAACTCAGCGGTCATCAAAGAGAAGCTCCCGATCCTTGCAGAGGTCGCGGGTGAGGTGGGGGACAACCAGGTCAGGAACATGGGCACGATGGGCGGGGTCGTCTCGCACGCGGATGCTGCCGGTGACTACCCGACGATTGCGCTGATGCTCGACGCCGAGATCGTGACCAACAAGAGGACCATCGCCGCCAAGGACTTCTTCAAAGACCTCTTCACGACGCCGCTGGCGTCCGACGAGATCGTGACCGAGGTCGTCTTCCCGGTGGCGCCCGGCGCGCACAAGTACATCAAGTTCCGGCGCCGCCTTTTCGACTGGGCCATAGTGGGCGCCGCCGCCCAGAAGGTGGACGGCGGGTGGCGGATCGGCCTCACCAACGTCGGCCCGACGCCGGTGCGGGCCAAGGCCGTCGAGGACGCCCTGGCGAAGGGCGCGAAGGCGGAGGAGGCGGCCCAACACGCGTCAGATGGTCTCAACCCGTCCGGCGACCTGAGGGCGAGCCCCGAATACAAGAAACACCTCGCGCGCGTGCTGACGAAGCGGGCGATCGAGCAGGCCGGCTAGAGACCAGCATCAAGAGGGTGGTATGGGCGGGGGCCGCGGGAGGCCTCCGCCCATTTGTCACGGCTCTGCCAGTAGTGGCTCCGCACCTGGCGCACCCGGCCGACCTCCACAACAAGTGGGAAGGTGCGACCCTTCCACCCGGTACTCTTTCACGTTGACGTGACGCCCTGGTCTCCAGCCTCCATCGACGAGATCGAGCAGCGCCTGCGCGAGCGCCAGTACATCGGCGACCGGGCTCTCGCCACGTCGATCTTTCTCGCCCTGAAGCTCCAGAAACCGCTCTTCATCGAGGGAGAGGCCGGAGTGGGCAAGACAGAAGCCGCCAAGGTCATGGCCGACGTGCTCGGCGCGCGGCTGATCCGCCTGCAGTGCTACGAGGGCATCGACCTCGCCCACGCCGTGTACGAGTGGAACTATCCGCGCCAGCTCCTCCACATCCGGCTCATCGGCGAGGGCGAGGACCGCCACGCGGCCGAGCGAGAGATCTTCAGCCCCGAGTTCCTGCTCCGGCGGCCACTGCTCGATGCCATCGACAACGACGACCTGATTCCGCCCGTCCTCCTGATCGACGAGATCGACCGCTCGGATGAGGAGTTCGAGGCATTCCTTCTGGAGCTGCTTTCGGATTTCCAGGTCTCCATCCCAGAGATCGGCACGATCAAGGCCAAGCACCCTCCTCTCGTCGTCATCACCTCAAACCGGACACGTGAGGTTCACGACGCTCTCAAGCGGCGCTGCCTGTACCACTGGATCGACTACCCCGACCTCGAAAAAGAGGTCGAGATCGTGCGTGCGCGTGCACCCGAGGCCGCGGACGGCCTCGCCGTTGAGGTCGCCAAGCTCGTCCAGGTACTGCGCGGCATGGACCTCTACAAGGTGCCCGGAGTGGCCGAAACCCTGGACTGGGCGCGGTCGCTTGCCGCTCTTGGCGCGACTCATATCGATGCGACGCTCGTGAACGCAACGATCGGGGCCGCGCTCAAGTACCAAGAGGATCTCGAGCGCGTGCGCGAGCAGGTACCGGCCCTGGTTGAGAAGGCGAGAGGTGCCTGACAAGCCGGATCTCCTACCCCGGCTTGGCGCGTTTGCCCGGCTGCTTCACGACGCGGGGATGGAGGCGGGACCCCGGCGGCTGACCGACGCGACGCGGGCGCTCGCCTGCATCGACCTGAAGCGCCAGGCCGACTTCAGAAACTCTCTGCGCGCCGTTTTCGTGGCTCGCAAGGAGGACCTGCCGGTCTTCGAGGCCGCCTTCGACATCTTCTGGGCGCCTCCCGATCCCAGGGCCGCGGCCGGCACCATGCCGGGTCGCAGCCGTGGCCTTCCGATGTCGCCGGAGAAGGCAAAGCTGTGGGCCGCCGCCCTCGGCCTAAACAGCTCACAGATGAACCGCGAACAGGAAGCCGTTGAAGTTCCAGCCTCCTCCAGCGGCTACAGCGCGGAGGAGCTGCTCCGGGACAAGGACTTCGAGCAGATGTCCTGGCAGGAGACCGAGCAGGTGCGCCGGCTTCTCGAGCAGGCGCCGTGGCGCATGGCGGAGAAGAGGACGCGCCGCATGCGTCCGGCCAACAGCGGTTCGGTCGACCTGCGGCGATCGGCCAGGCACGCGATTCGAGCCTCGGGCGAGCTGATGCGCCTTTTCCGGCGCAAGCCGCGAGTGAGGCGCCGGCCGCTCGTCCTCATTTGTGACGTCAGCGGTTCGATGGAGCGGTACTCGAGGTTGCTCATGATCTTCGCCCACGCGGTGGCGCGCCGGGAGGACCTCGAGGCATTTGTCTTCTCCACGCGGCTCACCCGGATCACGAGGTTGCTTCGCTATCGAGACCTGGACCGGGCGCTCGCCTCGGTCACCAAGCGGGTCCATGACTTCAGCGGCGGAACCAGGATTGGCGATGCGCTCGCGGCCTTCAATCGCCAGTGGGCGCGGCGCGTGCTCGGCCACGGCGCGGTCGTCATCATCGTCAGCGATGGCTGGGACCGCGGCGACCCTGCCCAGCTGGTCGCCGAGCTGATCCACCTGCGGCGGTCGGCGCACCGGCTGATCTGGCTGAACCCGCTGCTCGGGTCGGAGGGGTACCAACCGCTGACTCGCGGCATGGCTGCGGCCCTTCCGCACTGCGACGACTTCCTGGCCGCGCACAACGTCAACGCGCTCGAGGACCTGGGCCGGCTGCTCGCGTCCTTGGGGAGCCGCACGAGCAGATAGTGTCCCGTCCCAGAAGTTCCTTGCATATTTCCTGGCCTGGGCGGCCGGGCGCCGGACCACCCCACGAAATCTGCGATTTCGCGGGGACCCCGGGCAGGGGCGCTGAAGCCGGTGTCGACTCCTGCGCGCGCTCGGTCAGCAGCCCCGCACAACAATGCGGGGACCCCAGCAGGTATGCGCTCCCTCGCGTGCTCGTCGTCTCCTTGGCTCCGGCCGCCGATGCCGCAAATATGCTGCGGACCTCTGGTACAGGACACTAGCCATGCGCGAGGTGCTCAGCGAGCTGGTCGAGTGGACGCAAGCCAAAGAGGACGTCGCCGTCGCGACGGTGGTCGAGACGTGGGGGTCGAGCCCTCGGCCGCTCGGTTCCAAGATGGTCGTCACGCGTTCCGGCAAGATGGCCGGCTCCGTTTCCAACGGCTGCATCGAAGGAGCGGTCTTCGAAGAGGCGCAGAAGGTGCTGAAGAGTGGTCAGGGCAAGATCGCCGCGTTTGGAGTCGCCGATGACGTGGCCTTCGACGTCGGCCTCGCCTGTGGCGGCCACATTGAGGTTTACGTCCAGCCGCTCACCGGTGAGCACAGGGACCTCATGGCGATGCTGGGCCGAAACGAGCCGGCCACCCTACGCACGAATCTCGCCACCGGTGCCACCGACCTGAGCTCGGGCGCGCCCTCGCCGACGGAGCTGGCGCACCGGGACGGCGACTGGTTCGTCGAGCCGTTTCGCCGGCCTGCTCATCTGGTCATCATCGGCGCGATTCACATCGCCATCCCGCTACACCGGCTGGCCAAGCTGATGGGCTACCGGGTGACGGTCATCGACGCACGGGCGAAGTTCGCCACCAAGGAGCGCTTCCCCGAGGCTGACGAGCTGATCGTTGCGTGGCCCGATGAGGCGATGCGGAAGCTCGTCGTGGACAACTCGACCTACGTCGTGATCCTGACCCACGACCCGAAGTTCGACCTTCCGGCGCTTCGGTCGGTGCTGAACGAGGACGCCGGCTACATCGGCGCCATCGGCAGCCGCAAGACCAACCAGAACCGTTTCGACTCCCTGCGCGCCGAGGGCTTCACTCATGACCAGCTGTCACGGGTTCACGGGCCGATCGGCCTGGACCTGGGCAGCCAGGGCGCCGACGAAACCGCGCTGGGAATCCTCGCCGAGATCACAGCGGTTCGCTTTGGAGGGACCGGGTCGGCGATGCGTGAGGTGCGCCAGAAGCCGGCTTAGCCGGCGGATCAGGGCGCTTGAGCCCGCCTCGCCTGGGCTTCGCGAACAAGTGGGAGGACGATGTAGAAGACCATCGTGCCCCCGTAGATGAGCAGTGCGAGCTCGGCGCTGACCAGCGCCGCGACAGCGCCGAGCGGATACATGAGCTGTCCGAATGAGAAGCCCAGAATGTTGAACGGCACGTTGATGACGCCGCGCTTGCGCGCGTACAGGTTCATCAGCGTGAATGCGAGCGCCATCAGGGACATCGCGATCCCGTAAGCGGCGGCAGCCGCTTTCTGGTCGTGCCCTGCCTGCAGATAGCGAGCGAGCACGCCGGTTGGAAACGGAATGGCGGCCACCGTCATCAAAAGGAGGCCGTTCAAGAACAGCAGGGTGCGGTCGAAATGGGTCATCGCATCGAGGACCGCATGGTGGTTGACCCAGATCACAAGGATCGTGCCGAAGCTGATCGCATAGGTCGCGTAAGACGGCCAGTCGTTCAACAGGGCGGTGCCCAGGCCGGACTTCACATCCGGCACGACGAGCGAGAAGACAAGGAGAGTTGCCGCGACCGCGAACACTCCGTCGCTGAACGCCTCGGCGCGCGCCTTGCTCACTTGACAAGGCTATCCGCAGGTCAAACGGCTGTCGACTTAGCCCGGCTTCGGAAGACGCGTGCTTTGTTGCGGTTCCCGCACGACTTCATGTCGCACCACCGGCTGGAGTGGTTCCGCGACTGGTCGAAGAAGGCCCAGCGGCAAGCGGGGTCGCCGCAAAGCTTGAGGAGAGGCCACGCCTCGTCGCGGCTCGCCGCGTCCAGCGCGGCGACGATTCGGCCGATGGCGCCGACCACACCCGCCGCCTCCGGCTCGAGTCTGGAGCGGCCGTCGGGACTGAATCGCAGCCTCAACCGGCTGGCGGAGGCTGCCTGGTTGAGGGTCGCCACGTCCACCGGGTACACCGGGTAGCCGGAATTGGCGCCGATCGTCGCCCGTACCGCCTCACGGACCGCAATCCCGTTCTTCAGGTCCCCCGCGTCCACTGCCTCGCCTGCCTCGAGCAGGCCCTTTGCAACCAGCCAGGCCTGGAACGTGTTCGGGCTGTTGAGCTCCTCGGGGCCGTCGCCAAGATCGACCGTGTTGACGAAAGCCTGAATCAAGCCAAGTTCGCCAGGCGCTTCCCGATCAGACATCGATTCTTAGTATATCCATAACCATTATCCGGCTAACATGAGTTATAATAACCAGTGTTCAGCGGAGACCAGTTACCGCCAGTTGAGCGGAGCTACAGAGAGGAGGAGAGCGATGTACCCGTACGCAAACGAGGAAGTGGCCTGGCAGCGGCTCCAGGACCTGCAGCGCGAGATGGAGAACAGCCGGCGCCTGGCCCTCGGCCACCGCCCGGACTGGCTCAACGCGGCCTGGTGGTTGGGCGCAAAGGCAGTGAGCGCGGTGCGGCGCCTATCGAGCGCGTTGGCCTGGCGGCCGGCCGAGCGAACGCTGCGAGCCGAAGAGTGCGAAACCGAGACCGACGCGGCTTGATCACCGGCTCAACGTTGACTTCGCGACGCGGCGTCTAGGCCGCCAGGCGGCGAAGCACAGAGACCTGGCTCGCGTTCGGGCCTTCGCCCGCGCCGGGGACCTCCAGGATGAACGGCAGGTGGGCGAGGCGGGGTTCGTGCAGCAGAGCGCGAAAACCCTCCTCGCCGATCAGGCCCTCTCCGATGTTGGCGTGCCAGTCTCGGTTCGAGCCGAGTCCGGTGACCGAGTCGTTGCAGTGGATGACTTCCACGTGCGAAATCCCCACGACGCCGTCCAGCTCGTCCAACGTTTTGGCCACGTCGGCTGCCGTCCGTTCGTCGTATCCCGAGGCGAACGCGTGGCACGTGTCGAAGCAGACCCCAGCCCGCGGATCGTCGAGCGCTTTCAGCATGCGGGCTATCTCCTCGAAGCGCGCACCCACGCACCCGCCCAGCCCCGCATTGTTCTCGATGAGCAGCCGCGCCTTCGCCGGGCCCGCTCTCTCGAGCACTCGCTTCAAGTGCTCGGTGATGCCGGGCAGGCGAGCCTCGAAGCCGGCTCCCTTATGCGAGCCGGTGTGGAAGATGACGCCGTTGATCCCGAGCTCGTCGGCCGCTCGCAGGTAACCGGTCAGCGTGCTCTCCGAGCGCTGGCGCAGCGTCGGGTCGTCACCGGCGAGGTTGATCAGGTAGACCGCGTGGAAAAAGAACGGCGGATTGCCGTGGCTGGTGGCGGCAGCTTTGAAAGTCTGGATGCGGGTTTCATCGAGCTTGGGCGAGCCCCAAAAGCCGGGCGGCGTGGGGTGGACCTGGATTGCCTCGGCCTTCATCGCGGCAGCACGCTCGAACGCGAGGTGGAGGCCGCCGGACGAATCCACGTGCGCGCCTAGAACGGGCATTCCAAGAGAGTAATTCCGGTCCCTTCTGCCATGCTGGGAGCGCCGTGCTGTTTGTGATGAGCGACCTGGACCTGGCCATCCGCGGGCGCACCTACCGCGAGCCTGACGGAGCCCATTCGGTCGTCGTCCGGGGCCGAGATCTCGAGGCCGCGATCCAGCATGCGGCGGCTCGGTCCGACTGTCGCGCCGTGGCGGTGGTCGGTCTGCCCGATGTGGTACCCGACCTGACGCCGCTGACAGCCCGCCGGATGGTGCTGGTCGACGGCGACACCGCGAAGATCCGCGAGTTCGCCGAACGGGCGGGCCGCGCCGACATCGAGGTCGAGTGGATTCGGTCTACTCGCCCTCCAGTCGAAAGACTCGCGGTCGCTCTTCTGCCGGTGGGGGCCATCGTGCTCGCCGCCGGAGCCGGCTCCAGGATCCCGGGCACACAGAAGCTGCTGCTCGAAATCGACGGCACGCCCATGGTCAGGCACGTCATGGAGGCAGCGTCCGAGGGTGGCTGCCACCAGACTGTGGTGGTTTATTCGGCCGATGACGTCAAGCAGGCGGTCGATGGAGCCGCCGAGCTGGTCTTCAACCCTGACTCTCACTCGGGCATGGCCTCGTCGCTCCGATGCGGACTGGGCGCCATGAGGTCCGAGATGGAGGCTGCGGTCGTAATGCTCGGGGATCAGCCGCTCGTCGGCTCGCGGACCATCTCCACGTTGCTCCGTGCTTGGCGCCGTGAGGGTGCCCGCCCGGCGGCGGCCGTCGCCGACGGCGCACATGGTTGGGCTCCGCCGGTCGTCCTTGGACGCGAGCTCTGGGGCGAGCTGCTTCAGCTCAAGGGGGATGCGGGCGCAAGGCAGGTCCTGCAGGGCCGTCCCGAACTGCTCGACATCGTTCCGGCGCCCGGTCGCGTCGACGATATCGACACACCCGCCGACTACGCCAAGATCGTCCGTCTGTTTCCGCGCCGCAAGCCTCGCCAGCGCGCATAACTCGCCGAGCGCACTCGGTCCGGCGTACGATTGGGACAGTGCTAGTGATCGCTCTAGGAGTATTAGCTTGAAACCTCAGAACGCCTTCGGCTGGATCCGATCGGGTGAGTATCAGGACATCGTGTATGAGACCTGGGACGGCATCGCCAAGATCACCATCAACCGGCCCGAGGTGCGTAACGCGTTTCGTCCGATCACGGTGTCTGAGATGTCTTCGGCCTTTGAGGCAGCCCGCGACGATCCGCGGATCGGCGTGATCATCCTGACGGGGGCCGGTACCGAGGCGTTCTGCTCCGGCGGGGACCAGCGCGTCCGCGGGGACGACGGCTATATCGATGCGACAGGCGCGGGCCGCCTGAACGTGCTCGACCTGCAGATCCAGATCCGGCGCTTGCCCAAGCCGGTGGTGGCCATGGTCGCCGGCTACGCCATCGGGGGTGGTCACGTCCTGCACGTGGTGTGCGATTTGACCATCGCCGCGGACAACGCGAGGTTTGGGCAGACCGGACCCCGCGTCGGCAGCTTCGACGGCGGCTACGGCGCCGGGCTCCTTGCCCGCATCGTCGGACAGAAGAAGGCACGTGAGATCTGGTTTCTCTGTGAGCAGTACGACGCGGCTGCAGCGCTCGAGATGGGACTGGTCAACAAGGTCGTGCCGCTCGCCGAGCTCGAGCGCGAGACGGTGGCCTGGTGCCGGCGCATGCTCGAGCTCAGTCCTCTCGCACTCAGGCTGCTCAAAGCCGGGCTCAACGCGACCGATGACGGCCTGGCCGGGATCCAGCAGCTGGCCGGCGACGCGACGCTGCTCTTCTACCTGAGCGAGGAGGCTCAGGAGGGCCGTGATGCCTACGTGCAGAAGCGCAAGCCGGACTTCTCGCGCTTTCCCAAGCGACCCTAGAGCCTGAAATGGTGGCCGGAGCAGTCGCGCTGAGCCCGGCGCGTGCGTGGTGGTCCGCGGTCCGTCCCGTCACGCTGGCCGCCTCGGTTGCACCGGTGCTCGCGGGCACCGCGGTCGCGGTTCACCAGGGCGGGCCGCGTTTGGGCGCCGGCCTGGCCGCGCTGGTCGTCGGCCTCGGCATGCAGCTCGGCGTGAACTTTTCAAACGACTATTCGGACTTCGTGCGCGGGGCCGACGGCCCCCGGCGAATCGGACCGATCCGGGCGGCCTCCTCAGGAGCCGTGAACCCGCGCCACGTGCTGTGGGCCTCGGTCGCGGCGTTCGGCGTGGCGGCCGCCGCGGGCCTTGGTCTGAGCCTCGCGGTCGACTGGCGCTTATTGATCGCCGGCGCAGCCTGCCTGCTCGCCGGATGGCTCTACACAGGCGGACCCCGCCCATACGGCTATCTCGGTCTGGGCGAGGTGTTCGCGTTCATCTTCTTTGGCCTGGTCGCGACGGTGGGCACTGGTTACGTCGAGACCGGCTCCGTTTCAACTCTTGCGGTGCTCGTCGGGTGCGCCATGGGAGCGTTTGCCACCGCGATCCTGATCCTCAACAACCTGCGCGACATCGACACCGACGCAGCTGCCGGCAAGCGAACGCTGGCCACGCGGATCGGTCGCCCGCAGACGCGGCTTCTGCTCCTGGTTGTCGTCTGTGTCGCCTTCGGAATGCCGATCGTGATTCTGGCCACAAAGCTGGCCGTCTGGACCGTCATGCTCGTGCACTTCGCGATTCCCATCGCGGCGCCATCGGTGCGCATTGCGTTTGTCCAGACCTCAGGCCCTCCGCTGGTGAGGGCGCTCAAGGGCATGGCCATCGCGGAGCTCGCTTTTGCCCTCCTCTTCACCGTGGGGATACTGCTATGAGCGGCGTGCGCATCGCGGCGCGCCATCCCGCCGACGTGGCGAGGGAGGTGGAGATGTGGCTCGTGCGAGGGTGCCGCAGCTTCGTGCTGGAGAGGGTCGACGGTGGCCAGATGCTCGACCTGGAGCGGCTTGGGGCCGCCCGGTACGTCGCCGGCCTTCAGTCCCAGGTCGAGCTGGCAGCCGATGACTCAGGCTCGCTGTCACGTGCTTCCGGCTCGCCCTGCGCCGGAGCATCGGCGCGGGTCGAGGCCAGGTGAGCGGCGAGCACCCGAGCGAACGCCTCCGGGCGCTCCAGATGCACCGGATGACCCGCTCGCGCCACGACCTCGACCCGGCCGTGGGACACCGTGTCCCGAAGGCGTCGCGCCGACGCCACATAGCCATGGTCGAGCTGCCCGGCGACGAACGTGCATGGAAACTCGACGCGCGAGAGCTCGGCCCAAACGGGTTCCATCGCTCCCGCGCCCATTCCGCGCAGCGAGCACGCGAGACCGGCGACCTTGTTGTCGACGCGCTCGGCTCGCAGCTGCGCAACAAAGCCCGGACCCCGGCGCTGCAGGCCGGCGAACATCGCGAGGCCGCCCCAGTAGTTGGCGAATGCTTCGATCCCGTCCGACTCGATGCGTTGGGCGAGCGCTTCGTCGCCCTGCTGCCGTCCAAGTCGCTGGTCCGGGTCAAGGCCTGCGTGGGCGCCGATCGTGCACAGAGACAGGACGCGGTCCGAGTGCCGCGCGGCCAGGTGAATGGCGAGCCGCCCGCCCATCGAGTAGCCGACGAGATGGGTTGGTCCAATCCCCAGGTGGTCCCAGAGCCTCAACAGGTCACCCGCGCAGGCGTCCATCGAGCACGGCGCCCCGGGCCGGGTCTGCGTTTCGCCATGGCCCCGCAGGTCTGGGACGACCCACATGTAGCCCTCGGGCATCTTGGAGATCACCTCGCGCCAGCTGCGCCCGCGCTGCGTGAATCCATGAAAAAGCGTGACGGGAGTGCCCTCGCCGGAGACAAAGTAGCTCAGCCGGACGTCACTACCCTCGAGAATCACACTGAGATCCTATGGATGTGACCCAGTCCTTTGCCGCGACCCTGGTCGACGAGCTGGCTGCGCAGGGGGTCAGATTCGCCTGCATCTCTCCCGGGTCGCGATCCGCGCCCGTCGCGATGGCGCTTCAGCGACACCCGAAAATCAAGGTCTTCGTTCACGTCGATGAGAGGAGTGGCTCGTTCTTCGGTCTGGGCCTGGCCAAGGCCACAGGCCGGCCGGCCGTGCTGCTGTGCACGTCGGGCACTGCGGCAGCGGAATTCCATCCCGCCGTGATTGAAGCCTCCTACTCGCACACTCCAATGATCGTGCTCACGGCGGACCGGCCGCCGGAGCTGCAGGGGGTGGGCGCCAACCAGGCCATCGACCAGCAGCAGATCTATGGATCCGCAGTGCGCTGGTTCTTCGACCCGGGCCCTCCGATCGAGCTGCCCAACTCGTCCAGGCTGTGGCGGCGGCTCGCGGCGAGAGCGTACGCGGAGGCCGCTGACGGTCCCGTGCACCTCAACCTTCCGTTTCGCGAGCCGCTGGTTCCCACTCCCGGCCAGGCGCCATCGCCGGTGGGCGTGGCGGGGCAATCCGTCAGCGCCGGCCGAATGATGCCGACTCAGAGCCAGGTGGCGGCCCTGGCGACGGCGCTGCAGCAAGCGCAGCGCCCGCTCGTGGTGGCGGGGGAGATGCGGGATGGTGAGCTGCTCGCCAACGCCCTGCACCGCCTGGGACTGCCTGTGCTGGCGGAACCCACGTCGCAGCTCCGGCGGGCCGAGACCGGGGCCGCCATCGAGTCGTACGAGGCGATCCTTCGGACCGGCTGGGCGCTTCAGCACGGTCCGGACCTCGTGATCCGGCTCGGGGCGACACCGACCTCGAGGGTTCTAAACAGCTGGCTCGCCGCCGCCTCGGCGCCCACGTTCCTGATCGATCCTCACCGCGAGTGGCGAGACCAGGACCAGGTGGCGACGACGGTGCTCACGTGCGAAGCGCTCACACTGCTCGAGGCGCTGCCGCCGACCGACCGGTCCACGTGGCGCGACCAGTGGATCTCCGCCAGCAAGCGCGCCACTGCCGCAATCGGAGCTGCGTTGGTGTCCACGCCGCTCCATGAAGGGCACGTCGTCCGCGCTCTGAGCACGCGCCTGCCCGAGGCGAGCAACGTCTTTATCGGATCGAGCATGCCGATCCGCGCCGCCGACACGTTCTGGCTCCAGACGCGATCTCATCAACGCTTCTTCGCCAATCGCGGCGCAAGCGGTATTGACGGTCTCGTGTCGTCTGGGCTCGGTGTGGCCGCCGGCCGTGCCGAGGTTCCGACCGTCTTGCTGCTTGGCGATCTCTCCGTCTATCACGACATGAACGGCCTGCTGGCCATGCGCCGCCACGACGTTCGCGCCACGATCGTCGTCTGCGACAACGACGGCGGCGGCATCTTCAACTTCCTGCCGCAGGCTGAGCATCAGGATCTGTTCGAAGAAATCTTCGCGACCCCGCTCGGCCTCGATTTCTCCGAGATCGCGCGCCTATATGGTCTCGTCTACAGCCCGGTGACCGATCGGTCGGGCCTCGAGCCGGCCATCGCTGACGCCATCGCCGCCCCGACGCCGACGATGGTGGTGGTTCGATTCAAGCGGCAGGACAGCGTCACCGGACACAGGACCTGCTGGGAGGCGGCGGCGCACGCCCTGAAGGTTTAGTGGCCTAGGGCGAGAGCAGAAACTCCAGCACCAGGCGGTTGAACGCGCGCGGGTCCTCGAGGTTGGGCAGGTGCGCGGCGTCGTGGATGACCACCTTGCGCGCGTGTCGAACGCTTTCCATCAAGAGCTCGACGCAATCGAAGACCGGTGGCACGTCCTCGTCGCCCACCACCACGAGCGTCGGGGCGGTGATCTCGCCCAGGCGGCCGGCCGCCCGCGGGTCCAGGTCGTCGGTTGGAGCCGACTTGAAATCGCTGTCGAAATTGCGCCCGTTCATGTCGAGGAACAGGTCGCGGAGCGGCTGCTTCACATAGCCTTGCGGCCGGCGAGGTCGATCCAGGAAAAGGTGCATCTCAGCTCGATTGACGGCGTCGAGATCATTCGCCTCGTCGGCAGCCTTGACCTCCGCCCAGAGCTCGGGATACTTCTTTCCAAAATCGGCGCCCCCAATCGCCGAGCCCACCAGTACGAGCTTGGAGATGCGCTCCGGATGATCGAGGGCAAAGTCGATGGCGAGGCTTCCGCCGAGCGAACAGCCGACCAGGTGGGCCGGCTTGAGCTCCAACTGGTCCATGAACGCCATCAGGTCCGCCACCGGGGACCAGCGAACCGGCGGCAGCTCCGACTCGCCGAAGCCACGCATGTCGAGCAGGATCACGTCGAAGTGCCCGGCAAAGGCCTCGACCTGCGGCTCCCACATTCGCAAGTCGGCGATTCCAGCGTGAAGGAAGATGACCGGGAGCCCCTGGCCCGAGCGCTCGTAGTGAATCCGCGCACCGTGGATGGTGGTCTCCATCAGACGAGCGCGGTCAAGAGGGCTTTGAACTTCAACTCGGTCTCCTCGAGCTCCATGGCCGGATCCGAATCGGGCATGACGCCGACACCGGCGTAGAGTCGCGCTCCGTCTTCGAACAACAGGCCGCAGCGCAGGGCGACTGTGAACTCGCCATCGCCGTGGCCGTCGATCCAGCCCACCGCGCCGGCGTACCACCCGCGGTCCATGTCCTCCAGCTCATCGATCAGCCTTTCGGCGGCCGCTCGCGGCCATCCACCCACCGCCGGCGTGGGGTGAAGGGCTGACGCAAGCTCGAGAGCATTCGCCGGCGGTTCCTTAAGAATCGCTGTGACGTCGGTGGCCAGGTGCTGGATGTTGGTCAGTCGGATCACCTGAGGGGGCGGCGCCGTCACCGATTCGGCGAACGGACGCAAGGCCTCCACCACGAAGGCCGACACGACTCGATGCTCGTCTGCGTCCTTCGCGCTTTCCTCGAGGCGCCGGGCCAGCCTCTCGTCGTCCGCGTCGGTGGCGCCGCGGGCTACAGATCCGGCCATCGGCTGCGATGATGCGCGGTTCCCAAAACGCCGCACCAGGAGCTCTGGCGACGCTCCTGCAAAAGCCGTGCCGTCGGCGCCGGCCACGAGGTAGTTGAAGCAGGAGGGATACGCCGCGCGCAGCCCGCGCATCACCATGCCTGCTGAAACCACTCCATCGCCATGTGCCATCACCTCGCGCGCGAGCACGACCTTGGCCGCCGCCCCGGCGCGCAGCCGCGCCACCGCGATGCCCACCGCGGCGGTCCAGGCGACCGGATTGCGCAGCGGCGTGACCTCGAGCTTCCGCGCCGCGGGGGCGCGGACCGCGGCCGGCTGTATCTCAAGCAGGTGCGCGGCGTCAGGACCGATCATCGAGGCGTAAGTGCGGCCCCGAACGCGCGTCACGGCGAGGGCGGGCACCCTCATCAGGAGCGCGGGAAAACCTGCCCAGGGGCCGCCGGGCTCGCGATCCGGCCGGTAGGCAAAGCCCCCGACCGCCACCGGACCCGTGGCCGCTGGCGAGCTCTGGCGCACGCCAAGGCGCGTGGCGAGGCGGGTCCAGAGCCTGGACGCAGCGAGGATCGGATCGTCACCCGGTTCGAACTCGATCTGCCTGCCCTCCGCGTCTTCAAGCGCGACTCCGCCTTTTGTCGAAACGATGTCGAACGCGCGGCCGATCGCTGCGATGCTGACCGCGTCGGGCATCGGCCGCTCGATCAAGGCCACCTCGTGCCCCGTGTCGCGAGCCGCGTCGACGAGGTCGACCAGGTCTGGCGTGCGGTCGAGCTCGCGCACGTTGACGGCTGGAGGCGCGAGCTTAGCCATCCCTACCTCTGCTCGATGTGCTCGCGGGCGGCTCGAAGCAGGGTGCGCTGAAAGTGGTGCCGCACCAGCGTCCCGCTCGCCTCGAGCAGTTCGTTGAACGCCTCGAGAAGGCGGCGCTCGGCAGCCTCAGGTTCGCCGCCTTCGGCCTGTATGCGTTCGCGCACGTGGCGGTCGAAGAGGTCCACCGCCGAGCGGGTCGTGCGGTCCACTGCAGCCGCGTAGTCCTTTCCAAGCTCGAGCAGTGAGCCGATCGGCACGCCCGCTGCGATGAGCTTCATACCGGCGTCGATGGCCTCGAGGTCGCCGGCGGGGTAGTGCCGCTCCGGGCCACCTTCCACCGGCACGAGCAGGCCGGCCTGCTCGAGGCTGAGGAGCAGCGGCTCGGCAACTCCGCTCCGTTCGGCCAGCTCGCTCAGCGTGAGCGTCTGTGGCGCCGCCGGCCGCGTCACCGCGGCGACGAGGGCCTCGTCAGACGGTTCGAGCTCTCCGGCGAGGAAGCGCTGGATGACGGTCAGCGTGAAGCCCTGCTGCTGCAGCTCTTTGATCCGGCGCAGCCGCTCGACGTGGGCGTCGCCGTACCAGGTGACCCGGCCCTGGCGCCTGGGGGCGTCGAGCAGGCCCTTGCCCTGATAGAAGCGGATCGTGTCGACGGCCACTCCGGCCGTGCGGGCCAATTGTTCGATCCGGTACTCCATGAGTCATCACTCAGAATACGAGTTGCGGCGAAGCTGAACCGATTTTTGTTTGTCGGCCTGGAGCGGCGGGGATGCTGGTGGCAACATGGGGCTGAGTACAAGGGTCGGACCATTCCTGGCCCTGAGCCTGCTGGTTTCAGCCTGGTCGTGCGAAGCGTCATCACCGGGTCCGCAGGCCCAGTTCTACATCCCGCCCGACTGCGCGGGTGCGGGGCTGATGTCAGCGAACGCCGCCGCTTCCAAGGCTCCGGCCGCGCCGACCAATCCGCCGGTTTCGACTGCGGAGCAGCTCGCGATCTTCGATCAGTTGGTCAGCACCGTAAACCAGCAGTACGTCTACCCGGACTTTCGCGGAGTCGACTGGCCGGCCATCGCAGCGGATTACCGGGGGCACATCGCGGCCGGAGTGAGCACCACGACGTTCTATGCGGATATGTCGGCTGTGATTTCCGCTCTTGGCGACAGACACTCGAGTTTCCTGACGCCGGCTGAAGTCGCGCAGCAAAACCTGCAACTCGCCGACGACAACCGCCACGTTGGCATCGGCGTTCAAGACCTACAGCTACCCGACAAGGGCCTGCTCGCGATAACGATCGTCTACCCGGGATCTCCAGCAGCGCACGCCGGTCTCAAACCGCACGACAGCATCTTGATGGTCGGTGGGCGCCCGGTGTATGAGAACCCAAAGGGCTTTGCGGGGCCACGATGCTCCCTTGAGACCCTCATCGTGAAATCTCCCGGGAGTGCCCCTAGGCAGGTGAGCCTGGTTCGGGATACTGTCGCAGGCCTCACTGCGATCGACGCCGAACTGGTTCACACCACCGACGGCTCCCGTATCGGCTACATCTTCATCCCGACCTTCGACGACCTGACCATCCCTGGACAGATCAGCCTCGCGCTGACCAGCTTCGGTCCGCTGGACGGATTGATCCTTGACAACCGTACGAACGGGGGAGGGCTGCAGCAAATAATGGAGGACACCCTCGGCTATTTCACATCGGGCGTTCTCGGCCGGATCGTGAGCCGCTCCGGGTCGCAGCCGTTCGACGTGCTGTCCAATCCGAACGCCGTCGCGTTTGCAGTGCCCCTGGTGGTTCTGATAAGCCCTCACACCTACAGCGCCGGCGAGCTGTTCTCAGGGATGCTGAAAGATGAGGGGCGTGCGAAGCTCGTCGGGAGCACCACGTCAGGCCTCATCCAGCGGCTGAATGTGTTCACGCTCCAGGACGGCTCCCAAGCTTGGATCGCGACCGGGTATTTCGATCCGGCCGCTTCTCATGCCGACTGGGCGAAGACCGGAATCGTGCCCGACGTCGTGGTGCCCGCCGAGTGGGACACATTCACATTCGATACCGACCCGGCTGTGGCGGCCGCCGTCAAGTTGCTGGGCCACAGCTGATCAGCGGCCCAGGCGATCAGCCGGTCGTGTTCCAGTAGAACATGCGGTCGAGCCACCCGGGGTCGGCCCGAAAGGCGCTCGCGAAGTACTCGACCGCGTCCACGTAGTCGTAGTCGAGGTTGTAGTGAAAGATGGCCTGGCGCATGTTCCCTGGCGCGCCGTAGTGGACGAGGTAGCGAGCCGCGGCCAGGATCGCTGCGCGGGGGTCGTAGACGTTCCCGCCGTCTCCATAGTCGGCCCACGTGCCCGGCAGGAACTGCATTGGACCCAGGGCCCCCGCCGATGAGGGCCCGTTGACCCGTCCAAAGTTGCTCTCGATGTAGTTGATCGAGGCCAGGTAGCTCGGATCCACTCCATACAGGCGCTGCGCCTCCGCGTAGTAGGACTTCAGGTCGCTCAACGGCGCGGCGTCCGAGTAGGGGTGGAGGAAATGCGCGTTGACCAGGTAGTAGGCGTCGATGCCCTCGAGGATGTACAGCGAGTGCAGTCCGGCGATGGCGTCACCGAATGCGCCCTGGACGCTCGACGATGGGATGAGCGGCACGACCGCGGACTGCACGCTCGCGTAGCCCGCCAGCCCGTACACCATTACCTCCTCCTGTCTCGCGGCCACTCGGAAGTCGTACGAGGCAGCCTCGAGGGCGAGCTGCTGCCGGATCGACTGGGCCATCGTGGCCGGCTGTTGTGCCGTCAGCCGCTCGATGGCGGCGGAGGCGTTGCTCATCGCCAGCTCCTCCGCGACGATGCCGGCTGCCTGCTGGTGCGGGGTGGGCGGCTGGTCCGGGTCCTGGGCCCAGACCGTATGCGCGGGCACCGCAAGGAGGATCGCGGCGAGGGCCGCGGCGGCGACTCGGATCAGGCCGACTCCGAAACGACCGGGAGCGGCGCGCGGTTGTCCGGCACCATCGGCAGGTCGGGCGGGTAGGGATCTGCAGATGTGGGCTCCCTCAGACCGACCGACGTGAGCAGGCCGCTGATCTCGTCACCAACCAATTCGCCCTGCGCGATAAGGGCCTCGGCCGCGAGGTCTATCGCCTCCTTGTTCACGTTCATGAGGCGCCAGTCATCGATGTACGCGGCCCCGAGAAGCTGGGCGACGGTGCGGCGCCCGCGCGGGTTGTTGAGAACCGCGCCCTGCCAGGTGCCCTGTTCGTGGAGGCCCGCGGGGATCTCAGCGACCGAGATCAATTGCTCGCCGATGTTAATCGCCTTCATCGACATGTCCGGTGACAGCCGGTCTGCGCCCATCCCGATCGTGCCAACCATGCGGCACGCGATGGCCGTCGCGCTGCTCAGGTCGCCATACACGCCGCTCGTGTTCTCACCGTAGAAGACGTGCTCACAGGCCAGGGAGCCCAGGAAATGCCTGATGTCCGCTGCCAGCTGTGAGCGGAACTCGAGCCACTCTTCCTCGGTCGGCAGTGACTTGTGATAGCCGCCGATCTCGCCGTGCGTGGTGGCGCGACGGCGGATCGAGAGGCGGACGTGCGCATGATCGGTTTTGAAGAAGTGAGACGCGACTGCGTGCCCCAGCTCGTGTCGCGCGACGGCGATCTTGTCGCGTTCCGTGTACTCGACCGGAATCGCCAGACCGGCCTCCACGTTGCCCATGGCCTCGCGGATGTCCTTCCAGTTGAACGCGTCGCGGCCATCTTCGAAGGCGTACAGGAGAGCGAGTGACAGCACTTGCTCGATGTCCGCCGGCGAGTACCCCTCGGTGATTCTCGCGAACTCGTCCCGCCTGCTCGGCGTGTCGAGCGCGGCGTCGTGCTGCTTCTTGTCGAAATAGAGGCTTGAGATGTCCTTGCGGTCTTCGCGGTTCGGGAGTCGGAAGATGATCTGCCGTCCAAACCGTCCGGGTCGAGTCAGGGCCTCGTCGAGGACTGATGGACGGTTGGTCGCGCCGATGAAGAGGATGTTGTAGTTCGGCGCTTTGAGGGCCGGGATGCGCATGGGAACCCGGGTGTCGTTGAACGCGATCACGCGCGGGAGGAAGAGCCCGTCAAGGGTCAGATTGATAAGGGCGCGAATCTGACGGACGATCATCCCGGGGTTGTCGATGCCGTCCATCAGAACCAGCAGCATGTTCAATCCGAGCTGGCCACCACCGAACATTCCGCCCATGCCGCCCATCATCCCGCCGCCCGCACCGCCAGTGCCCGATCTCCGCTGGCCGAGGGCGTCGATCTCGTCGATGAACACGATGCAGCCGCCCCACACCTTGGCCCGCCTACGGGCTGCGCGGACCATGAGGTAAACGCTCAGCGCATCGATGCCCAGAAACATGCCCGCGAACGATCCGCCGGCCGCGATGTAGATGGGCACGTGAAGCGACGAGGCGATGGCTTTGGCCAGCATTGTCTTGCCCGTGCCTGGAGGGCCCACCATGAGCACGCCGCGCTCGCGCTTGCCGCCCGCCCTCACGTACAGGCGCCCGTGCTCGATGAGTCTGAGGATTCGGCGCATCTCCGTGACGGCCGCCTTTTGGCCCCGCACGTCGTCCATGCTCACCCCGAAGTTCGCGTCGTCGGGGTTGATCATCGTCTTGCCGATTCGCGTGTAGATGTAGAAGGGCAGGAAGAAGATCATGAATTGGGCCAGGATCAGGAACAGGACGTAGAGCAGGTTCGTGAAGAACGACTGCATAAGCTGCGGAAGGACCGCGATGGCGTCGAGCGGCGCCAGGCCGAAAACGAGGTCCATGACGGCGAAATACAGAGCTGGCACCAGCGCGAGCCAGAGCGCTCGCTTCCAGAAGATGGCGCGATTGGTCTCCACGGTTCGCATCAGGACGTCGGTTTCCGGCGTCACGCGCTCGCGCACGATCAGCCAGCGCCGCACGATGCTGAGCAGACCGCGGCAGACGAGCATGGCGAAGAGCGCGTAGACGAGCGACCAGCCGACGCCCAGCTGCAGGAAGATGAGGGCGAAAGCGAAGGCTGAGCTTCCTACGAACAGCGTGAAGATCCAGAAGATGATCACGGCGGGGCATCCACTATAAGGCGGGCCACGGCTTCGAGTCGCGATTCGAATCGGGCCGCCGCCGGGCCACCAGGAGCCCAATCAGGAACAATCCCGCGGCAGTCACCAGATCGCCCGGGCTGTAGGCGCCGGGGAGCCATCGCAGCGAGATCCAGTCGGCGAGGAAGCCGAGTTGCGTTCCCGGCCCCATCAAGGTGTACTGGCCGATCTGGTTGCGCTGGATCAGCTCGCCGGCCATCGCCCGAGCGACCGGCATGCGGGCGCCGTTGGCAAGGATGACGGCAAGGTTGAGGGCTGCGCCCAGCGTGACAAGCCAGATGCCGGGCAGCCGGTCGAGATGCCATGCCGTCCAGACCACGATGGCGGCGAGGGCTCCCGCGTAGGCCCACTGGGCGCCGTCGACCCGGTTCAGGGGCGTCACCAGCACTGCTTCCCGAATGAAGACCGCGGCGATCACCGCAACCGGCCAGCGGAAGCGAAGCCGCGCGAAGTTGTCGATCCGGCCGCCGGTGAGCAGGCCTGCGGCGACACCGAGCACGAAAGCGATGAGCCACAGCACCGGAGTCCTGGCTTCTAGCCGCCGGCGAGTCGGGACGCAGCCCCGGCCAGCATCATCACGCCGACGCGCAGGGCTTCCTCGTCGATGCGAAAGCCGGGCGAGTGGTGCGCGGGCGTCTCGTCGCCTGCCGGACGTGCACCGAGCATGAAATAGCAGCCCGGGATCCTGGTCAGGAACTCGGCGAAATCGTCGCTCACGGTAAGAGGCCGGCCGAGGAGGCTTGCCTTCTTGCCGATGAGCTCGTCGCCGACCTCGAGCACGGTGCGGGTCACATTCGGCTCATTCATGAGCGGCACTGTGCCGTGGACCAGGTCCAACCTCGAGCGCACCTCGAACTCGGTGTCGGTCTCGCGCAGCAGGTCACCCAGCCTCTCGAGCGCCTGCGTGCGCAGCTCGTGGTTGAAGGTGCGGAGGCTGCCCTGGACCAGGACGCCGCGTGGGACGACGTTCCACGCTCCGTCGCCACTGATGTTGCCCACGGTTACATGGCACTGGGTGTCCTCGTGCTCGAGGCCCTCCACCACGGTGTGCAGCCGCTCGACGAAGAACGCCTGGGCGGCGAGCACGTTGCCGCGCCGTCCCATCATCCCGCCGTGGCCGCCCGGTCCGTCGAATCTGACGTCGAATGCATCCGAGCCGGCCCACAGCAAGCCGGGCTTGGTGATCACCGTGCCGGACTCTATGAAGCTCGTGATGTGAAGGCCGATCACAACGTCGGGCGCATGTTCGTCCAGCAGCCCTCCGGCGATCATGGCCTTGGCGCCCTCCACGATCTCCTCGGCCGGCTGGAAGACGAAGAGGTAGCGGCCACCCACGTCCCAGATGCGTTCGACCAGGGTGCGGGCGACGCCAACCATCATCGCGGCGTGAGCGTCGTGGCCGCACGCATGCATCCTGCCGTCGGTCTTCGAGGAGAACTCGACGCCCGACTCCTCATGGATGGGGAGCGCATCGATGTCCGCGCGCAGCATGACCGTCTTGCCTGGCCGCCCGGTGTCGAGCATGGCGACAACGCCGGTCGGGGTCGGGCATGCCCTGAGGTCGAGACCGAGCTGCTTCAGCCGGTCGGCCAGCTCCAGGCTCGTAGCGTGTTCCTGGAAGCTCACCTCGGGATGCATGTGCAGGTGGCGGCGTAGCTCGCGCACCTCGTCCAGGACCGACTGGCTGGGGAGCGGCGTGGTCGCGCGGCCCTCGTCCATGGACCTCGACCTTATACCGTGACGAGGCTGTAGCCGCGGGCGGAGGCGCGCACGAAATTCGTCCCCAAGCCTGGCTCCAGCTCGTCGAGCCTGCGGCGCAGCGTGTGAAGGGCCGAGTGTACCGTCGAGTGCGCCGCGTTGCTGCGGAAGAGCCCGGCCTCGATCAGGTCCCTTGCGGTGGCTGGCTTGGAGCCTTGAGCCAGGAAAAGGACGAGGGCGGCCTGCTGCTGGGTGAGCCGGACCTCCCCGCCTCCGACCTTCATGGTCCGGCGTGTCGGGTCGAACTCGAGCCGGCCAAACCGATAGCTGCCGGGACGGCCGGTGCCGCGCTCGACCAAGCGCGCGGCGAGGTCCGAGTAGATGTGTGCCATCGGCACGTTGCCTTTGACGAAATACGAGCTTGCCCCCAGCTCGTACGCCTTGCGGATCGCGGCCGAGTTGACCTGGGCGGCCGACAGGACGATCACGGGGAGGCCCGGGTGGTGCCGGCGGATCCAGGCCAGTAGGTCGAAGCCCGAGTCTTCGGTCTCGTCCAGCACCAGATCGAGCAGCACCCCGGCCACTCGTTCGCGCTGGAGCAGGTCCATGGCCTCAGCCGCCGACGACGCGGTCGAAGGCCGGTACCCGAGATCATGGAGGTCGATTCGCAGCTGCTGCTGCATCGCCGCCTCGTCCTCGACGACCAGCACGGCCGAACCAAGCACGTCAGCGGGCCGGTAGACCTCCAGGCCCGGAGGCAGGGGAGGCAGCTTGACCTCGCGATTCCTCGAGCCTGCCGCATGGCCTCGCTGCATGCTTGGATTTTCCAACTAAACTCCCTACATGAGTCTTAACTATTATTGTCTTGTTGTGAACAATCAGATTCAATGACGAAGGCGCATACTCGGCTCGATACGGAAGGCTGGTTGGTAAAACAAAGGGGTATCACGGCAATGACTTGGCGACTCCGGATTCAGGGATTGGTCTTCGCGGTGGTGGTTTTGGGAGCCATTGTGCTGGCAGTGGGCGACCGCTGGGTCGACGCCCCCACGCTGGGCCTCTGGTAAGCACCTAGACACCCGACATTCGGCGCTCCCTGGAGCGCCGAATCGCGGGCGGGAGCAGCGCGTACAGGTCGGCCCGATCGACCGCCTTGCTCATGTAGCCGACGACGTCGGGGTCGTCGGTCCCAGAGGGAAACACGGGGTACGCGGTGTAGAAGATGACCGGCACCTTCTGCCCCCGAGCTCGGAACTCGTTGAGCAAGCCCCAGCCGTCCATCGGCTCAGGCAGCATCAGATCGATGATCGCAACCTCCGGAGCGTCCAGCTGAGCGCGCTCCAGGGCCTGGTCCGCATCCTCCGCCATCGACACGCGGTAGCCCAGCATCCTCAGGTCGGTTTCGAGGATCACTCTCCAGGCTCTTTCGTCGTCGACCACCAGCACGGTCGAGCCGCGCAAATCCTGCGGCGTGGGTGCGATCGGCTTAGGAGGTGTGAACGGCACAGTCGCCAGCATCCTCCCCGCCGCATGATGGACAGTTCCTCGATTGGATTCCCGCGCCCGGGCCGCGCACGCAACGCGGAGCTCGAGAACAGGTCACTGGCGCAGTATATCGATGGCAATGCCAAGTCCAGCCAGGCGTAGGCCGAGCTCACACACGCGGACCCGGCCGGTCGAAAAGTCTCGTTCCAGGCTGAACGTCAAGCCGGGTCGGCCCCAGCCGACCCGTGGCCCCTCGGCCGCCGCCATCGTCCACGAGCTCAGCAGCTGCGTGACGGAGGCGGACCTCGTCCAGGTTCTCTACCGCGGACTTCACACGTGGTTCGGCTACGAGGTGGTACTGCTCCAGGTGCTCGAAGGGGATGGTTACCGCTCCGTCCCGATCGACTCGGGCGTCCTTCAGGACGTGTACCGCAGGCCGGTGAGCGAGTCGCAGTTTGCCGGCTACTTCTCAAACCCGGTTACGGCGGTCGTCCCCATGACCGAGTCAAGCCCTCAAGAGATCGGCAAGGGACCGGGAACGACCCGTTATGTCAAATTCGCCATCTGGGTGCCGGTGATGCACCAGGGCGAGCTCATCGGGAGCGTCATCTATCAGTCATACCGCAAGCGCAGGGTGCCGGAGTCGGAGGTCACCTTGCTCAACCAGGTGCACAGCCGGCTCGGAGTCATGCTCGCCAACGCCTCGCTGAATGCGCTGACTCGCAACCAGGCGCGCCGGCTCGAGGCCCTGAACAGCGTGGCGCGCGCCATGACCTCGACCCTGGATGAGTCAAGCGTCCTTACCGGACTCCACGCCACGCTTCGCGAGCTGCTTCCGGTCGACTCGGTGGAGATGGTCACGTTCCAGGACGCTCCCGACCGGGTGAGGCTGCTCCACGTTCAAGGTCAGGGAGCACCGAGCTCGCGCTGGCTAGCGGCCCGCTCCGCGCTCGCTGCGACGGCGCGGAGCGTGATGCAGGGGAACAAGCCCGTCCTCGAGCACCAGCCCACCTCTTCGCTCTGGGTACCCCTCAAAGAAGGTGGGGTCGCGCGTGGCGCGCTGGGCATCACATGCAAGCGCCCGTACAGCTACGAGGACTCCACCGCCGCCTTCCTGGTGCTCGTTTCGGACGAGGTTGCGCTCGCGCTTCGCAACGCCCGCAGCTACGAGGCCATTGAGGCTCAGAGGCGCCGCCTCGAGGTGGTCAACTCGATCGGGCGCGGGCTAGCGTCGAGTCTTGACCGCTGGTCCATCATGCGCACCCTTCGCGAGGAGCTCGCCAAGCACCTCAGCTTCGACGGTTTCATCCTGGCGGCAATCACCGAGACGCCGGAGGGGCCACGCGCCGAGGGATACCAGTACGTCGCGGGTGTCGAGGAGGTGGTTCCCCCCGTCGCCCTCGCCGTAACCGGGCCGTCGCGCGAGGCTTACGAGAGCG
>JBIOJB010000002.1:0-53768 GCA_044450465.1 Candidatus Dormibacterales bacterium | reverse complement strand
CCTCAGGGTCGCCCGATGCCGAGCCGCCCGAGAAGCGCTGGAAGAATGTGAGGACAGCGTCGGCGGCGTTGTTGAACTTGAACAGGGCGTCGCAGCCCTCGAAGTTGCCCTTCTCCTCGACGTACGACCATTTGCCGTCCTTGATGGTCGCGCGCCACTTGCCACCCCAGGGACCTGCGACGTCGATTCCGTAAGTCGCCTCGAAACCCTCGGCCACCTTCGCGTCCACCGTGTACTGCCAGAAGATGAACGCGAATGGAAGGATCAGCCCCGCGGATGCCTCGTCGACGGTCGCCAGCTTGTTGCCGAGGCCGTACTCGATGTCGTACGGATGGACGCCGTAATCCATGATCTGGAAGGTGCCGTAGAAGCCTGCCGGCACCGGCCCGGCGAACGGGTGATAGATCATGAACCCGGTCCATTCCTCCGGCTTGAGCTCCTGCAGCAGGCCGTCGAGCTTCATAGCGTCTTTCTTGAATCGGTCGAGAGCCTCTTCGCGGGAGAGCTTCCGGAAGTCGAGCGCGTGGTCGTTGAGGGTTTCACCCATGACGGCCAAGCCAAGCGCCGTTCCGTCCTTTCCGGCTCGGGCCGCGTCCCAGTTCTTGAAGTAGCCCTCCATCACGTCGATCATGTGACCGACGAGGTCGCGCGTCTCCCACCCTGTGCAGCGGGTCATTACGTTCCAGTTCTTCGGGTCAGAGACCATCTTTGTGAAGTTGTCACGGTCGCGGCGCATCACGGTCATGACCGTGTCCTTGCCCTCGGCCGCCATCGGGTTGACCGGAGCGATCGTCGTGCTCATCCGCAGTTCCCCTCCAACACGTCAGATAAAGACCACGCAACACACCTTGCAGGACTCAACGGCTCGTGCCGGTCGTCGCCGTGGTCGGCACGACGATCGGAGGCAAAGTCTCATCGAGGGTCTCGCGACGCACCTGAAACCAGGGCGGCAGGCTGAGCGTTTTGCCCAGGACGGCGGGAGCCTCGTCGATGGTGAACCCGGGCTGGTCGGTGGCGATCTCGAACAGGATCCCCCCTGGTTCGCGGAAGTAGATCGACTTGAAGTACCAGCGGTCGATCACCGGCGTCACGTTGCGTCCGGCGCCGGCCAGCTTCTCCCGCCAGGCGACCTGGGAGGCGGCGTCCGGGGTGCGCCAGGCCACGTGGTGGACCGTGCCGATCGACTCCTCCCCCACCGGGGCCTCGGGCGACTCGATCAGGTCGAGGATCGAGTCGGGTCCGCCCTCGCCCGTCTCGAACCGGGTGCGCGAACCATCGCGGCCGGCGCTGCGAAAGCCCATCTGCGCCGTCAGGAAATCCACGGTCGACGTGGCCTCGGCCACGGTCATGGTGACCGAGTGAAATCCGCGGATCGCGTGTTCCAGGTTGACAGGCGCGTCCGGCCAGGGCACCCACCTCGCGTCCGAAGCTTTGCCCGCCAGCTCGACCTCGATGCCATCGGGATCCTGGCAGACGATCGACTCGGTGCCGAAGCGACTGGAACGGCGCGAATCGACGCCGAGCTTGCGGAGGCGGTCGCTCCAGAAGTCGAGCGACCCGTGCGGTACGGCAAAGGACACCGTCGTGATCTGGCCGCTTCCCGAGCGCCGCTTCGGCCAAGTCGGCCAGCCGAAGAACGTCATCGCGGTGCCCGGCGAGCCGAGGTGGTCGCCGAAATAGATGTGGTAGGTGTCGGGCAGGTCCTGGTTGATGCTCTTCTTGACAAAGCGCAGCCCGAGGACCCCGACGTAGAAGTCGGTGCATTTCTGGACATCACCCGTGATGCAGGTGACGTGATGGATTCCCGCGCTATTGAGCCCCAAGGATTCAGCCTCCCCCACTGGTGGTTGCGCTGGCAACATACTATTCGCGAGCCTCCCGCAGGTGCTCCGTGGCCTCGCTCTCAGACCGCGACCAGAGCTCGGCGGCCATCGGGTCGGCGATCTCCTCCTGTATGTGGGCCACCAGCCCGATCGCGCGCGCCATCACGGCAAGCCCCCGGCACACGTTCCACGAGAGCTCCAGCTCGCTTGCGATGGCGGCAATCGCTCCCGTGGCGTTCACGGGCAGCTCCTTCTTGTAAGCAGTGCTTGCCTCCGCCGCGATCAGCTGAATCAGCTCCACATAGCGGCCGGAGAACCCGTTGTCTTGGGCCACGGCGAAAAGCCGTGGCGTTCTCGGGTCGATCGGTTTGTGGATGGGATGGCCCAGACCGGCTATGGGCCGTCGCGAGGCCCTGTGATCCGCCACGACCTGACTGGCAAGGGCTTGGAGATCGGCGCCTGGAGCTGCCTGGGCAAGCGCCTGCTGCAGGGTCCGCGCAGCCTCCTCGGTCGAGCCTCCGAACCGATCGCCCATGCCGAGCAGGCCGGCGGCCACGGCCGCCTGCAGGGACTCGGGCGCACCGAAATACGTGAGACGTGCGGCGAGCGCGCTCGGGGTCACGCCGTGCTCGACCAGCGTGACGAGGATGGCGTTGAACACAGTCGACTCGGCGCTCGTGGGCAGCCGGCCCTTCAGTTCGAGAAACGCCATGTCGCCGAGGGACACCTTGCCGATGATGTCGTCCGCGAGGTTGAGGCCGCGGACCATGATGCGGTCGGGCGCGCTCCAACCGAGGTCTGATCTCAGCCGCTTCGTCATCGCTTCACGCTGAGTCGGGTTTTGTAGGCCGCCTCGCCGAACTCGGCCTCCGGCACGAGCGTGACCCGGCCGCGAAACAGCAGCTTCGAGTGAATGGCGTTCTCGATCTCGGCGGCCAGCGTCGGGTCAGACTCGTGGCCCGCATGCACCTCGATCTCGACCGGGACAGGCGGGTCGATCGACATGCCGTCGCCTTCGCGCACCACCCTCGCCCGGCCGGTGACGCGAGGTCGGAAGTCTCCGGCCACCGCCAGGATGGCCGTCGGGTACACGTTGACGCCGCGCACGATGAACATGTCGTCTCGGCGGCCGAGCACGCGCATCCGAAAGCCTGTGCGGCCGCACTCGCACGATGTCCCCTCGATGCGCACGATGTCGCCGCCGAGGAAACGCACCACCGGCATCGCCTTACGGGTCAGGCTGGTGTAGGCAAGCTCGCCGATCGCGCCCGTTTCGATCTCCATCGGTTCGCGGCTGTCCGGGTCGATCAGCTCGGGCCAGACGTGGCCCGTTCCGGAGAAATGCATGCCCTGCTGATGAGGGCACTCGCCGAACAGAGACGGGGCGACGTCGCCGATCCCCATGACCTCGGTGACCGTGACGCCAAGGACGCGTTGGATGTGGTCGCGAATCGCCGGGATCCCACCGCCGGGCTCACCTCCGGTGACAACGTGGGTGAGCGGTACAGCGGCCGGCTCGCGCCCCGCCTTCTCGAAGCGGTTGGCGAGGTACTGCGCGAACGAAGCCGTCGCCAGCAACGTGTCCGCAAGCCCGGCGTGGATTCCGAAGACAACTCGCTCGGTGTCGCCGGGAGCGACGGGCACCGAGCGCGCCCCGATCCTGAGCAGCCCGAAGTGCGTGTGGCCGGCAACGAAAGGCCCTGCGCCAAACGTGGTCAGCACGCTGCTGTGCTCGTGAATGCCGGTGGCGTAATAGGTGCGCGTGCCGATCACCGTCCACATCTCCATGTCGCCTCGGGTGAGCGCGAGGACGCTGGGCGCGCCCGTCGTGCCGCTGGTCTGATACACGCGCTTGACCTGGTCCGAGGAGACGCACAGGTTGGTGCCGAAGGGAGGGTTTTCGTCGATCGCGACCTTGAGGTCCTCTTTGGTGGTGAAGGGCAGCTCCGAGAGATCCGCGAGGCTTACAAAGGTGGAGCCTGCGACCGACTCACCGAACCGCCGCGCGTAGAAGCTGGAAGCCTCGCGGATGCGGCGGTACTGCCTCTCCCACGCCCCGGCGGCAAGACGCCTTGCGTGCTCCCAGTCAGCGGTCTCGACCTCACGATCCCAGATCCAATCCTTGTCGCAGGCGTCACCGGGGAGTCGGTTGGTGGTGGCCTCGGGCATGTTGTTCAAATGATGGGGGATAAAGCGCGCATACCGCGGGGGTCGGTAGCCACGCGCGGTCAGGGTCGGCGGCCGATATAACCTTGCTGCCGTGCACGAGCTGCTCCCGACCACGGTCGTAGGAAGCTACCCGCAGCCCGAGTGGCTCGTCGACCGCACGATGCTGGGCAGCCGTCTGCCTCCGAGAACGCGCGCGCTGGAGATCTGGAGGGTAATCCCAGAATTCCTGGAGCAAGCTCAGGACGACGCCACGGTGGTGGCCATCCGCGACATGGAACGCGCCGGCATAGACATCATCACCGACGGCGAGGTGCGGCGAGAAAGCTACTCCAACCGGTTTGCGACTGCGCTCGAAGGCATGGACCTGGACCATCCCGGCACCGCCCTCGACCGAACCGGCCATCCCAACCCGGTGCCGCGTGTCGTCGGGCCTATCCGCCGCCTGCACGCCGTCGAGGTCCGCGACGTGAAGTTCCTGCGAGCCAACACCGATCGCAAGATCAAGGCCACTCTGCCCGGGCCTTTCACAATGTCGCAGCAGGCGCAGGACGACCACTACCACGACGACGAGGCGCTGGCGATGGCCCTCGCCGAGGCGGTGAACGCGGAGGTTCGCGCGCTGTTCGAGGCGGGCGCCGACATCGTTCAGCTCGACGAGCCGTATCTCCAGGCGCGGGCTGAGAAAGCAGCGCGCTTCGCCGTCAAGGCGATCAACCGAGCGCTCGAAGGCGCCACCGGGGTCACGGCGCTGCACACGTGCTTCGGCTACGCCCACATCGTCCACTCACGACCAAATGGATATCCGTTCATCGAGCCGCTGGCGGATGTTGCCGCGCAGCAGATATCGCTGGAGTCAGCGCAGCAGCACGTCGACCTCTCGGTGCTGAAGGCGCTTTCGTCGAAGACCTTGATCGTGGGAGTCCTCGACCTGTCGGACGAGAGCCCGGTCGAGAGTGTCGAGACGGTGGTCGGTCGCATCAAGAACGCCCTCCACTTCGTCGACGCCGGACGCCTGATCCTCGCGCCCGACTGCGGGATGAAGTACCTGCCTCGCGAGAAGGCGTTTGGAAAGCTAGCGGCCCTCGCCGGCGCGGCAGCGCGCGTCAGGCAGGAGCTCTAGAGCCAAAGAGATCAGGGGGTCGGCCGCAGATCCAGTGACAGACCCGCGACCGGCCCGACTCGACTAACCGAACGAAGCCGACCACCTTGCGCTCGCCGGCGCCGCCCAGTCGAGTCAGGAGTTGATCTTGTCGCTGTCGGCCGTGATGCCGTGGTCCAACGCCGATGGAAGCGCCTCGATCGCGGAGTGGTGCACGATCTCGTCGATCAGGTCCTGTGACCCGCCCACGTACGTGTAGGGGAAGTCGATCTCGGACGCGACGCACCATGCTCTGTCCTCCGGCCACCACAGGTTCGGACCTTCGTCCCAGCCGGCGGCCTGCGCGACCGATCCCTTGAACATGAAATACTCGCGTTCCGGCAGCTTCACGCGGCGGACCTGGGAGGGGAATCGCCTTGGCGGCTCACGGTATGGCCGCAGCTTCAAGGCTAGGATCCTGAACAGACGCGGCAGTCCGGTCCCGACGTAGTGGGACGTGAGTGTCCGGATGCTGCCGGGGTGCAGGTCGCCGTAGCCGTCCCAGAGGCAGAACCAGCATTCGTTTGGCGTGGAGGTGTGTCGCGCGAGCCGCTGGACCAGAGCCGCGCTCTGGCTCAAGGAGAGCACCCCTTCCCTCGGCTCATAGAACCCTGCCAGCTCGACCTGTGGCGCAAACAGAGCGTGCCCGACAATCGTGTGGAACTGCATCTCCGGATGAACGGTCTTGCCGTATACCGCGGCAACGTCCGACCAGCGAAGCTCAACCTCGGGATCCTCGGCCGCAACTCGTAGACGGACGGCCGGGTGAAAGATGCGCGCGTACGCGGTGAATCCACTTGGTATGACAGAACCCACGTCTTCAGCAAAGCCGTGTAAGCGGTGACGAATCCAGTCGGCGACGTCGACGTCTTCGCTCGGCACGACGTCCTGCCAGCCCATGCAGCGTCTAACCGCCTGCCGAAGCGCGCAGGGTCCTCACCGCCGAGTCCCACGCGGCGTCGATGTCGGCGTCGGCTGGAAAGCGCCCTGCCAATTCGAGACTGACCAACCCGTGCGCCGCCGCCCAGGCCACCCGAGCACGCACGCGATCGCCGAAGATCTCGACGAGCGGCCGCGAGACGTCGTCCTCGAGCCCAGGCGGCAGCAGGTCGCGCGGCAGCGGCCCGTCGTTCATGAGCCGGTAGAGATGACTGTGCTGCAGGCCGAACCTGCGGTACGCGCCCGCCACCGCCTCCACCGGCTCTGCGCCGTCGAGCAGTGCGGCTCCCATGGCGGAGCCAAGCTCGCGAAGGCCGTCGGCGATCAGGGCAGCCTCGAGCGCGCGCTTGTCGTGGAAGTGCTTGTACAGGGAGGGTGCCTGGATGCCGAGCTCGGAGGCGATCCGGCGCATGGTGAGCGCGGCCCGCCCCTCCGACGCCAAGAGGCGCGACGCCACGCGCACGGCGGCCTCTCGGGTTCCCCCTGGATGCCGGGCGGTCACCCGGGACTACCCGGCTCGGGCGCGGGTACAACCTCTCTGAGTCCGTAGCCGGCGGCCCGGTCCATGGCGATGTGCGCCACCCAGATCAGGGCCAGGAGGGCGGCCAGGCGCAAGCCTGTCACCAGCCCCACGGCCAGGAGCGCGATCGGGACGATCGGCCGGTGGACGGCGTTGTAGGCCGCCACGCCGGGCTTCACTCCGAACAGGAAGGCGGCAAACGCAAGGTCCGGAGCCAGCAGGAGCGCAAGCGCCAGGCCCCACCCGCCTCCAAGCGACCAGTAGACGAATCCGGCCGCGATCAGGGCCGCAGCGCCTGCGACCCGCATTGCAACGGGCACCGGCTGGCTGCGCGACGGCTGCGGGCGCGCAGCTCGGGTGGCCCTTGCGTGATTGGTTCTCTCCATTCCTTCTCCCCCAAAGCTAACGGTGTTAGCCTATGTTAGCTAACGCAGTTAGCCTTGTCAAGAGGTGGGAGGGAATCAGGCCTCCCGCAGGCCGAGGGTGTTGCCGTCTGGGTCTTTGAACCAGGCGGCGCGCGCCGGACCCAGCTGGCGATGTGACCTGTCGTCTTGAGCGCCCCTTCTGTGTAATCGAGAAAGGCGACGCCGTTCGCCTCGAGCTAGCGAATCGCCGCCTCTATGTCCTCAACCTCGAAGTGGGCGACCGTGTGCTCCGTCACGGTGCCTGCACGCCTGAAGACCGACAGCTCGCTCACGCTTCCGCACTGGAATCGAACGGAGGCGGGGTTCTCCCAAAGCTGGGTCAGGCCCAATGTGGCGCCCTAGAAAGCTTTCGCGCGCTCCAGATCGCTGACTGGGAGCGTGGCCACCACCATCTTCGCACCTACCATCCGGTTTCTCCTTTTCAAACCGTGAACCGCGGACCAAACACCACGCGGCGGCGTCAGCCGATCGTGATCGTCGCAGGTGTCGTAACCAGGAAGAGGCGGGTGCATTTGCCGGACGGGTCTGCCGCCACCCACGGATGGGTGATGAAGGTCGCCTGGCCTCTCGTCTGGCCCGCGGGGACGTCTTGGTAGTGAACCCGCTGACCCTGGAAGTTGATCCAGAAGAGGCTGATCGCAACGGACGAGCGATTGACCAGCGTGAATGACGTGGCAGTGTTGGAGTTGAGAGAACGGCTCGTCGCTTCCGCGTCGCATGAGGCGTCGGCGACGAGAGAGCTGGGAGTGAGGCGCGCCTCCGGGGTGGGGGTGGCAGTTGGCGATGTGCTCGCGGCCGGCGATGACCCGCCTGAGCAGCTGGGATAGCAGCCCGCGAGCGCTGTTACGGCAATGGCGACCAGGAGCACCCGACGAATGGCGTCAGGATTCTAGGTTGCACCGGCCCGGAGCGCCGAAGGCTGGGCCCGCCGCCGGCTAGGGACGCGGACCGGCCTGCCCGACCGGTAGGCGAGCCGCCGACGGGTTCTGCAAAGTGATGCCGCGGCCGCTCGGGGCCCCTCTCGAAAACCAGCCGTGGCTGAAGTCGCCGCTCACGGCGAACTGGGCCAGGGTCTCCACGTTGATCTGGTTGGAGAACCAGTTGTCGTATGTGAAGTCGGCGCCGCCGCCTCCGTAGAACATCATTCCGTAAACGGCCGTGCTGATGTTCGAATGGGTGACCTTCAACTGGTTGGGGCCTGGATTGAAGTGCATGTCGCAATGTGTGGTGTCGGCATTGCCCGGCTCGAGCCCGATTGAGGAGTACTCCACGTCGACCGAGCCGCTTCCCTCGAGTAGATCCCCGCTCGATCGCGACATCGCGCTGTCGATCAGCGTCACCGCGCCCCCGACCACGTTGAAGCCGCCGCCGCTCATGACCATGTAACGAGCCGTGAGCCGGCCCCCCGCCACGACCACGAATCGGTTCCACCTGCCGTTCACGACGCTCGGCTGCACGATGACTTTCTCGACGCTTGTCCCCTCGATGTCGAAGGCGCCTTTGATGAAGATCGTGAGCGCCGGCTGCGAGCCGACATTGATCGTGGTGCCCGGCTGTACGGTGATCGTGACGCCAGGGTTGACGACCGTGTCAGCCGTGATGTTCACTGTGCCTGACCAGGCATCGCTGGCGGCCACCGCCCCGGACACGTTGGTCACCTTGGGGGCGCTGACGGGGATCGTGCTGCCCCGTCCGAGACTCGCCGCGGAGCTCGATCCGCAAGCGAAGAGCAGGCAGCTCGCCAGCGCCGCGATGGCCAATCTCATCGAGCCATCCTACGACCGAGAGTGAATGGCTTCATCCGGCCTTAACCGACCGAATCGCGGGCCGAACCCTGCCGGCCCAGGTTGGAAATGGATTGGAGGCCGACCTTCCGACCGGACCCCACTCGCACGTTAGGTAGGTGAAATGACCAATCCCCGCCTGAGCCTGGCCCAGTCGCTCGCCGCCGTTCTGACCCCTGCTGAATCAGCCCTCGCTTCAGAGGTCTGGCTGGGCTACCTGCAGCTGCTCCGCATGGCAGAGCACTCCGAACAGGCCGCCGGCGAGGCTCAGTGGCGGGTCGTGGCGGCAAGCCGGATCGACGGGGTGTGGCGCGCCTTGCTGGCGTCGCGCGGCTACAACCAGTCGGAGTGGGATGTCCGGATCGTGAACGTGCCTCCTGGCACCAACGCCCTGGCCGCAGGTGGCGGGGGATTCCAGCTACCCGCCGGCGCCAACATGTACGGCGTGAGCCTGTCGCCGCGGACCCGACCGCCGATGTAGGCGCTGTTGCAGCGCCTCGGACTACTCGTCCTTGTGGGTTGCGCTCCAGGGTTCCGCGGTCGGCCTGTGGGTCGGCTTCGCCACGGCGGTCTGGTGGGTGACGTCCTCAGCCGGGGGCTGTGAGGTGCCCGCCGGGTGTTCGTCCGACTCGGTCGCCTCGTTCGTGTCGAGCGCCTCGCCGACCTTGGTGGCCACTGCCGCGCCGCTCCCCTGGACCGGCTGATCGGAGACCGTCTGGTGCTCGTCGGCGGGCTGAAAGATGGGCAGAGCGCCCGTGTGGGCCGAAACGCCGATCGAAGCGGTGAGCAGGGCCCCAGCGACGCCTCCGACGACCAGCGCTATCGACCTACTCGCAACCCACGACGAGAGCTTCTCGAGTGACGAGACTCGAGGCGCCTCGGGGAGGTGGGTCCTTATGTACTGCTCTGGAGTCATCTTGCTAATAACAACCAACGAAGCACGACGAGTACCTGATCCTTATCCTGCGAATTTCCCCTGGGGAAAAGCGCCGGGAACACTCGGTCGGTAGCAATTCGCACTACCTGCCTCCACCGGACCCTTCGAAATGACAAGGGTCAGGCCGACGCCTCGCGTCGCGCATTAGGGGTGGTCCGATCACGAGCGGAAGTGGCCGAATCCGCCCGCCAAAAAGGCTTGCGCTACGCTTCGATCAGGGCGCCGGCGTAGCTCAATAGGCAGAGCAGCTGTTTTGTAAACAGCAGGTCACGGGTTCGATTCCTGTCGCCGGCTCCATATTTGGAGGGGATGAAGTTGGACGCCAAAGAGAGGGAACGGTTAATCGCGCGCTATCGCGACGGACATCACGAGGTCATGGACGCGCTGAGCGGAATCACGGAAGCCGAGCTCGACCGCTCCGCAAGCGGAGAGTGGACGCCCCGCCAGATCGCCCACCACCTCGGTGACAGCGAGATGATGTCCGCGCTTCGCATCCGGCGCCTTCTGACGGAAGCAGAGCCGGTGATTCAGGGCTACGACGAGATGGCCTTCGCCACTAAATTGACCTCCGACCGGCCCATCCACCCGTCGCTCGAGGCCATGCACTGGGCGCGGGAAGCGACCTCTCAGCTCCTCGACCGCCTGTCTGAAGAGGACTGGAAGCGCTCGGGTATGCACAGCGAGAGCGGGCCCTACTCGGTCGAAGACTGGCTCACGATCTACGCCAAGCATGCGCATGACCACGCGGCCCAGATCCGGCGCTCACGCGGCAAGGCCTGAGGGCTCCAGCAAGCATTGCTAGACGCAGCGCTCGCAAAGGCGAAGGCCGCCCGCGATCAGGATCTCGCCGACCTCAGCGACCTGTTGCGCATACCGTCGGTTTCAACCCTGCCGGAGCGCCGCGACGACTGCCTCCGTGCCGGGCGCTGGCTGCGTGATCGGTTCGAGAGGATGGGATTGCAGTCGGAGATGGTAGACGTGCACCCGGGAGGCCTACCCATCGTCACCGCCGAGTGGAACGGCCGGCCGGGCAAGCCCCACCTCACCATCTACGGCCACTACGACGTTCAGCCGCCCGACCCGCTGGACGAATGGAAGACCCCGCCGTTCGAGCCTTCGGTCCGGGACGGCCTCCTTTACGCCCGCGGTGCGGCCGACAACAAGGGCAACCACATGACGACGGTCAAGGCCGTTGAGCATCTCTTCGCGGCAGGCGGCCCGCCCGTCAACCTGCGGTTTCTGATCGAGGGAGAGGAGGAGATCACCGGGCACTCGCTGCCCAGTTTCCTTCGCGCCAACGCCGCGCGCCTGAAAACCGACTCGATCCTCATCTGGGACGACGGGATGGACGAGGCCGGAAACCCCACGCTGGCGACGGCGCTGCGCGGGCTTCTGTATGTCGAGCTCCATGCCTCTGGGGCTGCGGTCGACCTGCATTCCGGGGTTTATGGAGGCGTGGCCCCCAATCCCATCAACACGCTGTCCCGCATCATCGGTGAGCTGAAGGACCGCGACGGTCACGTGACCATTCCTGGTTTCTACGACCAGGTGCGCCCGCCCAGCGCGGCCGAGCTGGCGGATTGGAAATCGAAGGACAAGGCTTACGCCGAAACGATCAAACGCCTCTCGGGGGCTCGCGTGCTCGAAGGCGAGCCGGGCTTCCTGGCCATGGAGCGAACGGGCAGCCGGCCGACGCTTGACGCCAACGGGATCATCGGAGGATTCACCGCGGCCGGTTCGAAGACCGTGATACCTGCGCGCGCGACGGCGAAGGTGAGCATGCGTCTGGTCCCCGACCAGGATTGGAACGTGATCCTGGCGGCCCTCAGGAAGCGGATCGGCGAGCTGACGACTCCGGGCGTCGACGTCGAGGTTGAGCTGCTGAATTCAGCGCCACCCGTGACCTGCGACGTCAACCATCGCCCGGCTCACGCCCTGCGTGCGGCATTCCGCGAAGCCTTCGCCCGAGATACGGCCCTGGTTCGGACCGGCGGGTCGATTCCCGTCGCCATCGATTTTCAAGAGGCGCTGGGCGCGCCGCTGATGATCAGCGGCATCTCTCAGGCGGACTGCGCCATTCACTCGCCCAACGAGCGGCTCGCCGTCGACAACTATCTGCGCGGCATCGAGGCGGTGATTCGGTTCATCTGCCGGCTCGCCGAAACCTGATCGAAAGTCCGCGCTTTTTCGGCGCCAGTGGGATGAGCTCGAATGTTGCCTGCTCGCCCTGAGTCAGAGGCTCACCTGGCTTGGACGGCGTCACGTAGGCGCCGTACTTCTTGCGCACAAGATGCGAGACGGAACGGGCTTCTTCGGGATCTGTCACATGTCGCGGGGCGAACTCCACCTGGTGGCGGCCCAGCCGCAACACTCCCGTGCCGGCGGCCGTCAGGTTTTGCGGCCAGTGCCTGCTCAGGCCACCACCCGAACGGATGAATATCCGGCGACCATCGGTCGAAACCCATAGCGTCACGTGCGATTGGGTTCCGGTGACGCGGCCGCGAGTGGTGAGGGTCACCTCGTTTTCGGCGGCCGCTGCCTCCCGAATCTCTTTGGCAAATCCAGGCACCGATAGAAGAACCGAGCCGCCCCCCGCGCTTGTTCCGGGACGATGTAGCCTGCGGCTGTATCACCGGGCAGAGGGCGTCCCGATTCGCTCGACAATGCGATGAATGAGCAGTTCCGCGCTATCTGATCACCGCCAGACGGCGCCGAGCCGTTTCTCCAGCGCGTGCGCCGTGATCGCCGTATGGGTCCCGCTGTTTGTGCTGGGCATGATCGTCCACGAGTCTCTGCACGCGGCCGCCGTGCTGGTGCTCGGCTCGCAGCCGGTCCTCGTGCTGCGGCCGTGGGCCTTCGCGCTGGTCCCCTTCACCATGACGGGGGTTCACGTTCAGGCGGTGCCGGCTCTTGACGCGACCCGGCAGTTCATCGACAACCTCGCCGGCCCGGGGATCGCCGCTCTTCTGTTTGGTTTGGCCGCCTTGAAGGCGCCGGACGGCGCGCTGCGCCGGGCGGCGATCGCGACGACGCTGGGACTGGTGCTTTACGCGGTCATCGAGCCGGCCGACGTGGCGCTGGACGGGCGCCTGGAGCTGGGATTCCTGACCAGCCCGGAGTTCAACTATGGAGTTCCGTTGCTTCTAGCCGCCGTCATCGCCGCCTTCACCGCCCTGCGCGCGCCCCGCTGATTCCCCGGCGCGCACGAGGTTTCCACAGTCGATAGCCGCCGGCAAACGCATTCGCATTGGAGCCAAGGCGGACGCCCTTCGGCAGCGCGCCCAGCAACTTCGCGTTGCCGCCACCGAGCACCACGTCGTCCGGTTCCAGCGCGGCCTGCAATCGAGCCACGACTTCGGCGACGTGGCGGCGCCACTTCTTCTTGCCGAATCGCGCCAGTGCGGATTTCCCGACCCGGTCTTCATACGTCTGGCCTGTCTTGTAGGGCAGGTGCGCCAGCTCCATCGGTTCGAGCACGCCGTCGATGATGAGCGCGGAGCCGAGCCCTGTGCCAAGCCCAAGAAAGAGCATTCGGCCGCCCTTGTAACTACCCAACGCCTGCATGGCGGCGTCGTTGATCAGGCGTACGGGGCAGCCAAAGGCCTTCGCGAAGTCGAACCCGACCCATCCGCCTCCCAGGTTGGTCGGTTCGCTGACCGGCCTGCCGTGAAGCACCGGCCCGGGATAGCCGATCGACACGACCGAGTAACGCCAGGCCGTTGTCCCCTGCCGAACCGTTCGCACCATCTCCTTCGCGGTCATCTTCGGACCCGAGCGAATCTCGAGCGGCGTCCTGCGGCCGGTCGCCAGAACCTTGACGTGAGTGCCGCCGACATCGATCGCGAGAATTCGCATGGGTGTTCTAGTTGCCATCGTGTCTTCTCCTCAGGTCGGAGTCGGGATGTATTGCGCACTGATCATGTCGCAAGATGCGAGGACTCCAGGCGGGTCACCTAAGCCCCGACGCAGTTGGTTATGTGGCGGAGAGGGAGAGATTCGAACTCTCGATGGGCCAGTGACCCATAACGGTTTTCGAGACCGCCGCCTTCAACCACTCGGCCACCTCTCCGAGAGTCATGGCGGTCCCGACCGGATTCGAACCGGCGTTCTCGGCCTTGACAGGGCCGCGTGTTTGGCCAGGCTACACCACGGGACCGACAGCGGGTAAGTCTACCAACGGCCGGAACCCACCCCGTTTTGACCTCAGTTTCCGCTCCCGGGATGGGAGTCCGAAACCCACACCTATAATTCGGGAGGCGTGAGCGAGAACGAGCGCGGACGGGGAGCCTCGCCCGACGAGCTTAGAAGGCGCTTCCAGATCCTGGAACGCGTGGCGATCTTCTTCACCCTGCCCGACAACGTCCTTCACGCTCTCGCCCGCCGGCTGACGCAGGCGTCAGCCAGCAAGGGCTCCGTGATCATCCACCAGGGCGACCCCGGCGACACGATGTTCATCGTCGAGTCCGGTCGCTGCGAGGTGTACGTCGAGGAGTCGCCCGGCCACACGATCACAATCGCCCTGATGGGCCCGGACGACTTCTTCGGCGAGATGGCGTTGATCTCGGAAGAGACCCGCACCGCCAGCGTCCGGGCGCTCGAGGACTGCAAGCTCCTGACCCTCGACCGCAAGACGCTTTACGAAACCGTCCCGCCCGAGTCCGACGCAATGATCGAGCTGACCAAGCTCGTCGAGCAGCGCAAAGACACCCTCCCCAACCTCATCGCCCGGGCGCGGATGGTGGCGCCGGAGCAGTCGGCCTCGACAGTGGCGATTTACTCGCCGAAAGGCGGCTCGGGACGCACGACCATGGCGGTGAACCTCGCCGCTGCGCTCGGCAGGCGCTACCCGGGCGAGGTCCTGCTGATCGACCTCGCTCTTCCCTACAACCACGCGGCGCTGATCTCGTACCTGACTCCGACCGGCTGCCTCGCGGCCGCCAGCCAGGTGCCGCCGACCAACTTCGAGGAGGCGGTGCTCGGCGCGATCCTCCACCACCCGGGCGGAATGATGCTGCTGCCGGGCGTGCTGCGGGCCGAGCAGGCCGACCTCATCACGGTCGACCTCGTGAACCGCGCGATGGGCATCCTGGTCAACGCGTTCCGCTACATCATCTTCGACCTCGGCGTCGCTTTCACCGACATCGTGATCAGCGTGCTCGACCACTCGCAGCGCGTCCTGGTCCTTGTCACACCGGAGCTCTCGTCGCTGAAAGACGTCGGCGAGCTCCTGAACATCTTCACCAACGTGCTGAACATCGTTCCGGGCCGGATCATCCTGGCGCTCAACAACAAGGTGCCGAAGTCCGTCGTGAGCAAGGAGGACGTCGTCCGCACCCTGAAGCAGGAGCTCGCGGTGGAGATCGACTTCGACGGGACCAAGCCTGACGAGGCCGCCGTCAAGGGCGAGATCCTCGTGCTGACCGATCCGAAGAGCGCGATCGCCCGTGGGGCGGAGCAGCTCGCCCAGCTCATCTCCGGAACCACGGCCGGGGGCGTCGAGGTCAAGCCGGCGAAGAAGGGGTTCAAGCTCGGGCGCGGCTAGCGTCTGGTACCATCTCTGCCGTGATCGAACAAGCTGTCGTCTCACTCACCTCCGACGCTCAGGTCCGACTGAAAGAGCTTCTCGCCAAGGAAGGCAATCCACAGCTGGCGCTTCGCATCTTCGTGAGCGGTGGCGGCTGCTCGGGCATGCAGTACGGAATGGCCTTTGACGACACCCGCCGGGCCGACGACCTGGTCGTCGAGCATGACGGGGTGCAGATCATCGTCGACGACTTCAGCGCCCCCTACATCCGCGGGTCGGAGATCGACTACGTGGACAGCCTGATGGGTGCCGGGTTCACGGTTCACAACCCGAACGCTGTTCACTCCTGTTCGTGTGGTCACTCTTTCGACACGGGCGAAGTCGGCGGAACAGCCCAGGCCTGCGGCTGCGGCCACTAGCCGAAGCCGAAGCCGGAACTTAACGGACCGGTGCTCCGGTCCAGGCGCCTGAGAGAGATTGCGCTTGTTTCACTCGGTGTCATAACGCCCGTCGGCATCCTGGCCGTCAACGTCTCTGCGTTCGTCATGGTCCACCTCCCGTCCTTCAGGATGGGGATCGCCGGGTGCGCGGTCATCAGCGGCCTGGTCTTGAACGGCTTGACGGCTTGGTGGCTCCTCCGGCTCGTGAGCCGCAATGCCCCTCCCCTATTTCGCGAGTACCGCACCTGGGCCATTGGCCTGGCTGTGTTCGTCGTGCTGCTGACGGCGGGCGGCGGCGGCTACCTCACCTACCTCGGCCTGAAAGATCCAGCCCGGCTGCCCGACACGCTCTCCGTGGTGGTCGCCTCGATCATGCTCGCGCTGCCGTTTGCGGTGTCGATCGCCGGGCGCCGGCTGTTCGGCACGGGCGACGAACGCCGGCCTGACGAAGCGGCCAGGGCTGGCGGGCGCCCGCCCAAGCGAGCCACCCGGCCCCTCCGCCCCAACTAAAGGCGAAGCCCTCCCGCCAGCGCGAGAGGGCCTCGAAACTAGGGTCACCCCGCCTCGCAAACGTCGGAGAGGGGGTACCACGGGGGAGGTCGATTGACCTCCCCCATGCCTTCTTACATCATGTCCGGGGACATGCCGCCCGGCATGCCGCCGCCCTTCCTCTCTTCCGGAATCTCGGTGACCATCGCCTCGGTCGTCAGCACCATGGCCGCGATCGAAGCGGCATTCTGCAGCGCTGAGCGGGTGACCTTCGCGGGGTCGACGATGCCCGACTCAAACATGTTGACGAACTTGTCGTTGAGAGCGTCGTAGCCCTCGCCGGCCTTGCTCTTGCGCACATGCTCCACGATCACGGAGCCTTCCTTGCCGGCGTTCATGCAGATCTGCTTGATCGGCTCCTCGAGCGCCTTCCGAACGATCGCGACTCCGGTCGCCTGGTCGTCCTTGAGCCCGAGCCCGCCGTCCAGCTTCTTCTGCGCGTTGAGCAGTACGGTGCCGCCACCCGCGACGATGCCCTCTTCCACCGCAGCCTTGGTCGCGCTCAGCGCGTCCTCGATGCGGTGCTTCTTCTCCTTCTGCTCCACCTCGGTGGCCGCTCCAACCTTGATGACCGCGACGCCACCGGCCAGCTTGGCCAGGCGCTCCTGCAGCTTCTCCTTGTCGAAGTCGGACGTGGTCTCCTCGACCTGCGACTTGATGGCCTTGATCCGAGCCTGAATCGCCTCGGGCTTACCGGCGCCCTCGACGATCGTGGTGTCGTCCTTGGTCACCGTCACGCGGCGAGCCTTGCCCAGCTGCTCGACCTTCGTCTGGTCGAGCTTGAGGCCGAGCTCCTCCGAGATGACCTGGCCGCCGGTCAGGATCGCCATGTCCTCGAGCATCGCCTTGCGACGGTCCCCGAAGCCCGGCGCCTTGACGGCGACGGCGGTGAAGGTGCCACGCAGCTTGTTGACGACCAGGGTCGCGAGGGCCTCGCCCTCGACGTCCTCAGCCACCACCAGCAGCGGCTTGCCCATCTGGACCACGCGCTCCAACACCGGGAGCAGGTCCTGGATGGCAGAGATCTTGCGGTCGGTGATGAGCACGAAAGGCTCCTCGAGCACGGCCTCCATGCGGTCAGGGTTGGTCACCATGTAGGCGGCGACGTAGCCGCGGTCGAACTGCATGCCCTCGACCACCTCAAGCTCGGTGTCCATGGACTGGTTGTCCTCTACGGTGATGACTCCGTCCTTACCGACCTTGTCCATCGCGTCCGCGATGAGGTTGCCAATCTGCTCGCTCTGGCTCGAGATCGCCGCCACGTGGGCGACGTCCTCGTGACCCTTGACCGGCACCGACAGCCTCTTGATCTCCTCGACGACGGCCTGGACGGCCTTCTCGATTCCGATCTTGAGCTGCATCGGGTTGGCCCCAGCGGTGACGTTGCGGAAGCCTTCGTTGATCATCGTCTGAGCGAGCAGCGTGGCGGTCGTGGTGCCGTCGCCGGCGACGTCGTTGGTCTTGGTGGCCACCTCGCGCAGCAGCTGCGCGCCGGTGTTCTCCATGGGGTCCTTGAGCTCAATTTCGCGCACGATGGTGACACCGTCGTTGGTCACCGTCGGAGCGCCGAACTTCTTCTCGAGGACCACGTTGCGGCCCTTCGGGCCCAGCGTGATCCGAACCGACGAGGCCACGATGTCGATGCCCTTCTTGAGAGCCTGTCGGGCCTCAACGTCGAATGTGACTGCTTTTGCCATTTACCTTTTCCCTCTTTACTTACTTCTTCTTGCTGCTGGATCCGACCACGGCGAGCACGTCCTTCTCGGAGACGATCAGGTACTCGACCTCGTCGAACTTGAACTCGTTGCCCGCGTACTTCGCGTAGAGGACCTTGTCACCCACGCTGAGCTCCATCGGCACCTTCGTGCCGTTGTCCAGGATCCTTCCGGTGCCCACGGCCTCGACGATGCCCTCCTGGGGCTTCTCCTTGGCGGTGTCCGGAAGCACGATCCCGCTCTTGGTCTTCTCCTCTTTCTCGACGGGCTTGACCACCACGCGGTCGCCCAACGGCCTCAGGTTCATGTGCACCCTCCTCAAGTTCGGAAAATCGATCAGCACTCACCACAGCCGAGCGCTTAGCACTCGGACTGGCTGAGTGCCAATTGTACTACCCGAGGGTTGCCCCCTGCTAAACCTCCGGCTCGGCCGGCGTGGCGTCGGCCTGGCGAACCACCTCGCGAGCCGTATCGGCCTGATCGTCCGGCACCATCACCTGGGCGTCGGTCAGATTGATCCCGACGCCGTACGCGTGGTCTCCGAAGACCTCGACCCGGAGCCCCGCCGTCTCGAGCACGGCGGCCAGGAGGTCCGCCTGAATCCGCTCGCCCCGGAAGACGACCTGCCAGCCCTTCACCCGCATCGCATCACCAGCTTAAGCTCCGGCGATCCAGGGCTCGGGAGCCCCGGTCACCAGCCCAGGGAGGGATCAACCACCGCGCGCTGGAGGCCCCACACGCCGGCGCTGTGAAAGCCGGCCGCCGCGATCATGGCCGCGTTGTCCGTGCAAAGGTCGAGCGGGGGCATGGTGAGCCTCGCGCGCCGGCCTACGACCTCGGCGGCCCGGAGGCGCAGCAGGGTGTTGGCCGCGACGCCACCGCAAACGACGACCTCCGCGCAAGGCCCGGCGTCGAGGGCGGCGTCCAGCTTCTCCAGCAGTGACTCCGCCACCGAGCTCTCGAACGCGGCGGCCAAATCGGCTGCGTCCTGCTGCGTCAGGGATGCCCCAAGATCCCGGAGCCTGTACAGGAGGGCGGTCTTCAACCCGCTGAAGCTGTACTCCAGGCCTTCCAGGGACGGGCGCGGGAGGGGCTGACGGCGAGCATCGCCGGTGCGGGCGAGGCGGTCCAGCGCCGGGCCTCCCGGGTAGCCGAGACCAAGCATGCGGGCCGCCTTGTCAAAGGCCTCGCCGGCGGCGTCATCCCGCGTCCGGCCGATCACCTCGAAGTCGGCATGCGAGCTCATCCGGACAAGGTCCGAGTGCGCCCCGCTCGCCACCAGCCCGAGCAGAGGCGGCTCGAGGTCGGGTTGCGCAATGAGCGCTGCGTAGATATGGCCCCAGAGGTGGTTGACACCGGTCAGCGGTTTGCCCCAGGCGGCCGCCAGCCCCTCGCCCACCCCGACGCCGACCAGGAGGCAGCCGGCCAGGCCAGGTCCTCTAGTGACAGCAACCAGGTCGAGGTCGGGCGCGGTGACGCCAGCGTTCTCCAGCGCGACCTCGACGAGTTGCGGCAGACGCTCCAGGTGGTCCCTGGCGGCAAGCTCGGGCACCACGCCGCCGAAGCCCCGGTGGATTTCCACCTGCGAGTGGATCACGTTGCTGAGCACTCGCCTCCCGTCCGCCACGACGGCGACCGACGTCTCGTCGCAGCTTGTTTCGATGCCAAGCGTCAGTGCCAGTTGAGCCTCCCCATCCGGCGCTTCGCGCCACCTTCCCCACACAGGGGGGAAGTCACTTATCTATTCGTCGTCGTTTCTGGTGATGAGGTCTCGGCGAAGGCCCCGCACGTCGGCCTCGATCCGCTCCAGGTTCGCCTCGTATGCCTTGCGGAAGCGAGGCGAGAGAATTGAGTCGGACCACATGACGATCGCATCCTCGCCGTTGTCGGTGTAGTAGCCCTTCCGCCGCCCGATGACCTTGAAGCCGAATGTCTCGTACATGCGCATCGCGTTCTCGTTGGTGGTTCGAACCTCAAGGGTGATCCACTTCGCGCCCATGTCGTATGCGGCCTGGACGAGCCCCGCGAACAGGATCCGGCCGTAGCCCCGATGTTGAAGGTCGAAGCGGACGCCGATCGTGGTGACGTGGGCTTCGTCGTACATGCGCCACATCCCGCCGTAGCCGATGACCGACCTGTCGAGCTCGGGTGACCTGAAAGGGGGCGGGACCTCGACGGGCGACTCCTGACGGAGCACGACGTAGTGGGCGCTAGACCTCGAAGCAAGCTCGCGGTAATAGGCGTTGCGCGGCCACGGAGTCGAGAAGATGTCGCGCTCGATCTCCTGGACGGTCGACACGTCGGCTTCACGCATCAGCTCGAGCGACAGCTGCTGCCTGACCTGGACCATCATGCCGGCGCGGAAATCGACTGCATGTAGTGGATTTTGAGACTACCATAGGGCGCTTCGGGCGCCGTCTCGAGGAGCCGCGCCACCGCGGCGCCGAACGGCAGGAGCTCCTCTTCTGGCTTCATGACCAGCCCCGCAGCTCGCATCGCATCTTCGGTGGCGGGCCGCAGCCAGCCGACCACCGAAAGACCGGCCGGCAGCTGGGCGGGCTCGCCGAGCTCCGGCTCGCGTCTCCCCGCCTGGTAGTAGACGCGACCACGTCCCGCCTCGGAGACGGCGAGGACCGGCCCGCTTGCCCGCGCCGCCTGGATGCTCAGGGTCCTCAGCGGCACGATGGGGATCCCAAATCCCATCGCCAGACCCAGCGCAAACGAGACTCCGGTGCGCAGCCCCGTGAATGAGCCCGGGCCGGTGGCGACAGCCACCTTGGTCAGGGGCACCCCGGCCGCCATCGAACGGTAGATGCCGGGCAGGTCCAGGCTCCTGCCCGAGGCGTGGAGCTGCTCTTGCAGAACAGCTCCGGACCCGTCCAGCAGAGCCAGCCCGGCTCGAGCGGACGAGGTGTCAATGGCTAAGATCACGGCTCGTCCGCACCCGGCGGCGATCGCCGCCCAGGTGCTCTATGTCGATCAACGCCGCACCCTCGGTGTCGAGACGGTCACCCCACTCGACGATGACGGCGCCCTCGTCGGCTAGCTCGTCCAGCCCGAGGCCGGCAAGCTCGGAGTCGCTCCCGATGCGGTACAGGTCGATGTGTGCTAGCTGAACCCGCCCCGGGTAGAGGCGTACCAGCTGGAACGTCGGGCTGGCCACCGGAGCTGCGGATTCCGTCCCCCGGGCCACACCGCGAACGAAGGTCGTCTTCCCAGCTCCGAGCTCACCCGTCAGCAATACGATGTCGCCCGCGCGGAGCCTTTGCCCGAGCTGCTCGCCGAGCGCCTCCGTCTCGGCGGCCGACTGGGTGATCCGCTCATGCAAAGTGGTCGTAACCACCGCGGGTCAGAGAGATCGGCCGGCCCTCGGCGTCGATGACCTCAACCCGACCAAGGGCGGTGAGAGTGCCGACGACCGCAAGGCCGGATCCCCGGATCAGCTCATCCGGCCCGACACAGACCAGCTCCGCTTCCTCACCGCCGGTCAGCGCACCCTCGAGCGAGGCGCCCGGAGCGACGGGCACGTCGCCCGCGCGCAGCACGCAACCCGCCCCCGACATGTACCGGAACTTCTCCATTTCGCGAACGAGCCCGTCGGAGACGTCTCCGCAGCACAGGCCGATACCGTTGAGCGCGCGCCCCTCGGCCAGGCGCGGCTCCAGGCGCAGCGCACGCCGCTCGCCGAGGGCGAGCGCGGAAGCCCCGAGGGGACCCGTTACCGCCACCGTCCAACCAGGCTGGGCCTCGGCTCGCTGAATCGGACGCTTGTCGCAACGGCCGGCCACCGTGACCGACAACACCGCGGGACCGTCCACCACGCTCATGTCGCCGCCCACGATCTCCATGTGGGCCAGGCGAGCCATGCCGGCCATGCCGCGAAACAGGCCTTCGAGATGGCCCACCTCCCAGGTGACGGGCATGGCCAGCGAGGTCAGGGCCCAGCCCGGCGTCGCACCCTTCGCGGCCAGGTCGCCAAGAGCAAGTGCGAGGGCGCGCCAGCCCGCGTCCTCGGCGCTCATCCAGCCGAGATCGAAATGCACGCCCTCCACGAACGTGTCGCAGCTGGCGACCAGGAGACCACCCGCGACCGCGAGCACGGCGGCGTCATCAGCGCCCGCCTGCATGTCGAGATACGGCTTGACAACGTCAAGCAGATTGAATTCCCCGGCGCCGCTGACCTTCATCCGGCCAGCATGGCACGCAAGCGGCGTGCCGCCTGTTCCGGGCTCGTCGCATCGCTTACCGCGCGGATGACGCAAACGCGCCTCACGCCCTGCTGGATCAGGGCCTCAACGTTGGATTCGTCGATCCCGCCGATGGCGAAGACAGGCACGTCAGCACCGACTGCGGCCACGACCGCCGCCACCCCGATCGGCCCGATCACCTCTTTCCCAGCCTTGTTGGGAGTTGAGAAGGCGGGTCCGCAGCCGACATAATCCGCGCCCAGCGCCACCGCGGCGCGAGCCGCCGCCGGGCTCGACGCGGACGCCCCGATGAGCAACCGCTCGCCACCAACCCTTCTCGCCGACTCGATCGACATGTCGTCAGCGCCGAGATGGACGCCGTCCGCCCCGCTCAGAAGCGCGATGTCGACATGGTCGTTCACTACCAACAGGGCGTCCGCAGTCAGGCGCCTCAGCGACCGGGCGATCTCGAGCAGCTCGCCACGCCGCGCAGTCTTGTGGCGCAGCTGGATCGCGTCGGCACCGCCTCGCAAGGCCGCGGCGACAAGCTCGAGGATCCTTTCTCCCGGAGCGTCGGGTGTCAGCACGTACAGCCGCGCGGCCATGAGCTGCCGGCGGCGGTTTTGCTGCTCCGTTAGGTGAGCATCTGCCGCAGCTTCTCGCGAAAAGCCGCCGGCGCGGTGTCGCAGTCGCACGAGTGTCTGACCAGGCGCTTGAGGTGGGACTGGAAGTCGTACTGGTCCTCGCAGCCGGGACATCCCTCCAGATGCAGCCGCAGCTCGAGCACCTCCGTGTCGTTCAACTCCCGGTCGACGTAGCGATCGAGCTTTTCCGAACAGTCCTGACAGTTCATGCCTGCGGAACCTGTGTCGGCCCAACGAAATCAGAGGACTCGCCGTGATTCCGCGGGGACCCCGAGTTCATCGCGCCACCAGAGTGGACGATACCCGATTCAACGGCGTAGTCATAGAGGCTTTTTTGAAGCTGCTGTCGGGCCCGGTGAAGGCGCGACATGACCGTGCCTATGGGCACGCCCAGGGTCTGGGCGGCGTCCTTGTACGAGAAGCCTTCCACGTCGACCAGCAGCACCACCTCGCGGTGAAGAGGAGGCAGCTGCTCCACTGCGCTCACCACCTCGGAGGCGGCGAGCTTGTCCAGGACGTCGGCCTCGGGTTTGGCGCCGTCGTCGCGCAATTTGTCGTAAAGCACGAAGTCGTTGACGTCGTCAAGGCTCACGTCGTCTTTGTGGGAGCCCTTGAAGCGGTCCCAGAACAGATTGCGCATGATGGCGAACAGCCACGCCTTCATGTTCGTCCCAGCCTGGTAGCTGTGCTGGTAGCGCAGGGCGCGCAGGTAAGCCTCCTGCACTAGATCCTGAGCCTGGTCAGGATCACGTGTCAGCCTCAGTGCGCCGCGATAAAGCGTGTCCAGGTGCGTCAATGCCTCATCCGCAAAGGCAGTTCGAGCCGGGCTTTCCGCCATCAGTACAGCCAGTTTAGATACACCTGCCTTGCGAACATTTGAATTGGTCCGCCGGCCGCGCTATTCCGAATAGCGCCGCTCGACTCGCGGCCCGATCGCGGTAAGGACCTCGTACGAGATGGTGCCTGACCATTCCGCCACCTGCTCGCCCGTGATTCGCTCGTGGCCGTCCACACCGATGAGGGTCACGACGTCCCCGACCTGAATGTCTGAGGCCTCGGTCACGTCCACGGTGATGGCATCCATGCTGACCATCCCGATCAGGGGCGCGCGCTGACCACGAACGAGGACGTGGCCGCGGTTCGCGCGGGCTCTGAGCACGCCGTCCGCGTACCCGATCGCCACGGTCGCCACCCGCGAACGGCCCGGCGCCCGCCAAGTTCCGCCGTATCCCACCCGATCACCCTTCTCCACGGTCTTGACGAAGGTCACCACCGAGCGCAGTGCAAGCGCGGGCCGAAGGCCTGGCCACTCGCAGCCGTAGACCGAGATTCCGCATCGAACCGCGTCGAGGGCAAATTCCGGATGCAGCCGGGTGGCCACCGAGTTGCACGCGTGACGTATGCCCGGGTCCACGTCGAAGCCGGCAAGCGTCTCGATGAAGCGGTCGAACTGGGCTCTGGTGAACGCGTCATCGGAGCCGGCGGATGCGAAGTGCGTCATCGTGCCTGCGAGCCGCAGGCCCGGCGCCTGGTCGATGAATCGCGCCAGGGTCGGGGCGTCGGCAGGGCTGCAGCCAAAGCGGCCCATACCCGTGTCAATTTTGAGATGGACAGCCACCACGACGTCGCGGTCACCGAGCGCCTGAGCCAGCTCGCGGCTCGAGACGGCGATGGCGCAGCCGGTGGCTGCCGCGGCACCGGCCTGGGTGGGCGTCAGTCCACCCATGATGAGGAGGTCGTCGGGCCGCACCAACCCAGCCAGCTCGTGGGCTTCCTCGAGGGTAGAGACGGCGAGGCCCGCCGCTCCTCCGTCGAGCGCAGCGCGAGCCAGCGGCCGCGATCCGTGCCCGTACGCGCCCGCCTTGACGACCGCGACCAGACGTGAGCTCTTGGGCAGATGCGCCGCGATCTGGGCGCAGTTGGCGCGCACCGCACCCACGTCTACCTCCGCCCAGCGCAGAGTCGCAGTCACCCTCGCTCGGCGGTAGCGCCTTCGCGCAGTGCCTTCATCACGAGCGGAATCTCGAGCAGCAGGTCGCTCGCCAGCAGGCCGGAGTCACCGAGCCGCCGAGAAATGCGGCGGCCGGAGGCCGCGTGTACGTACACCCCCGAGACGGCCGCGGAGAAGGGATCCAACCCCTGAGCAATCAACCCGCCGATGATTCCCGCGAGGACATCGCCCGTGCCGGCGGTGGCGAGAGCGGGCACCTCGTGAGGATCCTCGCTGAGCCGCCCATCCGGGTGCGCGACCAGAGTGTGGGCGCCTTTTAGGACGACGATCGCGCCCCACTCCCTGGCAGTGCCAAGGGCAGTCGCTTGCCGGTTGGCGGCGATGGAGGCGACGGACTTTCCCGTCAGGCGGGCGATCTCCCCGAGGTGCGGCGTGAGAACGCGGCCTGGACCGAGTTTGCCTTTCAAGCTTGGTGAAGCGGCAAGCGCATTCAGCCCGTCGGCGTCGATTACCAGCGGGCAGGCGGCGTGAACGGCCAGGTCGAGCACGAGCCGCCAGGTCGAGGCGTCCCGCCCCAAGCCGGGGCCCACGATCCCCACCTCGGCGTGGGCCATCTGACCGAGTATCGAGTCGTAGGCCTCATGCCCGGCTGCGCCGGGGGCGGCCTCCGCCACCGGGGTTGCCATCACCTCGGTGCACTTGGCCGCGAGGATGGGGTAGATCGAGTCGGCGACCAGCAGCCGGACCAGGCCGGCGCCGGCCCGGGCGGCCGCCGTCGCGGCCAGGTAGGCCGCTCCAGTGAAACCGATGCTCCCGGCCAGGACGACGGCGGTGCCGAAGGTCCCCTTGTGCGCCTCGACCGGCCGGATCGGCAAGATCACGCCGATAGGAGCTGGCAGTAGCGAGCCCATCCCATCCGGCATCTCGAGACGTGCTGTGGCCACCGCGATGCGATCGTGATGGGTGATGCTCACCAGCACATGGGCTCCGCGAGCGTCGCCCAGGAGCGTCGCCAGGGGTGCGCCATTGGGTCCTGGCAGCACCTCGATCCGGCGCCGGGGAAAACAGATGCCGGTGCCGTCGAAGCATTTGATCACGGCCTCTTTGGCCGCCCACCGACCCGCGAGCTTTTCAACGTTGCCCGCGCAGTAGGCCTGCTCGGCCGCCGTGTAAACCTTGTTCAGGAAGCCCACGCCCGAGCGCCTGACGGCGAGGGCCAGCCTCTCGACGGAGACCGCGTCAACCCCGATGCGCTCCACGTACATCATTGTGCCGCTAGTGGCGGTTGGGTCTCCCCCATCTGGCGCTTCCAGTCCCACGAAATCTGCGATTTCGCGGTAGCCCCGGATTTGTTCGCCAGCCTCCCCCTTGCGGGGAAGCCACGTATCGATTACTCGACCGTGACCGATTTGGCGAGGTTGCGCGGCTGGTCGACATCCTGGCCCAGCTCCAGCGCGACGTGGTAGGCGAAGAGCTGGAGCATCACCGTGTTCAAAATCGCCGAGCAGGCTTCCTCGGTCGACGGCATGACGAAGCGGTCGGCCGCGATTTTGTCCAGCGAAGTGTCGCCCTCGGTGACGAGCGCCAGGACCGGAGCGTTCCGCGCCGCCATCTCGTGGACGTTGCTGACCATCTTGTCCCTGGTCGAGCTGGCCGTGCAGACGGCGACCACCGGGAACTTCTCATCGAGCAGGGCAATCGGTCCGTGCTTCAACTCGCCTCCAGTGGTGCCCTCGGCGTGGACGTAGGAGATCTCCTTGAGCTTGAGGGCGCCCTCGAGGGCGACCGGGTAGCCCAGGCCGCGGCCGGCGAAGATGAAACTCCGGTAGCCGGCATAGTGATGCGCCAGCCTCGCAATCTCCTTCTCGCGGTCGAGAATCCCACGGACCTGGTCCGGCAGCATCTTCAACGCCTGCTGGAGCTCACGCCTGCGCTCCAGGGAAACCCGCCCGTGCACAGTGGCCAGCCTCAGACCGAGAAGGTAGAGGCTGATGAGGTGCGCTAGAAACGTCTTGGTGGATGCCACTCCGATCTCGGGGCCTGCATGCAGGTAGATGGCGCCATCGGCGTCCCGCGCGGCCGAGCTGGCGACGACGTTGGTGACGGCCACCGTCAGCGCTCCACGAGCCTTGGCCTGCTGCAGGCCCACCAGCGTGTCGGCTGTCTCGCCGGATTGCGTGATCACCACCCCGAGCGTGTTGGGCCCGAAGGTCGGGCGGCGGTAACGGAACTCCGACGCGTCGACCGCGCGAGCCGGGATGCCCGACCAATCCTCAATCACGTACTCTCCGACCATCGCCGCGTGAAGCGACGTGCCCATGCCGAGGAGCAATACCTCCTTGATCTTCTTCAGGTCCTGGTCGGAGACGTCGAACTCTCGAAACGTGACAGCACCGTCCTCGGTCAGCCGACCGCGCATCGCATTCGCTACGGCCTCGGGGGCCTCGTTGATCTCTTTGAGCATGAAATGCTGGTAGCCGCCCTTCTGGGCCTGGCTCACGTCCCAGTCGACGTGGATGATCTTCGGCTGGACCGGCACACCGTCGATGGTCGAGACCTCGGGCCCAAGCGGGGTGACGGCCGCCACCTCGCCCTCGCCCAGCACAAGCACTCGCTTGGTGTAGGGGATGATCGCCGTGATGTCCGATGCGATGTAGTACTCGTGGTCGCCAAGACCGACCACGAGCGGCGCGTTCAAACGCGCGCCGACCAGCAGTTCGGGGTCGTCGCTGGAGAACATCGCGAGGGCGTAGGCGCCGCGGATCCGCTTCAGGGCCGCGCGAACCGCTGCCAGAAAGTCACCCTTGTAGTTCGCCTCGATGAGATGCGGGATGACCTCGGTGTCGGTATCGGAGGGGAACTCGTGGCCGGCCGCCTGGAGCTCGGCCCTCAGCTCGGCGAAGTTCTCGATGATGCCGTTGTGAACCACGAAGATCTTGCCCTTGCAGTCGCTGTGGGGGTGGGCGTTGATGTAGGTCGGTTTGCCGTGGGTGGCCCATCGCGTGTGCCCGATTCCGAGGGTCCCGGTCGGCATGTCCGCCTTGAGCTTCTCGATCAGGGCATCCACCTTGGCCTCGGACTTGGTGACGCTCGTCCGGGTGGCCTGGCCCGGCTTTGGACGTTCGAGGACCGCCACCCCGGCCGAGTCGTAGCCCCGGTATTCGAGGCGTTTTAGGCTCTCCATCAGGATCGGGGTGGCCTCACGGCCGCCGAGGTAACCGATGATTCCACACATCTACTGGTTGCCTCTACCTCAACTCCAACTCATGCATGAATGTTCTGCCGTCCGACCCAACCCCAACGCGGGGCGCCTGCTTCAGGTTACACAGGCTTCTATGGACTCGGCGAGACGGTGGGGTTGGGCGAGATCGAATAGGTGATCTTGGCGAAAGCAGCGGATCCGGCGACGCCGTCGGGATACTTGATCGCCACCTGGATGGTGAAATCGGAGACGTGCCCGCTGAGATCGACCGGGGGCAGCACGATGCGCTGGATCCGGCGCAGGATGGTGGCATCCCCGGTGATGATCACGCTGCCTGGGTCGACGGTGATTCCAGTAACCCGGTACCCGCTCGGCGTCGGCTGAGACGGGGGCGCGTCAACCAGGGGCACCGTTGTGCTCGTCGAGCCCGGTTTGGCTTCGATGTGGATCGAAACGGCATTGATGTCCAGACCCGCGGCGGGAATCGTACGGACTGACGAGAGGTCGAGAACACCGAGGCTGTTCTGGAGCTGCACCGGCTCATTCGGCTCGTCGATGGTGGCGAGGTCGACCTGGGCGCCGTAGGCGACGGACGCCTGCAGGTTGACCTCCCAGATCGCCGGACCGGTGAACGTCACCACGCAGGGCGGGCTCTGACCGCAAACCGCGACCGCGGTCGTGATGCTCCAGGTCGGAGCCGGGTTCGCCTTCACGGTTACCGGCAGCTGCTTCGCCTGCAAGTTATCGATGTCGACATGGATCGCGTCCGGGTTCTGGATGTTGACTCCGGTCGGCCCGGTCACCTTGACGTTGAGCTTCACCGCAGGGCCTGGGCTGACATTGGTGGCGTCGGCGACGGCGACGAGGTTGTCCGGAGTGACCGAGGCGATCAGGTCCGCCAGCCCCCCGATGGTCACCGTGACCTTGCTGGGCGGGTTGATAAGAACCAGCCCAGAGGGCACGTAATAGGTCAACCCGACCGTGAGCGATCTCGTCTTGGGGGGGTTCTGAGAGAAGTCCACGGCGCCGAGCATCAAGACTGCAAGGCCGACGGCCAGCACCTTGAGCCTCCAGTTGTCGGTGATCAGGCTCATCTGCGGAGCTTGAAGAACCCGTTGCCGTTGGAGGGAGATTGCACCTTCACGCTGACCCGCCGTCTCAGGCTGTCCGGATCCAGGTCGCGGCTGATCTTTCCTTCCTCCACAACCGAGATATGGCCCGTCTCCTCCGAGACCACCAACACGAGCGCGTCGGACGAGAGGGAGAGGCCGAGTGCAGCCCGATGTCGGGTCCCGACGCGCTCTTTGACCGCGCCCTCTTCGGGCAGCGGGAGCAGGCATCCTGCCGCGACGATCCGGTTGCCTCTCACGATCACCGCCCCGTCATGCAGGGGCGAGTTGGGATAGAAGATGGACTGCAGCATCTCGGCCGAGATCTCGCCGTTGATTCGAACGCCGGTCGCGACGTAGTCCTCCAGTCCCACCTCGCGCTCGAACGCGATCAGCGCGCCGGTGTGCTTGTTGCTCAATCGCTCGGCCGCGCGGATGGCTTCGGAGATCGCCTGGTTGTAGAGTCGCGTCTTCTGGTTCGAAAGCGGCCTACCAAGGCTGCCCATTCGCCCGATCTGGTCCAGCGCCCGACGCAGCTCCGGCTGAAACATGACGATCACGGCGATCACGATGAAGAAAGTCGCGTTCTTGAAGAGCCATGACAGCAGCAACAGGTTCAACTGGGTCGCCGCGACCCCGACGACGGCGAGCAGTACGAGGCCGACCAGGATCTGTGTGCCCTGTGTGCCACGCAGCAGGCGCAGCAGCTGGTAGAGGACGAACGCGACCACGGCAACGTCCAGTGCCTCGATCGGCCCAAGGTGGTGGACCAGGTCCCCGAGCTGCCCCAGGAACTGGTTCAATCCACCGCTCCCGGCGCCTGCGGCGGGCGGGCGCTGGTCATCTGGTCCTTCTGGAGGTCAGCCCTCCCGCGAACCGTCTCTTTCTCCTGAGCCATAGGCCAGACCTTCGAGTCTGTCACAGGAGCGATCATGATGGCTCGTCCCGCCACAAAAAGGCCTTTCTTGCGGTTTCGGCCCCTTGGCGAGCCCGTCCTGAGGGTCGGAACCGACTTCAGTCGCGGGCGGCCCTCCCGATGCCGCGGCATCGGGACCGATCGGCTTCCCGCCCGTCCGCGATCCACTGGATCATCGCGCCGGCAGCGAGTACTCTATTCGCCGCCATGGATGTGATCGCCGAGCGCGCGTCGATCGATGCGGCCGTCTCGGGCCAGACGGTCTGCACCTTGTTCGCCGACGCGGTGACGAAGTGGGGCGACCGGGACGCCCTCCACTGGAAGGAGGATGGCGTATCGAAGTCGCTCACCTGGCGCGGCTATCGCGATGAGGTGGCGGCGGTGGCGTTGGGCCTCCGGTCGCTCGGTTTTGGACCGGGGCAGTTCGGCCTGATCATGGCCCGGAACGTCCCTGAGCACGTGATCGCCGACCTCGGACTAGTCCACGCGGGCGGTGCGGCGATAAGCGTTTACAACACCCTTGCGGTCGACCAGCTGCAATTCGTGGCCAACCATTCCGAAGCTTCGGTGGCTTTTGTGGAGGACACGTCCTTTCTGGAGAAGTTCCTCGCGATCCGAGCGGCGACTCCGCACTTGAAGCACATCGTCCTCGTTCGAGGCGAAGCGCAGGACGGCGTCATGTCCTGGGCCGACCTCGTCGACAAGGGGCGAGCCGTCATGGCCGCCGACCCCAAGGCGTTTGAGGCTTCGTGGCGCGCCGTCGGCCCTGAAGACACCGTCTCACTGATCTACACCTCGGGCACGACCGGCCCGCCCAAGGGAGTCGTCTACTCCCATAACAACATCGTCTGGACTCTGGAATCGCTCAGGCGCTTCCTGGAGCTCGACAACCAGACTCTGGTCAGCTATCTACCGCTCGCGCATGTTGCGGAACGATTCACCTCGCAGTGGGGCGGAATGTTCTACGGGCATGACGTCTGGCTCTGTCCCGATCCGAACCTCCTTCTCCCATACCTGCTCGAAGCCAGGCCGACCGAGTTCGTGGGCGTGCCGCGCGTGTGGGAGAAGCTCATGGCCGGTCTGCAAGCCGGGATCGCCGCAGAGCCGGATGAGGCCAAGCGGCAGATGGCGCAAGGTGCTGTAACCGCGGCCATGAGCGCGTACAGGCTGCGGCGAGATGGTCAGCCCGTCCCCGCCGAGCTGGCGGCAGGCGTCGAGCGGGCCCAGCCTTTCTTCCTACTGCTCCGCTCGAAGGTCGGGCTGGAGCGATGCACAGTGCCGATCACCTCAACCGCTCCATGCCGGCCTGAGGTCCACGAATTCTGGGCCGCCATCGGAATGCCTCTGTACGAGGTATGGGGAATGAGCGAGCTCACCGGTCCTGCGACGGCAGTGCCGCTTGACGACCACCAGGCACCGTCGATTGGCAAGGCGATAGCCGGCGTCGAGGTGAAGCTGGGAGAAGACGGCGAGCTGCTGGTTCGCGGCGGGAACGTGATGGTCGGCTATTACCGGGATCCGGAGCGGACTGCCGACATCATCGACTCGGATGGTTGGGTGCACAGCGGTGACATCGCCGAGATCTCACCCAGTGGCCAGTTCAGGATCATCGACCGCAAGAAGGAGCTCATCATCACCTCCGCCGGTAAGAACATCTCGCCGTCGAACCTGGAGGCGTTGGCCAAGTCCAGCCCGATCATCGGCCAGGCCGTGGCCATAGGCGACGGTCGGAAGTTCATCTCGGTCCTGGTTGTGCTGGACCCACAGGTCGCGCCGGCCTGGGCCAAGGCTCGGGGCCTCGCGGCCTCCTCGATGACCGAGCTGGCCTCCGATCCGGCGGTGATCGGCGAGGTGAGGAGATCTCTGACCGTGGCGAATTCCCACCTGTCCCGCGTTGAGCAGTTCAAGCGGTTCACGATTCTGGCTACCGAGTGGTCGCCTGAGTCGGAAGAGCTGACGCCGACCATGAAGCTGAAGCGCCGCGTGATCCACAGCAAGTACGGGCCCCAGATCGAGGCGATGTACTCGGATCCTGCGGGTGGGCTCCCGGTGGATTCGGAGCGCGAATCGGCCTAGGGCTGAGCCCCGGCTCTTCCTTTCGGCGCCGGCTTGAAACCCATGACGGCTTCGGTGAAAAGGCGCGTTGCAAGACGGCTCTTGGGCTCTCCCGTGCGCGTGGCGAGCCTGCTCAGGTGGTCAACCACCCTTGGTTCCACGTTCAGCCGGTAGAGCTGCTTGACGACGGGCACTTTCTTCTTCACCGCGCGACCTCCTGACAAATGGTTGATGAGGCCATTGTCCCGGGGCCGGACGCGACCACCAAGCCTGCCTGTTAAGGGGGACAATGCCGGACGTTCCTGAGCCGGCGTTCAGCCTTGAAGGAGGACCGAGATGGCCACGGATCCCAACGCCTGCTTGCGATGCGGCACTCAGCTCCAATCGATCGGCACTGAACAGTTCAGGGTCGGCGGCAGCTCCGGCGGCTGGAAGCTTCTGTTCGGCGAGTGGGCTGAGCTGGGTGAAGGGCTCCTCTCGCTGGACGTGCTCGCGTGCCCGGACTGCCGAAAAGTCGAGATCCGCGTCCCCGCGAATTCCTAACGCTTCGTGTACTGGGGAGCCTTGCGAGCCCTCTTCAAGCCGTACTTCTTGCGCTCTTTCATCCGGGCGTCACGGGTCAGCAGGCCCGCCTTCTTGAGCGCCGGCCGGAAAGCAGGGTCGTACCGGCACAGAGCTCGGGCGATGCCGTGAGCTATCGCCCCGGCCTGACCGCTCGTGCCCCCGCCCACCACCTTCACGGTGATGTCGAACTTCCTCTGCATGCTGAGCACCCGAAGCGGGGCCAGGGCGGCCATCTCGAGCACCCTCCGGCCAAGGTATGCAAGCGGATCCTTGTCATTGACCGTCACTTTGCCTTCGCCTGGCTGAATCCGAACGCGTGCCACGGCGTTTTTGCGGCGTCCGGTGCCCCTGTGGAACGTGTCAGCCAATCTTCAAGTCTCCCCTGGCGTCGAAGGTGATCAGCTTCGGCTTCTGAGCCTGGTGTCCGTGGTCGGCCCCGGCATAAACGCGAAGGCGCGTCAGCATATCAGCCCCCAGAGTGTTCCGCTGAAGCATGCCTCGCACCGCGTTCATGATCGGGAAGGTCGGGTCCAGCTCCTGCGCGCGCTGAAAGGTTCTCTTGCGAAGGCCGCCCGGGTAGCCGGTGTACCGCGTGTATTCCTTGGTTTCGAGCTTCGACCCCGTGACTTTGATCTTGGCGGCATTGATCACCACCACGTGGTCGCCTGTGTTCAGATGTGGCGTGAACGTCGGCTTGTGCTTCCCGCGCAGGATCTTGGCCACGCTGGAAGCAAGGCGGCCGAGCACAAGGTCCGTGGCGTCCACCACGTACCAATCGCTCTTCAACTCTGCCGTTTTCGCGGTCCACGTCTTCTGCTTACTCATTCAAGGTTCCCTAGTAAATCACTTCCACCAATGTCAGGCCTCCCGCGGGAGCGGTACGCGGCGCCTGCCTCCTGTCCCGAGCCGCGAGCAGCTCTGCCACCCATTCCGGCGGGCGGCGGCCTCGCCCCACCTCGGCCAGCGCTCCTGCCAGGCCTCTCGCCAGCCCCCTCAAGAAACCCTCCCCTACCAGCTCGATCTCGACGTACTCTCCCCGCCGGCGCACGTGCACCCAGCGCATCTCGCGCACCCGATCTCCCGCCGGCTCGGACGCTGAGCAGAAGGTGGTCCAGTCGTGCTTCCCGGCGAGGGCCCCGGCCGCTCGCGACATCGCATCGACGTCCAGCTGGCCGCGAATGTGCCAGCAGCGGCCACGGTCGAGAGCGGGGCGCGATGGCCGGTCCAGCAACCTGTACCGGTAACGCCGCCAGCGCGCGGAGTACCGGGCGTGGAACTCGGCGGGCACGCTCTCGGCGGAGACCACTGTCACGTCCTCCGGCAAGCGCACATTGAGCGCGGCCACCATCTTCCGTGGCGAGATCCGGCCGTCGGTTACGAAGCTGACGACCTGGCCCTCCGCGTGGGCGCCGGCATCGGTCCGGCCCGCGGCGTAAACCTTCACGTCCGTGCCGGTCAGCTCCCGCAGCGCCCGCTTCAACTCGGCCTCCACCGAGCGCCCGTTGGCCTGCTGCTGCCAGCCGACGAACCCGCGGCCGTCGTACTCGAGCACGATCTTCAGGTTCATCGGAAGAAGCGGGCGGTCGCGACTTGGCCTTCGCACATCGCGTTTCTATTCAATTGTCAAATGCGGTGTCAGTCGACCAGTTCGATGATCACCATTGGTGCGGAGTCGCCCAGTCGCGGGCCTTTGCGGATGATCCGCGTGTAGCCGCCTGGCCGCTCCGAGAGCCGCGGCATCAGGTTCGAGAACAGCCTCTCGACGACCTCCGGCTTCGAGACTTCCTCGCTGACCTTGCGTCGCGCGGTGACGTCCTGGCCTTTGGCGGTCGTGATCAAACGCTCGACCCATCGGCGCAGCTCTTTGGCCCGCGCCTCGGTGGTCGTGATGCGACCGCTCTCGAGCAGAGACGTGCACAGGTTGCGCATCAGCGCCTTGCGCGCATCGGTGTCCCGATTGAAGTGTCGGCCGCTCTTCTGGTGTCTCATCGGGGGCTAGCCGCGCAGGACGGCGCCCATCTCCTCGGGTTTGATGAAGCCTTTCTCGACCAGCTTCTCCTTGATCTCGTCCAGCGACTTGCGCCCGAAGTTCCGCAGCGCGAGGAGCTCCTCCTCCCGCTTCTGGAGCAGCTGGCCGACGGTCTGGATCTCGTTCGCCTTGAGGCAGTTGAAGGCGCGCACCGACAGGTCGAGCTCCTCGATCGGGGTGTCCATGAGCCGGTTCTGCCCGGTCTTCTCGCCCTTCCGCTCGTCTTCGGTTTCCTTGATGCGATCCCCAAAGGTCACGAACAACCTGAGGTGCTGCGTGAACAGCTCGGCGGCGTGACTGACGGCTTCCTCGGGGGACATGGTGCCGTCGGTCCAGACCTCGATCAGGAGCCGGTCATAGTCGGTCGACTGGCCGACTCGGGTCTTCTCGACCGTGAAGTTCGCCTTCTCGACCGGCGAGAAGAGGGCGTCAATCGGGATGACCCCGATCGGCTGCCCCTCGCGCTTGTTGCGCTCCGCCGGCACGTAGCCCTTTCCGCGCTCGACGTTGAGCTCCATGCGGAGGTGACCCTTGGCGGCAAGCGTGCAGATGTAGAGATCCGGGTTCACGATCTCGACGTCGGAGGAAGCCTGAATGTGCGATGCGCGCACCTCAGCCGGGCCCTTCACGTCGAGCAGGAGGGTCACGGGATCTTCGGTGAAGCTCTTGAGGCAGAGCTTCTTCAGGTTGAGGATGACCTCGGTCACGTCCTCCTTCACGTGCGGGATCGCGGTGAACTCGTGAGCCACGCCGTCGATCTGAATCGACGTCACAGCAGCGCCCCAGAGCGACGACAGCAGCACACGCCGCAGCGTGTTGCCGAGAGTCGTGCCGAAGCCAGGCTCCAGGGGTTCTATGTCGAACTTGCCGTAGTTCGCGCTCGCCTCGAGCTTCCGAACCGACGGCGCAACGGTCATCTGAGTATCAATTGCCAACTTTGGTTGTTTACCTCCGTCCCTTTACCGAGAGTAGAACTCGACGATGAGCTGCTCCTCGACGCCGCTTTCCATCTCGTGACGGTCTGGGCGGGCGAGGATTTTCGCGGACTTGTCGTCCGCGTTGAATGAGAGCCACGATGGCACCGGGCGAATTTTCGATGCATCGAGCGCCGCGTCGAACACTCCGTTTGCCGGCTTGACCTTGATCACGTCGCCGGGCTTGACCTGGAAGGAGGGCACGTTGACCGTCTTCCCGTTCACTTCGAAGTGCCGGTGACTGACCAGCTGGCGAGCCTGCTTTCGCGACGCGCCGAGGCCGATCCGGTATACGACGTTGTCGAGACGCAGCTCGAGGTGCCGCAGCAGGTTCACGCCGGTGACGCCCGGCTCATTCGACGCCGTGTCGAAGTAGAGCCGGAACTGCTTCTCGAGCAAACCGTAAATACGGCGCGCCTTCTGCTTGGCCCGAAGCTGGAGACCATAGTCCGAGGTCTTCCGCTTTCGAGCCTGACCATGCATGCCGGGCGCGAAGGCGCGGCGCTCGATGGCGCATTTGGGCGTGTAGCAGCGCTCGCCCTTGAGGTAGAGCTTCGCTCCCTCTCGGCGACAGAACCTGCAAACGGGCCCGCTGTAATTCGCCATTAGTAGGAGACCACTGGCTAGACCCGACGCCGCTTTGGAGGGCGGCAGCCATTGTGTGGAATCGGAGTCACGTCCGTGATCGCGCTGACCTCGAGGCCCGTCGCCTGGAGCGAACGAATCGCCGCCTCCCGACCAGCACCCGGACCTCTGACGAACACCTCGATCGATCGCATTCCGTGCTCGAGCGCCTTTTTCGCCGTCGCCTCGGCCGTCACCTGTGCCGCGAACGGGGTCGACTTCCGGCTGCCCTTGAAGCCCTGCGCTCCCGCCGAACCCCACGCGATGACGTTGCCATCGACGTCGCTGATCGAAACGATCGTGTTGTTGAACGTGCTCTGGATGTGAGCCTGTCCCGCCACGACGTTCTTGCGCTCGCGCCGGCGAGTGCGGACCACCTTCTTCTGCTTTGTCACTTGCCCGCCTTGACCTTCTTCTTGCCCGCGACCGCGCGCTTGGGACCTCTGCGTCCACGTGCGTTGGTTCGGGTGCGCTGTCCGCGGACGGGCAGCCCTCTTCGGTGCCGCATGCCGCGATACGATCCGATCTCGGTCAGGCGCTTGATGTTCGTCGCCACTTCGCGGCGCAGGTCGCCCTCGATCAGGATCTCCTTGGCCGTGGCCATGCGATCGATGATCTGGCGCAGCCGTCCGACCTCCTCCTCACTGAGGTCCTTGGTCCGGGCGTCGGGGTTCAGGTTCGCCATCTTGATCAACTTGGCGGCAGTCGTCGAACCGATGCCGTGTATGTAGGTCAAAGAGATCACCACCCGCTTCTGCGGGGGTATGTCAACGCCGGCGAGTCTCGCCATCTAACTTAGCCTTGCCCCTCTACGACACGCATCATCCTTGCCTCTCTACCCCACGAAATCTCCGATTTCGCGCGGGCCCCTGTGGCGATAAACATCAGCCCTGCCTCTGCTTGTGTTTGGGTGTCTTGGAGCAGATCACGCGCACCACTCCGTTGCGCTTGATCACCCTGCAGCTCGGGCACATCTTCTTGACCGACGGTCGTACCTTCATCTCCAAATCTCTCGAATACGCCCTCGGGACCGGTCGCTGGTCGCGAGCTCGACTCCCACCTTATCCCCCGCCAGAAGGCGGGTGAAGTGGGTGCCGGCGCGGTCGGCGACGTGGGCGAGGACTTTTGCCCCGTTCTCGAGCTCAACCCGGTAGACTCCGTTGGGAAGAGGCTCCACGACGACCCCCTTCACGAGCGGGAGGCGCTGGGGCACGAACGCCGATTGTACCAAATTCGCGGCTCAGAGCTGCTGCGTCAAGATCAGCGGCCCCCGATCGGTGATCGCCACCGTGTGCTCGAAGTAGGCGGATAGGGAGCCGTCGGCCGTGCAGATCGTCCATCCGTCCGCCTTCATGTAGACCTCGTGCGAGCCGGCGTTGACCATCGGCTCGATCGCCAGGGTCATGCCCGGCTTGAGCCGGGGAGGTGTGCCAGGGGAACCGAAGTTCGGAACCTGCGGATCCTCGTGCATCTGCCGGCCGATCCCGTGACCGACGAACTGGCGGATGACTGAAAACCCCGCCGCCTCGACATGGTGCTGGATCGCGGCAGAGATGTCTCCGAGGTAGCCTCCGGGCTGCGCGTGTGCGATGCCCACACCAAGCGCTTCTCGAGTGACGTCGAGCAGCCGCTGGGCCTCTGGCGTGATCTTGCCGACCCCCACGGTGACGCCCACGTCAGCCCAGAACCCTTCGAGCACGAGCCCGAGGTCCAAGCTGACGAGGTCGCCCGCGGCGATCTTGCGATTACCCGGGATGCCGTGAACGGCCTCCGAATTGATCGAAACGCACATCGAGCGGGGGAAGCCGTTGTACCCGAGGAAACCTGGGGTCGCCCCGCCCTCCCTGATCATCCGGTCCGCGATTCGGTCGAGCTCGATGGTCTTCACGCCCGGCTGGCAGGCCTCCTTCAGCGGCGGAAGGACGGAGGCGAGCAGGCTGCCCGCGCGGGCCATGAGGTCGATTTCGTGCGCCGTCTTGAGATTGATCATGCCGTTCGTTTCTTCGGAGCCGCCGGCCGCGTCACCGCCTTGAGGACGTGCTCATAGATCTCCTGGATTGTGCCCACCGCGTCGATCTCCGAAACAAGGCCCTCGCCTCGGAAATGGTCCAGCACAGGGACCGTTTTCTCGAGATAGACCTCGATCCGCGGCCTCACCGCTTCGGGTTTGTCGTCCTCGCGCTGAACCAATTCGCTTCCGTCCACCTCGCACTTGGAGGTCCCGGGCGGGTAGGTGCGCTGGCAAATCGGGCAGACGAGGCGACCCCCCAGCCGGCGCAGCAGCTCCTCGGTATCCACCTTCAGATAGATCACCCGGTCGAACTGCTTGGCCAGCTCGCGCATCAACGAGTCAAGCGCCCTCGCCTGCGGCACGGTGCGCGGAAAGCCGTCCATGATGAACCCCGGTTCGCAGTCGGGTTGTCGCAGGCGACTCCGAACTATGCCGATCATGATGTCGTCGGAGACGTACTGCCCCGCGGCGAGGATGGGCTTGGCTTTGAGGCCGAGAGGGGTGCCCGCCTGGATCTCCTCCCTCAGCATGTCGCCGGTGGCGATGTGCGGGATTCCGAACCGGTCTCGCAGGAGGTTCGCCTGGGTTCCCTTGCCGCTGCCCGGAGCTCCGTACAGCAGAAGGTTCACCTTATGAAGCCGCGGTACTGCCGCATCACAAGCTGCGTCTGCAGCTGCTTCATCGTGTCCAGGGCCACGCCGACCACGATCAGGATCGCAGTGCCTCCGAGATACATCTGCTGATGCGGAATGCCGGATATGCCGGCCGTCAGGATGGGCAGGATGACGGTCACGAAGCCCAGAAACGTGGCGCCCGCGAACGTGACCCGATTCATCACCGCGGCCAGATAGTCGGCCGTCGGCCGCCCCGGACGGATGCCGGGGATGAAGCTTGAATACCGTTTGAGGTTGTCGGCGACGTCGTTGACCTCAAACGTGATGGCCGTGTAGAAGTAGGTGAACCCGAACGTCAGCAGGAAATAGAGCACGTTGTAGGTGATGGCCATGTACAAGTTCGCGGAGTCGGGCGCGAAGTTCCCTCTGATCCAGGCGGCCGCGCTGTAGTACCACGTGCCTGGCGGCGCGCCCGTGAAGTAGTTGGCGACGATGGTCGGCAGGAACATGACCGAGATGGCGAAGATGATTGGAATCACGCCTGCGTGATTGACCTTGAGCGGAAGGAAGCTCGCACGGCTCTGAACCTGTTTGAGCCCAACCGTCCGCTGCGCCGATTGAATGGGAATCTTGCGCACCGCCTGCTGCACCTCGATGACCACTGCGGTCATGGCGAGAGCGACGAGCCCGAAGATGATGAAGGGGACGTAGTCTGCCAACCCACCACCCGTCGAACGAGCTGCGATCACCGAGGCAATGCCCTGAGGCCCGCGGCCGATGATCCCGGCAAAGATGATCAGCGATACACCGTTTCCGATGCCGTACTCGGTGATCAGCTCGCCAAACCACATCAGCATAATCGTGCCGGCCGTCAGCACCATCACGATCTGGAGCCGCTGGAACCAGTCGAGTGGTCCGAGGATCGCGGGCGAGGTGTTCTGGAACAGGACCGTGAACCCGTAAGCCTGGCCTGCGCCCAGCGCAACCGTGAGGTACCGGCTCCAGCGGGTGATCCGGCGGCGTCCCTGCTCGCCCTCTTTCGAGATCTCTTTGATCCGGACCGAGATCACGGTCATCAGCTGCATGATGATCGTGGCGTTGATGTAGGGGTTCATCCCCATCGCGACCACGCTGAAGCGCGACAGGCCTCCTCCGGAGAACAGGTCGAGCAATCCGAGCAAGGCCTGGTTGTTGAACAGCTTGGCCAGCGCGTCGCGGTTCGCCTCCGGGAGCGCGATGTTCGCGAACAGCCGGAAGATGACCAGGATCCCGCCGGTGAAGAGAATCTTGTTGCGAAGCTCGGGCAGCCGGAGAGCGTTGACGAGCGCTTCGACGAGATTCATCTCTTACTCGTCGCTGGGAGAGACGTTCTCCGGCTTGGACGGCTGGGCGGCGGTCTCGGCTGACCCGCGCGGCGGCTTGGCCGGTTGGGTGTCTGCGGGCGCCGCCGGCTTGGAACCCTCCGCGGAAGGTATGGGCTTCGGAGCCTTCTTGGCGGTGCGCCGGGGACCGATCTTCCGGGGCTCGCCCAGAACCTTGACGCTGCCTCCGCTCTTCTCGATCGCCTCTCGCGCGCTCGCGGTGAAGGCGTGTGCCTCGACCACCAGCTTGCGCTTGAGATCGCCCGTGCCGAGGATCTTGACCTCCTCTCGGGCGTGAACCAGGCCCGCTTCGAGAAGGACGTCAACATCGATCTTGGCGCCGTCCGCAAACTGATTCAACTTCGAGATGTTGACCACCGAATAGACACGCTTGAACGGGTTCTTGAACCCGGGCAGCTTCGGGAGGCGTTGGGCGAGGGGCATCTGGCCGCCCTCGAAGCCGAGCCGAAAGCCCTCGCTGCGTGCGTTCTGGCCCTTCTGACCGCGGCCCGAGGTTTTGCCCCGCCCGGAACCCGTCCCACGCCCGACGCGGCGCGCCTTCCGATGCGCCCCCGGTGCCGGCTTGAGATCGTGGAGTTGCATGGTCGCCTAGTTTCCTCTTTGGTGTTTCTTGTCCGAGCGGGAGCGCCAGATCTTGTAGCGGCTCCGCTTCGGCCTGATGTATGGCTCGCCGTCGACGGCGACCAGGAAATTGACCGCGCGGAGCATGCCGCGCACAGCGTCGTTGTCAGGCAATTCGCGCGTCTGATTGAGGCGGCGGAACCCGAGCGAAGCCACTGTGGCCCGAATCGAGGGCGTCGCGCCGATCACGCTTTTGACCAGCATGGCCTTGACCATCTTTGCGTCTTGGGTCATTTCGTCTCTGCGCCGCTTTCACTCGAGCCGGTCGACCTTGGACCCTCGGCGCGGCGATACGCCTGCGCCAGCTTGCGCCCGACGATCTGCTCGATCTCTTTGCCGCGCAGCTCGGCGACCTGCTGAGCCGTGCGGAGCTGCTGCAGCGCCGCCAGGGTGGCGCGCACCGTGTTGATCGGGTTGTTCGTTCCGTGCGATTTGGTCAGGATGTCCTTGATCCCGGCGGTTTCGATCACGGCGCGCATGGCGCCGCCGGAGATCACTCCGGTGCCCGGCGCAGCCGGCTTCAGCATGATCCGGGCCGGCCCCCACTTGAGTCGGACCTCGTGCGGGATCGTCGTCCCCACCATGGGCACGGTGATCATGTTGCGCTTGGCGACCTCCATTCCTTTGCGGATCGCTTCAGTGACCTCGCGCGCCTTGCCGATGCCGGCGCCGACACGCCCGTTCATGTCACCGACCACGATCAGCGCGCTGAACGAGAACTTCCGGCCACCTTTGACCACCTTGGCCACTCGGTTGACCCGAACCACCCGGTCCGCAAGCTCGGATCGCTCGCCGCTCGAGTGCGGGTAACGAGATCCCATAACTTAACCAGCCCTTCCTTTCCCGGCCTGAAATCGCGGTGAGCGGGGTGCGGATTTCAGGCCGAAGTGACGATGGCGCCAGGAGGCCTGGGTTTCCCAGGCCGACTCCCGCGTCAGCGCGAAATCAACGACCAATTGAACACCAGAGGTTAGCGAAGCGGCGACGGGCGCCATCGTCACGATCTAAAACTCCAAGCCGGCTTCGCGAGCAGCGTCAGCCAGAGCCTTGATCCTGCCGTGGTAGAGAAATCCACCCCGATCGAAAACGACCGACGTCACACCGGCGGCCTTCGCTTTGGCCGCGATCGCCTTGCCGACCTCCGCAGCCTCGGCGACTCCGTCGCCCTTGGATTTGAGATCGACGGTCGACGCCGCCGCCAGCGTGTGGCTGCGTCCGTCGTCGATCAGCTGCGCGTAGATGTGGTTCAAGCTGCGGTACACGGCGAGCCGCGGCCGCTCCGGGGTTCCGGAGACGTGGACGCGAACGCGCTGGTGGCGCCTGTGGCGGTTCACCTTGCGGTCCTGGCGCTTGATCATGCGGCGGTCTTGGCCCCCTTGCCGGCCTTGCCAGCCTTGCGCCGGACCCGCTCCCCGCGGTACATCACACCCTTGCCCTTGTACGGCTCGGGCGGGCGCATGCGGCGAAGATCGGCGGCCACCTGCCCGACATCTTCGATCGAGATCCCCGACACCGAGAACTTGGTCTGGTCCTGGACGTCGATCGAGATGCCCGGGCGCGGCTTGTACTTGATCGGATGCGAGTAGCCCAGGCTGAGCGTGATCTCGTCGCCCTGCTTGGCGACGCGATAGCCGACACCCACCAGCTCGAGGTGCTTCGTGAACCCGGTGTTGACGCCTTCGACCATGTTCGCGACCAGGCTGCGAACCAGACCGTGCAATGCTCGGTTCCGGTAGCCGTCGTCCGATCGCTCGAAGATAAGCTGGCCGTCGACCTGCTTGACCGTGATCTCGGAAGGCAGGGTGCGCTCGAGCTGCCCCTTCGGGCCCTCGACCTTGACCTTTCCCGGAGCCAGGGTGACTTTCACCGATCCCGGCAACTGGATGGGTAGCTTTCCGATACGCGACAACTCTTCCTAATCTCCTACCAGACGAAAGCCAGAACTTCGCCGCCGAGGCCATGGCTCAACGCCTGGCGCCCGCTCATGACCCCCTCGGCCGTGCTGAGGATGGCGATGCCGAGGCCGCCCAGAACCCTTGGGATCTCGGTCTTCCGCGCGTACACGCGCAGCCCAGGCCGGCTTATTCGCTTGACCCCGGCGATGACTCGCATCCGGTCCGGGCGGGACTTAAAGATGATACGCATGGTCTGGGAGTTACCGTCGGCCTCGACTTCGTAGCCGGCCAGGTAGCCCTCGTCCTTGAGCACGCGCGCGATCTCGAGCTTCAACTTGGACGCCGGGACTCTCACCTCGGGGTGCCGTGCCGAGTTTGCGTTGCGGATGCGGGTCAGCATGTCCGCGATCGGATCGTTGACGATGCCTGCGGGAGCACGCTTTGGTGCCTTGGCGGCGGTTTTCGTCACTGCTGTGGCCATCACCAGCTCGACTTCGTCACGCCGGGGATGCGGCCCTCGGCGGCAAGGTTGCGGAAGCAGATGCGGCACATGCCGAACTTGCGCAGGTAGGCGCGCGGCCGGCCACAAAGTTTGCAGCGATTGTGGAGACGAACCTTGAACTTCGGATGTGCAAGGTCCCTCTTCCAGCGCTCGATGGATGATTTCTTCGCCAATTCTTCCCCTCTACCTCTTCCGGAATGGCATGCCGAGACGCGTCAGCAAGCTGCGCGCCTCATCGTCGGTGCGGGCTGTGGTCACGATCGACACTTCCAGCCCGCGCAGTTTGTCGATCTTGTCGTAGTCGATCTCGGGAAAAACCACCTGCTCTCGCAAGCCGAGCGAGTAGTTGCCCCTGCCGTCGAATCCCTCAGGGCTCACGCCGCGAAAGTCGCGGATCCGGGGGAGGGCGACGTTCAGAAGCTTGTCGAGGAAATACCACATCCGGCGACCGCGCAAGGTCGTCTTGATGCCGACCGTCTGGCCCGCGCGCAGCTTGAAAGCCGCCACCGACTTCTTCGCTTTGATCAGGGCCGGTTTCTGACCGGTGATCGTCACGACGTCGCCGGCTGCCGCGTCCAGCGCCTTGTCGTTGTCCTTGGCCTCCCCGATGCCGATGTTCACCACGACCTTGGCGATCCGTGGCACCTCCATCGCGTTGCCGTAGTCGAACTCCTTCGTGAGCTGAGGAACAACAGTCTCGCGGTAGACCACCAGCATCCGGGGCGTCGCTTCGACGCGCGTGCCCGGCGCTTTGGGCGCGGACTCTGTCTTCCGGGCGGTGGCCTTGGCTTTGCTCATATCTCGTCCTGCGCCATCTTCACTGCGCCTCCGTCTTGCGCACGCGCTCGTAAGGCTCGTCGCAGTGGCGGCAGACAAGCGCCCGGGCTCCCGACTCGAGGACCGTGTGCTTGACGCGAGTCGGCCGCGAGCATGACGGGCAGACCAGCATCACGTTCGAGTAGTCAAGAGGAGCTTCGAAGTCGACGATGCCCCCCTGCGCCACGTTCACTCCGCCGCGCGACTGGCCCGCCTTCGTGTGGCGCTTCAGGATGTTGACTCCTTTCACCACGATGCGGTGCTCCTCGGGAAGCGTGCGCAGCACCTCTCCCGTTTTGCCCTTGTCCTTGCCCGTGACGACGATCACCGGATCGCCCGGAGCGAGGTCGAGCCAGCGGCGCTTCGATTGAACCTTGTTCTTAAGCATCGGGAATCAGAGAACCTCCGGCGCAAGGCTGATGATCTTCATGAAGTTGCGTTCGCGCAGCTCCCTTGCGACGGGTCCGAAGATGCGCGTCCCGCGCGGATTGTTGGCCTGTGCCAGCAGCACCGCCGCGTTCTCGTCGAACCGGATGAGCGAGCCGTCGGGACGCTTGAATTCCTTCGTCACACGAACGACGACCGCCTTGACGACCTCGCCCTTCTTCACCTGGCCGCCCGGCTGTGCGGACTTGACCGTGGCCGTGATGATGTCCCCCACCGAGGCGTACTTCCGGTAGTGGCCTCCGGCCACGCGGATGCACAGGAGCTCCTTCGCCCCCGAGTTGTCCGCCACTTTGAGCCTTGTCTCTTGCTGGATCATCTTGCCTTCTGGACGATCTCCAGGACGCGCCAACGCTTCTCTTTGGAGATGGGCCGGGTCTCGGTGATGCGAACCAGGTCGCCCACGCCGCATTCGTTCTTGTCGTCATGGACCTTGAACTTGGTGCGCTGCCGGACGGTCTTCTTGTACAGGCGATGAGGCTTGGAGGTGCCCACCTGGACGATCACCGTCTTGTCCATCTTGTCCGCGATCACCGTGCCGAGCCGGACTTTGCGCTGTCCTCTCTCCACCGTCGTCGCCGTCGTGCTTGCGGTCTCGGTCATGACTTGTCCTCGGCTTTCTTGCGACCGCGCTTGGGCTTGGCCGCTTCCTCTTCCACAACGGCGTCCGCGGCCTCGCTCGGCACAATCGGCGCCAGGGCTGGAGCCAGGGCCGCGTCAGCGACCGGCTCGTGAGCGACGATAACGATCCCTAGATCCCGCTCGCGAATCACCGTCATGATCCGCGCGATGTCATGCCTGACCTTGGAGATCTGGGTCTTGTTCTCGAGCTGGCCCACCGCATGCTTGAACCTGAGCTCGTACAGCTCGCGGCGCGCCGTCTTCAGCCGCACGCCCAGCTCGTCCACCTCGAGAATCCTCAGGTCGTCGACTTTCATCGGGAGTAACCGGCAGCGGCCGCCTCGACAAATCGCGTCTTGATCGGAAGCTTGGACGCAGCCAGCTTCATCGCTTCCTTCGCCACCTCTGGCGTGACCCCTCCCATCTCGAACAGCACCCGCCCAGGTTTGATCACGGCGACCCAACCCTCGGGGTTGCCTTTACCTGAGCCCATGCGCGTCTCGGCCGGCTTTTTGGTGATGGACTTGTCGGGGAAGACGCGAATCCAGATCTGGCCGCCACGCTTGACATGGCGGGTCATGGCACGCCTGGCAGCCTCGAGCTGGCGGTTGCTCATCCAGCAGGCCTCCATCGCCTGCAGGCCGTAGTCGCCGAAGGCGACTGTGGCTCCGCGCGTGGCGATGCCCTTTCGACGCCCTCGATGCATCTTGCGGTACTTGACTCGCTTCGGAAGCAGCATCAGCTCTTTCTCTTCCGCGCGGGCTTGGCGGCAGACTTCGATGCGGGCTTGGTTGGCGCCTTCACGGCCGCCTTGGCGGCAGGCTTGGCCGCCGCCTTAGCGGGTGCGGTCTTGGCCGCGGGCTTGGTGGCCGGCTTGGCGGCGACGGCCTTGGGTTTCACAGCAGGCTTGGCCTTGGCAGGAGCCGGCGCGACGGCCGCCTTGGGTTTAGGGGCGACCTTCGCCCTGGCGGACGCCTCTTTCGGCGCGGGGACGGTGGCCGGGGCGGCGGCTACGCGCTGGCGGCGTGGTGCGGGAGCAGCGACCGCCACATCGGGCACCGGTGCCGCCGTCTCAGGCGCGATGACCGGTTCCGGCGACACGGACGCAGCTGCGGGCTTTGCCTCCTCAACCACTTCGAGCGCAACGGCCTGTGGCGCGATCACGTCCGCGAGCGGTACGGCAGACTCCTCGACCGGAACCAGCCTGCGCTGGGCGGGCGTGATCACGTCCTTGTAGATCCAGCACTTCACCCCGATCGCGCCGAAAGTGGTGCTGGCGGTGGCACGTCCGAAGTCGATGTCGGCGCGCAGGGTGTGCAGAGGCACGCGGCCCTCGCGGTCCCACTCCCGCCGCGCCATCTCGGCGCCACGCAGTCGACCGCCGCAGTAGATCCTCACACCCTTGGCCCCGGCGCGCATGGTGCGGAGGATCGCCTGCTTCATGGCGCGCTTGTAGCTGATGCGCCTTTCGATCTGGGAGGCGATGTTCTCGGCCACGAGCTGCGCGTTGAGCTCAGGCTGCTTGATCTCCTGGATGGAGATTCGCACTCGGTTGCCAAAACGCTTCTCAAGGTCCTCACGGAGCTGGTCCACGGACGAGCCACCCTTGCCGATGACGATTCCCGGCTTGGCGGTGTGGATGGTGACCGTGAGCTGCGCGTTCGACGAGCGCTCCGTCTCGATCTTGGCGATGCCCGCGTTGCGCAGCCGCGCGAGGATGATGCGCCGCATCTCGAGATCCTCGTGAAGCATCTTGGTGTAGTCCTTGGGGTTCGCGAACCAGTTCGCCTCCCACGGCCGAAAGACGCCAAGCCGAAACGCGTTCGGATGAACCTTATGTCCCAATTATTTCTTCGCCTCAGGGCGGTCTTCGACGACCGCGGTGATGTGGCAGGTGCGGTGGAAGTACTCGTGCGCCATGCTGCGGCTCACGGGCCGCCGGCGCTTGAACGTCGGACCTTCGTCGATGAGCAGCTGCTTGAGCACGAGGTCTTCACGGTTGAGGTTGAAGTTGTGCTCGGCGTTGGCGGCAGCAGACTTGATTGCCTTGGCGACGTCTCGGGCGGCGTGCTTCGGCGAGAACTCCAGGTAGGCCAGGGCTTCGGACACCTTCATGCCCTTGACCGAGTCGGCCACCAGCCTCGCCTTTCGAGGCGTTCGACGCACAAATCTCTGCACGGCTGAAACTTCCATCGTTGCCATCACTCTTACTTGAGCGCCGTTGTCTTTTCGGTGTGGGTGCCGTGGCCGCGGAAATGCCTGGTGGGCGCGAACTCGCCCAACCGATGTCCGACCATGTTCTCGGTTATGAAGACCGGGACGTGCTTGCGACCGTCGTGAACGGCGATCGTGTGGCCGACCATGTCCGGGTAGACGACAGACGCTCGAGCCCAGGTGCGGATCACCTTCTTGTCCCGCGTCTGGTTCATCTTGTCGATCTTCTCTTTGAGTGGCGCGCTGATGAACGGCCCCTTCTTCAATGAGCGTGACATGTGCTATTTGCGTCCTTTCTTTTCGCGCCGTCGAATGATCAGCTTCGCGGAAGCCTTCTTCGGCTTGCGGGTGCGGTAGCCAAGCGCGGGCTTGCCCCAGGGCGTCTTGGGGTTGCCACCGGTTCCAGTCTTGCCCTCGCCGCCACCGTGCGGGTGGTCGCGTGGGTTCATGGTGGAACCGCGGACGGCAGGTCTGACTCCCAGCCAGCGGCTGCGTCCGGCTTTGCCGCCGGACTCGTTCTCGTGCTCGAGGTTGCCAACCTGGCCGATCGTGGCCTGGCACCGTACGTGGATCCGGCGCAGCTCGCCGGAGGGCATCCGGATGACCGCGTAGTCGCCTTCTTTGGCCAGCAGCTGAGCTGACGTCCCGGCCGAGCGGACCAGCTGGCCGCCACGCCCGAGCGTGAGCTCGATGTTGTGCACCGTGGAGCCGACGGGGATGCGCGCCAGCGGAAGAGCGTTGCCGATCCGAACCGGAGCCTCCTCGCCGCTTTCGATGGGGTCCCCCACCTTGAGACCGACAGGAGCCAGGATGTAGCGCTTCTCGCCGTCCTTGTAATGGATAAGCGCAATGCGCGCGCTCCGGTTGGGGTCGTACTCGATGGTCGCCACCTTGCCGGGCACACCGTGCTTGTCGCGCTTGAAATCGATCTTGCGGTAGAGCTTCCGGTAGCCGCCGCCCTGGTGGCGTGTCGTGATGCGGCCCTGGTTGTTGCGGCCGGCGTGAGTCGGCAACGACTCGAGGAGCGTCTTCTCGGGTTCGTCGGTCGTGATCTCGTCGAAACCAGAGATGGTCATGAACCGTCGGCCGGGGCTGGTCGGCTTGAATTTTCTAACTGGCATCAGACACTCCCGAAGAGCCCTTCGATCTTCTGGCCTTCGCCGAGCGTCACGATCGCCTTCTTCCAGTCGGGCTTGTGACCCACCGGGCCGACCCGGCGCGCGCTGCGCCGTTTCTTGCCGTGCATCTTCATCGTGTTGACCTCGCGCACCTTGATCCCCTGCCCCTCGTACTGCTCTTCGAGAGCCTTCTTGATCTCGGTCTTGCTGGCCTTGAGCGACACCTTGAACGTGTACCTGCCCTGGGTGTAGAGCTGATAGGTGCGCTCGGTGATCACCGGGCCGATCACGATCTGTGACGCGGACCTGGTGGTCATCTGCCCGAGTCCTTTTGCCTGGGGCTGAAGCTGTCCTCGATAAGCTCGACCGATTCCTTCGCCAGCAGCAAGAACTCGTGCGAGAAAAGATCGTGGATGTTCAGGTTGCGCGCGAGGATGATCTTGGCGCTGGGCAGGTTCTCAAACGATCGGCTCACGACGTAGTTCGGGGCCGGCAGCACGACCAGAGCGGAGCTGTCGAAGCCGATAGCTCCCATCAGGTCGGCCGCCTGCTTGGTCTTGGGCTCCTCAAAGGTGAAGGTCTCGATCACCCCGATCTGGCCGTCCATGGCCTTCTGGCTCAGGGCGGAGCGCAGGGCCAGGCGACGCATCTGCCGCGGCATGCGCTGGGCGTAGCTGCGCGGGTGCGGCCCGAACACGACTGCGCCACCTTTCATGGATGGCTCCCGAGTCGAGCCGTGTCGGGCCCGGCCGGTGCCCTTCTGGCGGTAGGGCTTGGCGCCACCGCCGGACACGTCGGCACGGGTCTTCGTCGAAGCGGTGCCCTGCCGGGCATTCGCCTGCTGGCGCACGAAGGCCTGATGCATCACGGGCATGTTCGGGGTCACCGCAAAGATGACGCCTGGCAGCTCGAACTCGCCGCTGCGCCCGCCTGCCGAGTCGAACAATGGGGCGCGGAGCGGATTTGCAGCTTCAGCCTTCTCGGAAGAGGCGGCCCCTCGCCTGACGGTTCGCTTGGCCGGCACGACCTTGGCGGCGACTGCGGTGGCGCGCTTTTTCGGCGCGGTCTTGGTGGCGGCAGCTTTCGAGGCGACGGCTTTGGTCACGACCTTCGCGGGGGTTTTCGCCGCCGCACGCCCGGCAGCAGCCGGCTTCGAGCTGGCCGCCGACGTCTTCGCCTTGGAGCCGGCCTTGCGCTCGGGCATCAGACCTTCCTCCCGGTGGGTTTGCCCGCGGGGCCCTTGACCCGAACTGGCTTGGTCGACTGCCGGACCAGCACGAGGCCACCCTTGGCGCCAGGCACTCCGCCTTTGATCAGGAGCAGGTTTCGCTCGGCGTCGACGCGCACGACCCTGTAGGCGCGCGCCGTGGTCCGGACGTTGCCCATCTGACCCGCCATCCGGACGCCTTTGAACACCCGGGCGGCGTCGGTCGCGCCGATCGAGCCCGGCTGCCGGACGTTCATCGATCCATGGGATTCCGGTCCGCGACTGAACTTGTGCCGCTTGATCAAGCCCTGGAAGCCCTTGCCCTTCGACGTGGCGGTGACATCCACCAGCTCCCCGGCGGCGAATATCTCCGCCTTCAGCTCCTGGCCCGCCTCGAGGCCCTCATAACCGCGGATCTCGACGACGTGTCGGTGCGGCTCGAGATTTGCCTTCTTGTATTCCCCTTGGTTGGCTCTTGGCAGCTTGCGCTCGGGGACGATTTCGAATGCAATTCGCGCGGCGGCATACCCATCCTTCTCGGCCGTTCGCAAACCAAGCACGCGGCATGGGCCGGCCTCGAGGACCGTGACCGCCGAGGTGGTTCCGTCTTCGTTGAACAGCTGGGTCATCCCCAGCTTCCTGGCCAGCAAGCCCTTCACCGGCTGCGGGATGCGCTGGGTCACGACTTGATCTCGATACTCACGCCCGCGGGGAGCGAGAGCCGCATGAGCGCGTCGACCACCCGAGGGTTCGGGTCGAGGATGTCGATGATGCGCTTATGGGTGCGCATCTCGAACTGCTCACGCGAATCCTTGTCGATGAATGGTGAACGGATCACGGTCAGCTTTGAGATCTCCGTTGGAAGCGGGATCGGGCCGGCTGTGCGCGCGTTCGTACGGCGGGCGGTGTCGACGATCTTATCCGCCGCCTGGTCAAGGACCCTGTGATCGTAGGCCTTGAGCCTGATTCGTATCTTTTGCGCCACTTGCTAGCCCGTCCCTTCCCTTATCGCTCTTACTTGACGACTTCCGTGGCCACGCCGGAGCCTACGGTCTTGCCGCCCTCGCGGATGGCAAACCGTAGTCCCTGCTCGATGGCGATCGGCTCGCCCAGGGTGATCTCCATGACGACGTTGTCGCCCGGCATGCACATCTCGACCCCGTCGGGCAGCTTTACCTCGCCCGTGACGTCGGTGGTCCGCATGTAGAACTGCGGCCGGTAGCCCGTCAGGAACGGCGTGTGGCGGCCGCCCTCTTCCTTGGTGAGGACGTATACCTGCGCCTTGAACTGCGTGTGCGGCTTGATCGACCCGGTCTTGGCGAGAACCTGGCCACGCACAACGTCCTCGCGCTTGATGCCGCGCAGGAGCGCCCCGACGTTGTCTCCCGCCTGGCACTCGTCCATGTCCTTGTGGAACATCTCGATGCCTGTGACGACGGTTTTGGTGCTCTGCGGGTGGATGCCGACGATCTCGACTTCCTCGTTCTTCTTCAGCCGGCCGCGCTCGACCCGACCGGTGGTCACGGTGCCGCGACCCTCGATCGTGAACACGTCTTCGATCGGCATCAAGAACGGCTGGTCCACGGCCCGGGCCGGTTCGGGGATGTACGTGTCGACGGCGTCCATGAGCTCGAGGATCTTCGGGGTCCACTCGGGATCCCCCTCGAGAGCCTTCAACGCCGAGATGCGCACGATCGGTATGTCGTCGCCCGGGTAGTCATAACGGTTGAGCAGCTCACGCAGGTCCAGCTCGACCAGCTCGATGAACTCCTTGTCGTCCACCATGTCGCACTTGTTCAGCGCGACCACGAGGGATGGCACGTTGACCTGGCGGGCCAGGATGATGTGCTCACGGGTCTGCGGCATGGCGCCGTCAGTGGCAGCCACGACGAGGATCGCGCCGTCCATCTGGGCGGCGCCGGTGATCATGTTCTTGATGTAGTCCTGGTGGCCGGGGCGGTCCACGTGCGCGTAGTGGCGCTTCTCGGTCTCGTACTCCACGTGGGTGATCGAGATCGTGATCCCGCGAGCCTTCTCCTCAGGCGCCTTGTCGATGCGGTCGAAGGGCGTGAACTCGGCGAGGCCCTTGTCCGCGAGCACCCTTGTGATGGCAGCCGTCAACGTCGTCTTGCCATGGTCGATGTGACCGATGGTGCCGATGTTGAGGTGAGGCTTAGTCCGCTCGAACTTCTTCTTCGCCAATGTTTCCTCCTACTCCTTAACTGCGAGACGGCGTTCGCCGCCCAACCGCTTCTGCCAGGTTTCCGGGCATCTCTGCGTAGTGACTGAATTCCATCGAATAGGTCGCACGCCCCGAGGTCATGGACCGAAGTTCGGTAGCGTAACCGAACATCTCGGCCAGAGGCACGTGAGCCCTCACGTTCTGCGACGTGCCCCGGCCTTCCATGCCGAGGATGTGACCGCGGCGCGAGGCGAGGTCGCCCATGACGTCGCCGAGGTGCTCCTCGGGAAGCACGACGTCCACCTTCATGATCGGCTCGAGCAGGAACGGCTGGGCTTTGTGCATCGCGTCCTTGACCGCCATCGATCCGGCGACCTGGAACGCCATCTCGCTCGAGTCAACCGGGTGGTAGGACCCGTCGACCAGACGGACCGTCATGTCCACCACGGGGTAGCCGGCGACCACGCCCGTCTGAAGGGCCTCTTTGATGCCCTTCTCGATGGCGGGAATGTACTCGCGGGGAATGCGACCCTGGGTGATCTTGTCCTCGAAGACAAAGCCTGATCCCTTGTCGCCAGGACGGACCTCCACCTCGGCGTGCCCGTACTGTCCCTTGCCACCGGTCTGCCGGACGAAGCGGCCCACGCCTTTCGCGGGGCGCCGGATCGCCTCTTTGTAGGCGACCTGTGGCTTTCCCTGGTTAGCGTCGACTCTGAACTCGCGCAGCAGCCTGTCGATGATGATCTCGAGGTGAAGCTCACCCATGCCTTCGATGATCGTCTGGCCGGTCTCGTCGTCCGTGTGAACCTTGAACGTTGGGTCCTCTTCTGACAGACGCTGAAGGGCAAGGCCGAGCTTGTCCTGGTCGGCCTTGGTCTTCGGCTCGATCGCCACGGAGATGACGGGTTCCGGAAACGTGATCGACTCGAGGAGAATCGGGTGGCTTTCATCAGAAAGCGTGTCGCCTGTAGTCGTCGCCTTGAGCCCGACGGCGGCCGCGATGTCCCCGGTGAAAACCTCGTCGACGTCCTCGCGCCGTATGGCGTGCATGCGGAGAATCCGGCCGACCCGCTCCTTCTTGCCGTTCGACGCGTTGAGCACGGCGGAACCCGCCCTCAGGCGTCCGGAGTAGACGCGGAAGAACGTGAGCTTCCCCACACCCTGCGGGTCCATCTGAATCTTGAAAGCGAGTGCCGAGAACGGCTCGGCGTCGTCATGCTCGCGGACTACGAGGGCCCCGGTCTTGGGGTCGCTGCCTTCGACGGCAGGCACGTCGGCCGGCGACGGAAGATAGTCAACGACCGCGTCCAGGATGGGCTGCACCCCACGATTGCGCAGCGCGGCGCCGCAAAGCACCGGCACCAGGATCCCGGCGACCGTTCCCTTGCGCAGGGCAGCCCGAATCTCGCTCTCGGTGATGTCCTGCTCCTCGAGGTACTTGTGCATGACGGCGTCATCAAAGTCGGCGACCGCCTCGATCAGATCGTGGCGATGCTTGCTGATCAGGTCTGCCATGCCGGCGGGGATGTCGAGCGACTCCGAGCTCTTGGTGCCGAGGTCGTCCGTGTAGACGACCGCCTCCTTCGAAAGAAGGTCGACATAACCTTCAAAGGAGTCCTCCGAGCCGATCGGCAGCTGGATCGGAACCGCGCGGGCCCCGAGGCGGCTGCGGATCGAGGCCAGGGAGCCGTAGAAGTCGGCTCCGATGCGGTCCATCTTGTTGATGAACGCGATCCGGGGCACCCCGTAGCGGTCCGCCTGGCGCCAGACCGTCTCGGACTGCGGCTCCACCCCGGCGACGGCGTCGAAAACCGCAACCGCGCCGTCGAGCACGCGCAGGCTCCGCTCGACCTCGACGGTAAAGTCCACGTGCCAGGGCGAATCGATGATGTTGATGCGGTAGTCGCCCAAGAACGCGGTCGT
>JBIOJB010000001.1:0-83692 GCA_044450465.1 Candidatus Dormibacterales bacterium | reverse complement strand
GTTGGGAGCGCCGGGTGGGGGGACTCCCGTGGGATGATCGGGGCAGATGACCTCAGCCGGACCTGATCGCGTCCTCATCACTGGCGTTTCCAACCCGCTTGGCGCCGAGGTCGCCCGCCGTCTGGCCCCACACGTGCCGCATCTCTTCGGCTGCGACGTCTCGGACCCGGTCAGCGCCCTCGAAGACATGGATTTTGTCCACGCCGACACCCGCCACGCGGCGATCGGAAAGCTCATCCGCCAGCTGCGCATCGACACGATCGTCCACCTGGCCGTGATCGTCGACGGACCCAAAGACGACCGCACCATCCACGAGACAAACGTCATCGGGACGATGAACGTGCTCATCGGCGCCGCCCCGCCGTCGAGTCCCGTTAGGCGGCTTGTGGTCAAATCCAGCCAGGCGGTCTACGGCGCCGGGCCGAAGGATCCGTCCTTCTTCTCGGAGGAGATGTCGATCGGAGATCGACCCTCGACAGCGGTGGCTCGCGACCTGGCCGAGATGGAGCAGCTGGTCGGCGAGTTCGCGCTCCGCAACGAGCCGAGCCGAGTCACCACCCTGAGGCTCGGGTTCCGTCTCAGCGAGGAGACGTCACTCGCACGCTACCTGTCGTTGCCGGTCGTGCCGGCGTTTGCCGGCTTCGATCCGCGCCTTCAGTTCCTCCACGAGGACGACGCGGCCGACGTGATCGTCCGGTCGGTGCTGGGCGACCACCCGGGCGTTTTCAACGTGGCCGGTGAGGGGATCGTTCTGCTTAGCCAGGCAATAGATGCAATGGGCGGAAGGTCCGTCCCTGTGTTGGTGCCGTACGCCCGGCTGCTGGCCCGCCTTGCGCTGAGGACCCTGGCGCGAGTCGAGCTGCCGGCACACATCGTTGACGTGATCTCTTACGGGTCGGTCATGGATTGTGCCAGGTTGGGGACGGAGTTCGGTTGGGCGCCGGTTCACTCGTCGCGCGACGTGATACACGCGCTGGTGCGAGGCCGGGAGGCAGAGGTCATAGACGCTCCGTCCCCTCCGCAGGAATACGAGCTGCAGGTTTACCTTCAGCGCAGGCGTCGCGCGGCTCAAACCGCTGTCAACGCAGGGACCGACAGATGATCGAGCCCAAGCCACGAGACGTGGTCGTGGCTCGGAGCACGGCCACGCCGGCTCGGAGCGGTGCCCGGCTGCCGAGACCGATCCGCCGGCTTCGCAGGCGGGCGCCCATGTACGCGATGCAGGGCCTCATCGAGCTGTCGGTGCGCCTGAAGCAGGTGACTGGCCGCGACGTGATCGACATGAACCGGGTCATGGGTCTGGTTCAGTTCGCCTACAAGCAGCGCGAGCTGGCCCGGCGGGGAGCGGACTACGCGGTGGACGACTTCGGCTTCGACCCGCAGTGGACCGAGTCGTTCCTCTCGGTCTTCTCGATCCTCTACCGCGACTACTGGCGAGTCGAGACGACCGGTGTCGAACACGTGCCGGCGGCAGGCCGCGCCATGCTCGTCGCCAACCACGCGGGGGTGCTGCCCTGGGACGCCACCATGATCAAGACCGCCGTCTTCGCCGAACATTCGCAGCCCCGGCATGTTCGCGCTCTGGTCGCGAGCCTGTTCATGGGCATGCCCGCGCTGAGCTGGTTTCTGCGCCGGACGGGCCAGACCATCGGCCATCCGGACGACACGCGCCGGCTGCTTGACAACGACGAGCTCGTGCTCGTCTTTCCGGAGGGCGTCAGGGGCACCGGCAAGACGTTCGCAGACCGCTACCGGCTTCGCCGATTCGGAAGAGGCGGTTTTGTGGCGACGGCCATACGGGCCGGCGCGCCGATCATCCCGATCTCCGTCGTCGGCTCCGAGGAGATCTACCCGATGGTGGCCGACCTCGCTCCGCTGGCTCGGTTCCTCGGGCTGCCGTACTTCCCGATCACCCCGTTCTGGCCCTGGTTTGGCCCGCTGGGCGCGATCCCTCTTCCCAGCAAATGGCGGATCCAGTTCCACGCGCCGATTCATGTGGAAAGGAATCCGCCCGCGTCGGCGGACGATCAGAACCTGGTGATGGCGATCTCAGACGAGGTACGCGACACAATCCAGCAGGGGATCTACGACAACCTGAAGCTGCGGCGAGGTGTCTTCCTCTAATAGGGCGCGGGGGGATCAGGATCCCCCCACGAAACCCCCCTCTCCCAGCCACGCTTGGCGGCGGGGGGAGGAGGCGTGGGTGACGGCCGGAATGAATCCGGCCTACCCGCGACGCATTGGGAGAGTGGAAAAGGCGCCACCGGGATTTGATCGCCCCGCGCTTATTAGCGGATGACCGACATCGGCGTCTTCGGCTCCACCTCTTCGACGATGTCGAGCGCGGTCGACTGGCTGATCCAGTACTGGACGTCCGAGATGGTCGGTGCGCCGGCGAGGCCGATCGCATCGGCGAGCTTGGCGTGAAGCGTTTCGGCGTCCTGCGCGCGAAGTTCCTTCATCGTGCGGATCCCGAGCCGCGTGACGATCGGCAGAAACCGGATCATGCCCGAAACCTCGAGCAGGGTGCACTGGTGGGCGAACTCGAGCAGCCGGTCGGTGCTGATGCCGGCCTTTTTCGACAGGCGTTCCCGGTCGATCGAAAGCGAGGAGCGGTGCAGGAGGGCGTTCGTGTGGCGGATGCCGCGCGAGCGAAGCCGTTTCACGTCGTCCTCGGAGACGCCCTGGAGGTATTCGAGCGTTCGGTACACCTGTTACAGCATATGCGTCGCGTATAATTCGTCGAAGCCCACCACCATTGGAGTAAGCACACCCTGAATCAGAGCCGGCTCGAGACCCGCGAGGCGAATACCGGGGAGCAGTCTGGCCATCCAGGGGATTTCGAAATCGGGATTGGGCGGCGGGCCCGTCGCGCCTACGGCTTCGACGAGATAGCCCTCGTGCCGGGCGGCGTGACCCTGAATCCCGAGGAGGTCGATATCACCTTCTCGATGGGTTCGGGATTCGGCCTCCCAATTCCTTTCTGGGGATCCGCGATGGACGGCGTCGTCGACGTCGATTTCGCGATCGCGATGGGAATGCTCGGTGGGGTCGCAGTGCTGAACCTCGATGGAGTGCACACGCGCTACGAGGATCCGGCTCCGGTCATCAGGCGGATCGCGGAAGCCGACAAGGCGAGCGTCAACTCTTTGCTCAAAGAGGTCTACCGCGAGCCGGTCAAGCCGAAGCTCATCACCCAGCGCATCAAGGCCATCAAGGCGGCCGGCGTGCCGTGCGCGGTGTCGACGGTTCCCGCTCGAGCCGCCGAGAGGGCCGACGTCGTTCAGCAGGCCGGCGCCGACGTGTTTGTCGTGCAGGGCACCGTGCTGACCGCCCGGCACTCCTCTCGGTCTTATCACCAGCTCTCGTTCGAAGAGCTGGTCCGCGCCTGCACCATTCCCGTGGTCGTCGGCAACTGCGTTCAGTACGAGACCGCGCTCGAGCTGATGGAAACCGGGATCGCAGGGATTCTCGTCGGGGTTGGACCTGGTGCCGCTTGCACGACTCGCGGAGTGCTCGGAGTTGGAGTTCCGCAGGTGACGGCGACCGCGGACGTGGCCGCCGCCCGAGACGAGCACATGCGCCGCGGCGGGATGCGGGTCGCCGTGATCACAGATGGCGGCATGCGGACCGGCGCGGACGTATGCAAAGCCTTCGCATCAGGCGCGGACGCCGTCATGATCGGCACGCCGCTCGCCGGCGCCGAGGAGTCCGCTTCCAGGGGCTTCAACTGGGGCATGGCCACGCCTGACCCGAACCTTCCGCGTGGAACCAGGATCCAGGTAGGGACCAAGGCAACCCTCCAGGAGATCCTGCTGGGCCCGGCTCGAGTCGACGACGGCACCCAGAACTTCGCCGGGGCGCTTCGCTCGGCGCTCGGGGTCTGTGGCGCCAGGGACATCGCCGAGTTCCAGCACACCGAGCTCGTCATAGCTCCTGCGATCACGTCCGAGGGCAAGATCTTCCAGCAAGCCCAGCACGTTGGCATGGGGAAGAGCTGAGCTGACCACCACTGCCGCGGCCGCCCCGCAAAAGGAACAAGCAAAGGGCGCGGTGCGGCAGCAAACGATCCTTGTCCTCGACTTCGGGTCTCAGTTCAGCCAGCTGATCGCCCGCCGGGTGCGCGAAGCCAACGTCTACTGCGAGCTGGTCCCAGGCACCACTCCGTGGTCTGAGCTGAAGCAGAGAGAACCGGGGGGACTAATCCTCAGCGGCGGTCCGGCGAGCGTTTACGACCCCGGCGCGCCACAGGTCGATCCCGACGCCCTCCGCGCCGGCGTCCCGGTCCTCGGCATCTGCTATGGGATGCAGCTCATCGCCCACCATCTGGGGGGCAAGGTCGATCCAGGTCAGGCACGCGAGTACGGTCCGGCCCTGCTGTCGGTCCGCGAGCCCAAGGGCCTGTTCCAGGGTCTCAGCGGCGAGCTGCCGGTCTGGATGAGCCATGGCGATCACGTGAGTGAGCTGCCGCCGGGCTTTCGTTCGCTCGCGTCGAGCGGGAACTCGCCGGTCGCGGCCTTCACGGACGGCCACCGCGTGTACGGCATCCAGTTTCACCCCGAGGTCGTGCACACGCCGAGCGGCCGTGAGGTGCTGCGCAACTTCCTCTTCGCGATCTGTGGGTGCACGCCGACCTGGACGCCTGGCAACTTCATCGCCGAGGCGGTGGCCAGCATCCGCGCCCTGGTGGGCGCGGGCCGCGTCATCTGTGCGCTGTCGGGCGGCGTGGACTCAGCGGTGGCGGCGACGCTGGTCCACCGGGCGGTCGGCGATCAGCTCACCTGCGTCTTCGTGAACAACGGCCTCTTGAGAAAAGAGGAGCCGGAACGCGTGCTGGCCGTCATGCACGGCAATCTGGACATGAACATCCGCTACGTGGACGCCACCGAGCGCTTCCTAACCGCCCTACGGGGTGTGACCGACCCGGAAGAGAAGAGGCGTGTGGTCGGAAGGGAGTTCATCTCGGTCTTCGAGGCCGAGGCGGCCGGGCTCGGCGTCATCGACTTCCTGGCCCAGGGCACGCTGTATCCCGATGTCATCGAGTCGACGGCCGCCGACGTTTCCGCCACCGCGGTCAAGATCAAGACCCACCACAACGTTGGCGGGCTGCCTCCGGGGCTGCGCTTCCAGCTCATCGAGCCCCTCCGTTACCTGTTCAAGGACGAGGTGCGGGCCGTCGGACTGGAGCTTGGGATGCCCGAGGAGATGGTCTACCGCCAGCCGTTCCCGGGACCGGGACTCTCGATTCGCTGCCTGGGCGAGGTGAGGGCCGACCGTCTGGAGATTCTGCGCAACGCCGACTGGATCGTGGTCGACGAGATCAAGCGAAACGGTCTCTACCGCCAGGTCTGGCAGTCGTTTGCCGTGCTCACGCCGCTCGAGACCGTCGGTGTGATGGGGGACTACCGGACGTACGCCAACGTGGTCGCGGTCCGGGTCGTGACGAGCGAGGACGCGATGACCGCGGATTGGGCCCGTGTGCCGTACGAGGTGCTGGCCCTGATCAGCAACCGCATCGTCAACGAGGTCAAAGGAGTCAACCGGGTCGTCTTCGACATCACCTCAAAACCGCCCGGCACGATTGAGTGGGAATGACTTTATGAGAGGGAACCCGGATGGTTCCCTCTCATCGGCTGGTCGCTTCGCGACGGGCCTGCTCTCCTTCCGGTATGTCGAGGAGTCTGTCTTAGAGGTCACTCCCAGCAGCGCCCGCGAGCATTGAAAACAAAGTCGCGGCCGGAGTTAATCCGGCCGCCCGCGCGATGCCGGCCACGCCATCCGGATTCCCTCTCATATGTAGCCTGGCGTCGGCGGATGATCGCCGGGCTGCTGCGCGGGCAGCGACCCGACGGATCGTTCGGAGTGCATCCCTACTCGAAATGGACCGGCGCTCACTGGCGCCTGGTGTCGTTGGTGGAGCTGGGTGTCCGGCGCAACAGCGCAGCGGCGCGAGCGGCCGTCGGCACCGACCTCGATTGGATCGCCACCCGAGCCGAGCCGCAGGTCCTGGCGGGTAGGGAGCGCCGGCATGCGTCGATCGAGGGGAACGCGCTCGCTGTGAGCTGCCGTCTCGGGATGGCCCGGGATGAGCGCGTTCGGGGGCTCGTCGAGGTCCTGCTCCGCTCGCAGTGGGCGGACGGCGGTTGGAACTGCGATCCCGAGCCGCAGGCGCACCGCTCCTCCTTCCACGAGTCACTCGCGCCCATCTGGGGGTTGGTCGAGTACCACCGCGAAACAGGGGATGAGCGAGCCAGAAAGGCGGCGCGTAGAGGAGTGGAACTCTTGCTAGAGCACCGTCTGTTCCGATCCATCACGACGGGAACCGTCATCGACTCCGAGTGGCGGCGCATCCACTGGCCGCACTACTGGCACTACGACTTCTTCCAGGGCTTGCGAGTGGTCGCTCGATTCGGCCTGATCGCGGACCCGCGGGCCCGGGAAGCCGTCCAGATGTTGATCGGTCTGCGCCGGAGCGACGGCACCTGGCATGCCGGCGGGCGGCGATACTGGCGCGCCGGCACCGAATCGGTCAACTGGAGAGACGCTTACCAGGTCGTCACGCCGGCAGCCCTCGCCGTGCTCCAATAGCCGCCCGGTGAAGATCCTTGTGGTCGGCTCGGGGGCTCGCGAGCATGTGCTGTGCTGGAAGTGCGTGCAGTCGGACCTGGTCGAGCGTGTTTACTGCGCTCCGGGCAACGGCGGCACCGGCGGGATGGCGCGCAATGTGCCGATCGGCGTCGCGGACGTCGTGCGCCTGGTCGCCTTCGCGAAGCGAGAGCGTCTGGGCCTGGTGGTGCTCGGCCCCGAGGCTGCCGTGGACGCCGGTGTCGGCGACGCATTGAGAAAAGAAGGCTTCAACGTGTTCGGACCCAACCGTGGGGCGGGCCGGATCGAGTCGAGCAAAGCTTTCGCGAAAGAGCTGATGCTGCGAGCCCACATCCCGACCGCCGACTTCGCCGTCTTCCAGGAGCCTGCGCCGGCGCGGGCCTGGGCACGGGAGCGTGAGGGCAAGGTGGCGGTCAAGGCCGACGGGCTTGCCCGCGGCAAAGGGGTCATCGTCTGCGGGAGCGCCGAGGAGTCGGACGCTGCGATCGATGCCATGCTCGTGGAGGCTCGGTTCGGGCGCAGCGGCGAGACGATCGTGGTCGAGGAAAGGCTCGAGGGTCCCGAGCTGTCGGTGCTCGGCGTCACCGACGGTCACGAGGTTCGGGTCCTGGCCCCGGCGCGCGACTACAAGCGAGCTGAAAAGGGCGACGCCGGGGCTAACACGGGTGGCATGGGCGCGTATTCGCCGCCCCTTGGCGTGACGGATGCAATGGTCGCTGAGGTGGTGGAGTCGGTGATGCGACCCGCCGTCAGCGAGCTGGCGGGGTCGGGAGACGAGTTCCGGGGGGTCCTATATGCGGGCCTGATGTTGACGAAACATGGAGTCAAAGCGCTCGAGTTCAACGCCCGATTCGGAGACCCGGAAGCCCAGGTCGTGCTGCCGCGGCTCAAGACCGATTTCGTCGCGATGGCGCTGGCCGCGGCCAAGGGCAACCTCGTTGAGTTTCCCGAGCTGACCTGGAGTCCCCAGGCCTGCGTGGGCGTGGTGGTCGCGTCAGGCGGCTATCCGGACGACCTCGTCATGAAGACCGGAGTGCAGATCCGCGGCCTGACCGAGATGCCGCCGGGAGTGCTCATCTTCCATGCGGGGACGCGGTTCGAGCCCGGGCTGGGTCTCGTCACCGACGGCGGCCGGGTCGTCACCTCGGTCGCCCTGGGAGACACCGTCGCCCAGGCTCGATCCAAGGCGCTGGCCGGGGCCCTGCGGGTACGATTCGACGGGGCTTTCTTCAGGGACGACATCGCCAGCGAGGCCGATCAGACGAAGGCCGACGGCGGTTCCTTCGCGGGCACATAGGGAGGCGAAATGGCTGCGGTCGTAGGCATCATCCTCGGCTCCAAGTCCGACCTGCCGTTGATGGAGTCGTGCATCAAGGTGCTTGGCGACCTCGGCCTGGAGCACGAGCTGAAGATCTGCTCGGCGCACCGCAACCCGAGCGGCGTCATGGAATGGGCCTCGACCGCCCGGGAGCGCGGGCTGAAGGTCGTGATCGCGGCCGCCGGCGGGGCGGCGCACCTTCCAGGCGTGGTCGCGGCATGGACGAACCTCCCGGTGGTGGGCGTTCCCGTTCCTACGCAGCACCTTGGAGGCGTCGACTCCCTGTACTCGATCGTCCAGATGCCCGCCGGAATCCCGGTCGCCACCGTGGCCATCGGTGAGGCGGGTGCCAAAAACGCCGCGTGGCTGGCCGCGAGGATCCTGGGCCTGACCGATGCGGCGGTCGAGCAGAGGCATGCGGAAAAGCGCGCAGAGCTGGCCCAGTGAGGAAATTGCGCTGATGGCAAAACGCAAGCCTCGGGTCCAGCTCATCGACACGACCTTTCGCGACGCGCAGCAGGCGCTGCTGGGCGGCGAGCTTCGCTCGGACGAGATCGTGCCGGTGGCCGCCAAGATGGACTCCATCGGCTTTGCCGCGATGGAGGCGTTCGGTGGTGCAACCTTCGAGACCCAGCTGCAGCGTGGAGCGGATCCGTGGGAGTTCGTTCGCAAGCTCCACAAGGTCCTCCCCAACACTCCGATCCAGGGGTTGATACGTGGCCAGAACCTCGTTTCCAAGCGCAACTTCGCCGACGACGTGGTCGAGCTCTTCGTCAAGCACGCCGCGAAATGCGGGGTGGACGTGTTCAGGGTGTTCGACCCGCTCAACGATCTGCGCAACATGGAGGCCTCGATCACGGCCGCGCTCAAGTCCAGGAAGCGGGTGCAGGGCGCGCTGAGCTATGCGGTGTCGCCCGCCCACAACCTCGAGCTCTGGTGCTCGCTCGCCAAGGGCTTGGTGAACATGGGCTGCCACGAGATCGTGATCAAGGACACGTCTGGCCTGCTCAGCCCCCAGGCGACGTGGGAGCTTGTCACCGCTCTTAAGCAGAACGTCAAGGTCCCGATCGACGTGCATTCGCATTGCTCGAGCGGCATGGCGCCGATGGCCTACATGGCCGCGGTCGAGGCCGGCGCGTCGATCCTCGACGTCGCCATCTCACCGCTCGCGTGGGGTGCGTCGCAGCCTGCGGCCGAGAGCGTCGTCGCTGCGCTGCAGGGCGGCGAATACGACACCGGGCTCGACATCGACAAGATGTGGGACGTCCAGCACGAGGTGGAGGAGCTCAAGCGCCGCCACGCCGAACACCAGAGCCCGATGGCGGATCGGGTGGACGCGAGCATCCTGCGCTATCACATGCCCGGGCTGATGCTGCAGGACATCTTCCAGCAGCTCGGCGCGCACAATGCGGCCGCACGACTGTCCGAGGTGATGGGGGAGGCCAACGAAGTCCGTCGGGAGCTGGGTTATCCCCCACTCGTAGCGCCGATCCGGCAGATGATCGCTACCCAGGCCGTCTACAACGTGATCGGTGGCGACCGCTACGCGACCGTGACCCAGGAGCTAAAGGACTACCTGCAGGGCCTGTACGGCAGGCCGCCCGTGCCCGCCGATCATGAGCTGCGCAGGTTGGTCCTCGGCCGCGAGGAGCCGATCACGATCCGCCCCGCCGACCTTCTGGAACCGCAGGTCGAGCTCGCTCGCAAGCATGTTAAGAAGATGGGTTACGAGGCCACGGACGACAACGTGCTGATCCAGCTTCTGTTCCCGCAGCTGGCGGCCGAGTACATGGGCGGGCCGAAGCCGGTGGCGCGACAGGCCGCCCCGGTGGAGAAGAGCCCGGAGCCGCCTGTTGTGGTCACCGACCCTGATCCTCCTGCCGCTTCGGCTGCCGAGGCTGCCCCGCTCCAGGCCTCGAGCGCGGAGTTCGAGGTCGAGGTTGAAGGCGAGGTGTTCAAGGTGCGCGTTTCCGGCGCGGGGATGATGGTCGTTCCGGCAGCCGCGCCGGCGAAGGTCGGATCGGCAGGCCCGGCTGCGACGTCAAGTCCTCCCGCCAGGATCGGCGAGGGAACGGTCATCGCGCCGATGCAGGGTCTCATCGTCAAGATGCCTGTCAAGCCGGGTGACCAGGTGAAGCTGGGCGATGTCGTCGCCGTGCTTGAGGCGATGAAAATGCAGAACGACATCGTCACGACCGTCGCCGGGCGCGTGAGCCAGGTGTTCGTCAAGGAGGGCGAGGTCGTCAGCCCGAATCAGCCCCTCCTCAACGTCACGTGAGGAAGGGACTCTTCCGCAAGGTCCTGGTCGCGAACCGGGGCGAGATCGCGATTCGGGTGATGCGGGCGTGCCGGGAGCTGGGCATCGCCACCGCGGCCGTCTACTCCGACGCGGACCGCGGGGCGATTCACGTCCGCTACGCCGACGAAGCCCACCACATCGGCGGAGCGCCGCCAGCCCAGTCCTATCTGGACCTGGCCCGGATCGTGAAGGTGGCCCACGATTGCGGAGCGGGCGCGATTCATCCCGGGTACGGGTTCCTCTCCGAGAAGCCCGAGTTCCCCGAGGCGTGTGAGGCGGCCGGGATCAAGTTCATCGGGCCGCCCGCGTCGGCGATGCGGGCGCTCGGATCCAAGCTGGCCGCGCGCCGCCTGGCGGTCGCGCACGGCGTGCCCGTCACCCCGGGAAGCGAAGCGGTCGATCCCGCCGCTGCAGTCGAGGCCGCACGACGCATCGGGTTCCCGGTCATGGTCAAGCCCTCAGGCGGCGGCGGCGGAATCGGCATGAAGGTGGTCGAGTCGGAAGCCCAGCTGCCGGCGGCGATCGAAAGCAGCTCGCAGGCGGCGCGCGCCGCTTTTGGCGACCCGACGGTCTACATCGAGCGCTACGTCCGCAAGCCACGGCACATCGAGATCCAGGTCATCTGTGACACCCACGGCAACGCAGTGCACCTCGGCGAGCGCGAGTGCTCGATTCAACGCCGCCACCAGAAAATCATGGAAGAGACTCCGTCACCCGCCCTCACGGCCGACGTGCGGGCGGCGATGGGGGATGCGGCGATTCGTGCGGCCACCGCGGCCGGATACGTGAACGCCGGCACCGTCGAGTTCATATTCAGCGAAGGTGCCTTCTACTTCCTCGAGGTCAATGCGAGGCTGCAGGTCGAGCATCCCATCACGGAGGCAGTGACCGGCCTGGACCTGGTCAAGGAGCAGATCAGAATCGCCGCCGGGTTGGAGCTGAGCTTCACCCAACGAGACGTGACCTGGACGGGGCACGCCATCGAGATGCGGATCAACGCGGAGGATCCGCTGCGCAACTTCATGCCCAACCCAAAGCGCATCAGCAGGTGGGTCGCGCCGGCGGGGCCAGGGGTGCGCGTCGACTCCGGTTTCGGTCCAGGTTCAGAGGTGCCGCCGAACTACGACTCGCTGGTGGCAAAGCTCATCGTTCACGGGAGCGATAGGGCTGAGGCCATCGCTCGAGCCAAGAGGGCCCTACACGAATTCGTGGTGGTCGGCCCGGCCACCACGATCAGCTACCACCAGGCGATCCTCGACAACACCGACTTCCGAGCGGGCAACCTCAGCACTCGATTCATTGAGGACCATCCGCAGCTGATCGAGCAGGCGCGAAAGCACGCGGGCGAGACTTCGCCTTTCGACTACGGTGCGAACCCACGCCACATCGCCGCCGCGGCCGCCGCGGTGGCCGCCATGGTGAGCAAATAGCACGGCTGCGCCACCCTGAGGGTGGGCGCCCCTACCTGATCGCCGGTGCAAGAGCAAGAGGTCGCTCCGGACCGTTCGAGGTGCGCGACGACCTGATCCGGCTGCCCGACGGCACCGAGGCCAACTACACCGTGATCGAGAGCCCCGACTCCGCGTTTGTGGTGCCCCATTTCGAGAACGGCGACACGGCGCTCGTGAGGCAGTGGAGGCATGCCTGGAACGAGTCGTCCTGGGAGGTGCCGGCGGGCACGTTCAACGAGGGCGAGGACCCGCTGGAGTGCGCGGCACGAGAGCTCGAGGAGGAAACGGGTCTCGTCGCGGGAGAATTCGAATCGCTCGGCGTGGTGCATGGCGCCGCCGTTCTCACGGGCAGGGCTCACCTCTTCCTGGCTCGGGCGATAACCGAGTCCGAGCGCCACCCTGAGGCTTACGAGCAGGACATGGAGGTGCTCAGGCTGCCGTTCGGCGAGGCGCTCGAGGCTGCGCTGGACGGGACGATAGTGCACGCCGGCTCGGTGACCGCGCTGCTCCGCGCCGCGCGAAGGCTCAAGCAGATCTAGTCTCCTGGTGCAGGTCACCAGTCACCGCAGCGCGCCGGACATGACCGCGGCCATCATGGCAAGGCCAAGCAGGGTGGCAAACACCCCCGCCGCCGGTCGCCACACGGGTCCTACATAAGGATTCCGCGGCCATGCCTGGTCGAGCAACTTGCCGACGTATCGGTTGCGAGCGTTCAGCCGATCCTCCCACAGCTTGCCCCAACCTCGAAAGTTGGTGAGCAGAGCAAGGCCGCTGCAGAGCAAGGCCGCGCCGAACACCATGAACCAGACCTGGGCCACCCAGTGCGGCACGGGCAGAGCCTATCAGCGCCGCGTTGGACCTAACCTCCGGGGGAGGGGTTTGGAGATGCGCCGACCGGCGAGGGAGAAGGTGAGGGCGAAGGCGACGGTGCGGCCGTCGATCCGCCGAGGTGGCTGCCGCCCTCGCCGGCAGCCGGCCCGAGAAGCACGAGGTCGTACTCCCGCGTGACGTTGTGTCCGAGCACGTCGCGCAGGGCCGTCGAGACCACGAGCTTGTACTGTTCGCCAGGCTTGAGATCGAGGCCCGAAAGGGTCACGACCCGGTTCGCGTAGGAGGCGGTGGCGTCGACGGGATCGCCGTTGGAACCCACCACCATCACCCCGCGAGCCACCGTGCTTGGGTCGAGGTCGCTGTCGAACGTCACCTTGATGACGCTGCGCGTGACATCGATCGCGACGACCTCGGCGCCTTTGCCCGCGTCACGCCGTGGGCCGGCGGCGGCCTGGTCGACGACGAAGTGGTTGCTGCTCGGGTCACGCACCAGGGTGAGGGTCTCGTCGACATCGGTCACCTCGAGCTTCTGATGTGAGAGCACGATGCGAACCACGAACTTCGCGGTGTCCGGCTGGGTCGAGGTGATCTCCTGGGTGAGGATGTAATAGCGCGTGAAGCTCGGGTCGCCGCTGATCGTCAGGTTCAGCCCATCCGTTCCGTAAGCCTGTTTGCCGTTCGGATCGAGGTACTGGCCCGCCTGGTCTGCCTGGCCCTTCAGCCTGGCCTGCATGAACGAGTTGACGACCGCGGCGGCCTGGTCGAGCGAGGTGGTCTGTGGCGGCAGGGCCGGCGCTGAAGCGACCCATATGGCTCCACCACGGAAGAAGGCGAACGTCGCGCCGTCCGGCGCCCAGGCCGGAGAGTCGTACGACCCGTCGGCGAGCTTGGTCGAGGAACTGCCGTCGGGGCGAACCTGCGAGAGGGCCGCGTCGCCGCCGAGCAGGATGGCGTCCGACGTGGACCAGCTCGCCCCGAAGCTTGGCGCCAGCGTGGCCGAGATGTTGCCGCGAAGATCCGAGACCGCGGTTCCGGCGGAAGTCAAAAGCAGGATCTGAGCACCGCTCGGCGACCATCCCGAAAATGCACCGCCGAGCGTGACGCTCTTCCCGCTGGCCACATCCAGGAGCATCGACGCGCCGTCCAGCTGGTAGGCGACGTGGGTGCCGTCAGGTGCGATGGAGAGCACGTTCACCTTTCCGGTCGATGGCAGGGGCGCGACCTGCGAGCCTCCGGTTGATCCCTGCGAGTACACGCCGTCGGATGCGGTCCATACCAGCTTGTCCTTGGCCCATCCGACGTCAATCGCGGGGGGCGCGGTGACGAGCTCGGTGGTCGCGCCGGTCGAAATGGTCACTGTCTCGATCTTGCCGCCGCGGACGTAAGCCAGCCTATCACCGGCCGGCGAAAGAGCTTGCGACGTGACCGCATCCGGCGCGATGACCGTGACCGATCCGCCCTTGGCCGGAACGGCGTCGAGCGAACCCGTCGAGGTCACGAAGTAGACGCTGGCCGAGTCGGGCGACCACTGCACCGTACCGGGGGTGGCGCTGCCCACGGTGGCCAGCTGCTTCTCACCGCTGACCAGCGGACCGGGTGTCGGCGACGGCGAGGGCGACGGGGTTGGCGGCGTCTGAGGCTGGGTCACAAAGGTGATGGTCTGCTGGGTTGCGAGCGTCACGTTGGCAGTGGTCTTGGCGCCGGGGCCGACGGTGACCTGGTACTGGGTGTTCGGCGCCAGGTTTCCGCTGATCGGCTGGATCACGAGCGTGTTGCTGTCCTGCCAGGAATAGGTGACATTGGTGGCAGGGGTGACCTGGATCGAAGCCTGGGTGGCGGCCTGATCCATCGGCTGATTGAACGAGACCAGGATCGGCTGCTTGAGCTGGACACCCTGGCTGCCGTTGATCGCGCTGCTCACCACGAGCTGATTCACGATGGCTGGCTGCTGAAGCATGCTGAAGACCACCACCGAGGCGATGAGCAGCAGCCCGACGGCAGCGCCCGCCCACGCCAGGTTGGCCGGGGCAAACAGGCGTCGCCAGCCCGCGGCCCGGCGTGCGTTCATGAGGTCGGCCTGCTGCATGAGCTGTCGGCGCAGCGCCGATCTGAACGCCAGGTCGAGTAGTGGATCGCCCCGTTCTGCAGAGCCCAGGAGCCGAGCCAGCCGGATCAGCTCGCTGTCCTGGAGCACGTCATCGAGCTCGGGGTCGTGGTGCGAGCTCACTGCGGCCTCAGAGCCTCGGCTTCGTCTCGAAGATGGCTGACCCCGCGGTGGATCAGGAGCTTCACGGCCCCCGGGGACTTGCCCATGGCCACCGCGATGTCCTCGATCTTCATGTCCTCCTGGAACTTGAGCACCAGCGCGGTCTTCTGCTGCGTCGGAAGCTGCTCAACGAGCGCCCAGATCCGGCGCATCTCGTCGCGATGCGCGGCCAGATCTTCGAGGGCCGGCCCCGCCACCGACAGATCGTGAAAGTCATCGAGCGGCTGCGCCGAGCGCTGAGTTCGGTAACGGTCGGCGATCGCATTGACCGCGATCTGGTACAGCCAGGCAGCAAACGGCCGACCCGTGTCCTGGTATCGGGGTATGGCCTTGAGCGCCTTCATGAAGACCTCAGAAGTAACGTCCTCTGCCGCTGTCTGCTCCCTCACTCTTGAATACACAAACCTGTAGATCTGCTGAAAATGCCTGTCGTAGAGCGCCCCGAACTGCGCGGGATCCCCTTTGGCTCGCGCGACAAGCTCGGGCTCGTCGTCGCGCGACGGGTAGCTCACTGGCCGTTCAGCCTGCTTCAGAACCAACGGGGGAGCGGTCAGGGTGGTTACGACGTTTGCGCATCAGCCGCACCGATTATCGAGCCGGGGCCACTCACCCACCAGGCTGCCCTGGATCGGCACAGCATCTGGGGCTCGTTCTGGTCGCCGTCCCAACATCTGGTTGAACGGCGAACCTTATAATTCGGGCGTCCCCCAGTGTTAATTGGGAGCGGTCGCCCTTCTTGATCGAGCGATACTCGCCGCCTGCAATCCGGGCGGTCTGGTCCGAGCAGCACAGGTTCGAGCTCTGGCTGCGCATCGAGGTGCTCGCCTGCGAAGCGTGGGCGGCGCTGGGGCGCATCCCCGAATCGGCCCTACCCCGGATCCGGCAGGGCACGTTCGATGCGGCCGAGATAGCGGCCGAGGAGACCCGGGTTGGCCATGACGTCATCGCGTTCTTGACCGTCCTGAACAGGTCGATCGGCCAGCCGGAGGCGCGCTACGTCCATCTCGGGATGACGAGCCAGGACCTCAACGACACGGCGATGGCGGTGCAGATGGTCGAGTCGGCCCGAATCATCACCAAGGACATGGGCCAGGTTAGAGCCGCCGCGGCGGCCCTCGCGCTCAACCACCGCCGCACGCTGATGGCGGGCAGGACGCACGGCATCGTGGCCGAGCCGACGACTTTCGGTTTCAAGGTCGCCGGCTGGGTGGCCGAGCTGGACCGTTCCATCGCCCGGCTCGAGCAAGCCGCGGCCGACGCGGCGGTGGGTCGGGTCAGCGGGGCGGTGGGCACTCATGCCACCGTCGACCCGAAGATCGAAGAGCACGTGTGCCGCCAGCTGGGCCTGGAGCCCGACACCGTCTCCACGCAGGTGGTCGCACGGGACCGCCACGCCGGGTTCATGGCCGCCCTGGCCTTGGCCGCGGGCACCCTGGAGAGGATCGCCACCGAGATCCGGCATCTGCAGCGAAGCGAGGTCGGGGAGGCCTTCGAGCCGTTTGGCAAAGAGCAGAAGGGAAGCTCGGCGATGCCTCACAAGCGCAACCCGGTGCTGACCGAGAGGGTGTGTGGCCTGGCGCGAGTCGTGCGCGGCCATCTCACGACGGCACTCGAGAACACAGCGCTGTGGCACGAGCGCGATATCAGCCACTCGTCGGCAGAGCGGGTCATCTTTCCTGACGCGTGCGCGGCCGTCGACTACATGGCGTTGGAGATGGCCAGGGTCCTCGAGGGCCTGGAGGTGCGGCCAGACCGGATGCTTGCGAACCTGCAGTTCGGCGGGGGTGTCGTGTTCTCGTCGCGCGTCCTGCTTGCCCTCGTCGAGAGCGGCCTCTCGCGAGAGGATGCATACCTCATAGTTCAAAAGGCGGCCATGCAGGCACTAGATGGCAAGGGCCCCGGGTTCCGGGCCCTTCTCGAGAAGGATGAGCAAGTGATGAAACGAATCGGCGCCAAGTTGGAAGAGGTCTTCGATCCCTGGGCCGGGCTCGAACACACCGAGATCGCTTACGAGCGGCTTAGCCTCACCGTGACGACGCGATGATCGCCGGACCCGCGGTGATGGGGACCGAGCTGCCCCTCAAACTCTTTTCACGCGGCAAGGTCCGCGACACCTACGAGCTCGATGCGGATCGCCTGCTAATGGTGACCACTGACCGCATCTCGGCATTCGATTACTCCCTGCCGAACGGCATTCCCGACCGCGGCAAGGTGCTGACACAGCTTTCGATCTTCTGGTTCTCGCAGACCGACACGTTCCAGCCGAACCACCTGATCTCGGGCATGGTGCCGGACCTGCCCGAGGAGCTGAAGGCCCACCGGGACGAGCTGGCGGGCCGCTTCATGATCGTCAGGAAGGCAAAGCGAATCGACTTCGAGTGCGTGGTGCGCGGCTATCTCGCCGGAAGCGCCTGGAAGGAGTACCAGGAGACGCGCTCTCTGGCCGGGGACGAAATGCCGCCCGGACTGCTGCAGAGCCAGAAGCTCGTCGAACCGATCTTCTCTCCCGCGACGAAAGCTGAGACGGGTCACGACGAGAACATCACGTTCGAAACCGTGAAGGATCAGCTCGGGGAAGAGCTGGCGGGCAAGCTTCGCGGCGCCAGCCTCGAGGTCTACAAGTTCGCCTCCGATCTCGCCCTTAAGAAAGGCCTGATCCTTGCCGATACGAAATTCGAATTTGGCCTCATCGGCGAAGACCTGATCCTCATCGACGAGGCGCTCACGCCCGACAGCTCACGTTACTGGGAGGCGGCCACGTATCGGGTGGGAATCTCGCCGGATTCCTACGACAAGCAGTTCATTCGTGACTGGCTCTCGGACCGATCTGGTTGGGACAAGAAGTCCGACCCCCCGCAGCTGCCCAACGACGTGGTCGAGCAGACGCGCCAGAGGTACCTGACGGCATATCAGCGCCTGGTCGGCAAGCCGCTCTTCCCACCCAAACCGAGAAACGAGCGTTGATTTGAGTCGTTTCACTGCAAGAGTGGTGGTGACCCCAAAGCCCATCGTCAACGACCCGCAGGGGATCACCGTCAAGAATGGGTTGGCGTCGCTTGGCTTCGGCGAGGTCTCCGAGGTCAGGGTCGGCAAGTACATCGAGGTGAGTCTTGACGTGGCCAACGAGCTGGAGGCGAGAAAGCGCGTCGAAGCGATGTGCGACAAGCTGCTCGCCAACCACGTGATCGAAGACTTCCGCTTCGACATCCGGTCGGGAGCACGGCAGTGAGATTTGGCGTAGTAGGCTTCGCACGCCACGAAATCTGCGATTTCGCGGGGACCCCGCGGTGCCTTCGAGCGTGGTCAGTAGCATGAGGTTCGGCGTAGTAGTCTTCCCGGGCACGTGGTCCGACCGCGACTGCGGCTGGGTCGTCAACCAGGTCCTGGGCGCCGAGCTCCGGTACCTCTGGCACAAGGATGCCGACATCAAAGGCTGCGACTGCATCATCCTGCCCGGCGGTTTCGCTTACGGCGATTACCTGCGCACCGGAGCGATCGCTCGCTTCGCCCCGGTGATGGAGCGGATCAGCGAGTTCGCCGACCGGGGCGGTCTGGTCTGGGGGATCTGCAACGGATTTCAGATTCTCTGCGAAGCGGGACTGCTGCCAGGTGCGCTCCTTCGCAACGCCTCGCTGGAGTTTCGCTGTGAGTGGACCCACCTTGCCGTGGAGAGAACCGACCTCGCATTCACCTCTAAATGCGATGAGCACGAGGTGCTGCGGATTCCCATCTCGCACGGTGAAGGGAATTACTTCGCCGATCCCGCGACGCTTTCAAAGCTTGAGCAGCGCGGCCAGGTCGTGTTCCGCTACTGCGATTCATCAGGCCGCGTCACGCAGGCCGCCAACCCAAACGGCTCACTCCACAACATCGCGGGAATCGTGAACGCCCGGGGCAACGTGCTGGGGATGATGCCTCACCCGGAGCGATGCTCGGAACCGGAGCTGGGTGGCACGGATGGCCGGAAACTGTTCCAGTCGGTCGCGGAGAGCGCGCTCAAGGTCCTGGTCTCTTGAGCCGAGCGCGAAAAGCGTGGAGGTGATCGACGAGCGGCGGCTTCGTGAGGTCGCCCTCACTTCCGACGAATACAGGGTCATAGTCGAGCGGCTCAAGCGCGCCCCCAACGAGGTGGAGCTGGGAATGCTTGGAGTCCTCTGGTCCGAGCACTGCTCATACAAGAGCTCGCGAGCCCTGCTCCGCCGCCTTCCGTCTACCGGACCCGCCGTTCTGCAGGGCCCCGGCGAGAATGCGGGTGCCGTCACGATCGGCGAGGGCTGGGCCGCGGTGTTCAAGATCGAGTCGCACAACCACCCCTCGGCGATAGAGCCGTTTCAAGGCGCAGCCACCGGGGTCGGGGGAATCATCCGTGACGTCGTGGCGATGGGCGCTCGGCCGGTCGCGCTGCTCGACTCGCTTCGTTTTGGACCCCTCCCCGGCTCGAGCCATCATTTCGAAGGCGTGGTCGCTGGGATCGGTGGCTATGGCAACTGCATCGGCATCCCGACCGTTGGCGGCGAGGTCTATTTCGACGAGTGCTACGCGCAGAACCCGCTCGTCAACGCGATGTGCGTCGGTCTGGTGCGGGTCGATCGCCTGATGCGAGCCCGAGCTGAAGGAACGGGCAACAGCATTCTGCTGGTTGGCGCTGACACCGGGCGCGACGGGATCCACGGCGCTTCGTTCGCTTCGCTCGAGCTCGACGAGACGAGCGCCGAGCGCCGGCCGGCGGTCCAGGTGGGCAACCCGTTCCTCGAGAAATGCCTGCTCGAAGCCTGCATGGATCTCCAGCAGACGACCGCGGTGCTTGCGCTCCAGGACCTCGGTGCGGCCGGCCTCACCTCATCGGTGGCGGAGTGCGCCGCGCGCGTCCCGGGCGCGGGCGCGCGGATCGATGTGGCGAAGGTGCCGCGCCGCGAACGGGCGATGACGCCTTACGAGGTGATGCTCTCGGAGTCGCAGGAGCGGATGCTCGTCGTCGTTGAGCGCGGCCGCGAGGAGGAGGTCGAGCTGATCTTCGGCACCTGGGACCTGGCTTCGGCCGTGATCGGCGAGGTGACCGACGACGGCCATCTGACTGTCTTCGACGGCTGGGACGAAGTGGCCAGGCTGCCCGTACAGCTGCTCACGGACGGCGCGCCTCCACGGCGTCTGGTCGGTGTCGCCCGGGCCGTCGCGGCCCGGCTTGACGTCACTTCCGTCCCGCCCATCGTGGATCCGGGCGCCACGCTTCTGCGCCTGCTCGCGAGCCCGAACCTCAGCAGCAAAAGGGGCGTCTTTCGGCGCTACGACCACATGGTCGGCGACGCCACCGTCGTCGCGCCTGGCGGCGACGCGGCGGTGCTGAGGGTCAAGGGCACGCAGCTGGGGCTTGCGATGACGACCGACTGCAACTCGCGCTACTGCCATCTCGACCCCCACGCCGGGGCCCAGCTCGCGGTGGCTGAAGCCGCGCGCAACATCATCGCGACCGGCGCCAGGCCACTCGCCGTCACGGATTGTCTGAACCTGGCCAACCCGGACAGGCCGGAGGTGTACTGGGAGCTCGAGGAGACGATCCAAGGGCTGGCGCAGGCGTGCAGGACGCTCGAGGTGCCGATCGTGAGCGGAAACGTCAGCCTGTACAACGAATCGCCCGGTGACGTAGCCATCTTTCCGACACCGGTGGTCGGCATGATCGGGTTGATCGACGACTATCACCGGGCGCTCGGCGCGGGATTTCGCGCCGAGGGCGATTTCGTCCTCCTCGTCGGCTCGAGCCACAACGATCTCGGCGGCAGCGAGTACATGAAGGTCGAGCACGGCACGGTCCAGGGACCGCCGCCCGCGCTGGAGCTGTCGCGCGAAAGGGCCGTCGGTCGGCTGGTGCTCGCTGCCGCCCAGCACGGATTCCTGCATTCGGCCCACGACTGCGCCGAGGGGGGCATGCTCGTCGCGCTGGCGGAATGCTGCATGCTCGGTGGGATCGGCGTTCGGTGCCCAGGCCTCAGGCCGGAGGCGCCGCTCCGCCTCGACGCCGCGTTTTTCGGGGAGTCGCCGAGCCGCTTCATCGTGAGCGTGCCGTCCCGAGCGATGCCGGAGGTTCAGTCACTGGCCCGCCGCAACAATGTCGAGATCTCGCTTCTCGGCCTCGCGGGCGGCGGCTTCCTGGAGTTGGAGGGTCAGTTAAAGCTCTCCCTCTCCGAGATGCGTCAAGCTTGGGAAGGAGCGGTGGGCTAGTGCACAAGGTGTCCGGCTAGACGTGTGTGGGGTTTTCGGCATCTGCTCCAAGCAGGGTGTGGAAAGGCACGGGGGGATCAGGATCCCCCCACGGACCCCCCTCTGGTTTGCGTCGTCGACACAGAAAGTGAGTCCGGGGGGTCGCCCGGGTGAACCGGGCGACTCCAGGGGCATCGACTGACCTTGTGTGGGGTTTTCGGCATCTGCTCCAAGCAGGGTGTGGATGTCGCCAACCTCACCTACTTCGGCCTTTTCGCGCTGCAGCACCGGGGTCAGGAGTCGGCCGGCATCGCGGTCTCGGATGGGACTTCCGTGCGCGTGCACCGCGACATGGGCCTCGTCGCCCACGTCTTCTCGCCCGATCAGATCAGGGACCTGGGCGAGGGCTCGATCCTTGCGCTGGGTCACACGCGCTACTCGACCACCGGCGCCAGCCGGGCCGAGAACGCGCACCCGCTCCCCTTTCACCATCCCACCCTGGGACCCGGCGCGATCGCTCACAACGGAAACCTGTTGAACGCAGAGGCTCTTCGCGCCCAGCTGAAGGACGAGGGCGCGACCTTCGACACCGCCCTCGACACCGAGGTCATGGCCAGGCTCATCGAGCACACCCACGGCCGCACGTGGGAGGACGTCATCCGCCGCACCTTCGCCCGTGTCGTTGGCGCCTATTCGTGCGGGATCATCACGCCGACCCAGCTGATCGCGCTTCGCGATCCGTTCGGGTTCCGGCCGCTGTGCATCGGCTTCATACCCCTCCCAGGCCAGCCGGCGCATGTCATCGCCTCGGAGACCTGCGCGCTGGACACGGTGCGCGCGAACTTCGTCCGGGAGGTCCAGCCGGGGGAGATGGTGGTGATGGACGAGCACGGCGTTCACAGCCTGACCTTCATGACCTCGAACAAGCACGCCATGTGCGTCTTCGAGTTCATCTATTTCGCCCGGCCGGACTCGATCCTCAAAAACTGCGAGCTCGAAGACGCCCGGATCCGAATGGGCCACGAGCTCGCCAAGGAAGCGCCTGTCGAGGCTGACATGGTGGTCGCGTTCCCGGACTCGGGCACCCCCGCCGCCATCGGCTACGCCGAGGCGTCCGGCATTCCGTTTCGCGAGGCCCTGATGAAGAGCCGTTACATCAACCGCACCTTCATCCAGCCCGACCAATCGCTGCGCGAGGCGGGAGTGATGCTGAAGCTCAATCCCCTTCCGCGGTCGATCAGGGGCAAGCGGATCATCGCCGTCGACGATTCGATCGTGCGCGGCACCACGTCAGGGCGGATCATCGAGCGACTGCGCGCCGCGGGCGCCCGAGAGATCCACATGCGCATCTCGAGCCCGCCCATGCGCTATCCGTGCTTCATGGGAGTCGACATCGGCTCGACGAAAGAGCTGATCGCTTCGGGCCGCACCGTCGAGGAGGTTCGCGCTCACCTTGGCGCCGACAGCCTGCACTATCTTTCGATACCGGGTCTGATGAGGGCCATCGGACGGGGCACGGCTCAGGAGTTCTGTCGCGCCTGTTTCGACGGCTCGTACCCGGTGCCCGTTCCGCAGCAGCTCGTGATGGACAAGATGCAGTTCGAGCCGCAGCCGGAAGGCGTCCCGGTCGCCGAGCCTCCGTCGCCACAGCTAGCCAAGGCGTGAGCGGCGAGAGTCCCTCCTACGCCGCGGCCGGCGTGGACATAGCCGCCTACGAGCGCGCGCTTGAACGCCTCAAACCGCTCATTGCAGCAACGCATGGTAGCGAGGTCGCGGTGGGCGTCGGCCCGTTCGCCGGCCTCTACGCCCTACCCGGCGGTGGCCACCTGGCAGCCAGCGCAGACGGCGTGGGCACCAAGATCAAGGTCGCCATCGCCGCCGGCTCGCATCACGATATCGGGGTCGATCTCGTCAACCACTCGGTGAACGACATCGCCACCGCGGGAGCGCGCCCGCTGTTCTTCCTGGATTATTTCGCGACCGGCCGTCTCGACCCCGACGTCTTCACCCAGCTGATGGAAGGGATGACATCGGCGTGCCGGGAGGCCGGGTGCGCCCTGCTCGGCGGCGAGACGGCCGAGATGCCGGGCGTCTACGCACTCGGCGATTACGACCTCGCAGGGTTCATCGTCGGCCTGGTCGAGCGTCCTGGCGACCCGAGCCGGATCAAAGTTGGGGACGTGCTTGTGGGACTGCCGTCGAGCGGCCTCCACACCAACGGGTTCTCGTTGGCGCGCAAGGTGTTCGAGGATGTGCCCCTCACGCGAGTCTTCACGGAGCTCGGCCGCCCGCTTGGCGAGGTGCTGCTCGACCCTCACCGCTCGTATCTCGAAGACCTGAACCGCATCACGTGGAAGGGAGCCGCGCACGTGACGGGCGGCGGGATCACCGGCAACGTTCCACGAATGCTGCCGGAGGGCCTGGGCGCGAGATTTCGACGCGGGACGTGGCGTACCCCGCCCATCTTCGAGCTGATCCGGCGGCGAGGGCGCATCGCCGACGACGAGATGTACGCCACCTTCAACATGGGGCTCGGCATGGTTCTCGCGGTTGATCCCAAAGACGTGCCCTCGGGCGCCGCGGTGGTGGGCGAGGTCGTGCGCCATGCCGCCGGCGCCGATCGGGTCTCGATCACCGCATGAGCCTCAGGCTCGGCGTCGCCGCCTCGGGCCAGGGCACGAACCTCGTTAACCTTGTCGCCCGGGGCTTCGATGTCGTGGCCGTCGCGACCAACCGCCCCTCGTGCGGCGCCGCGACTTTCGCTCGCGAGAAGGGGATCCCCCTCGCCGAGCTGCCTCAAAGGAATTTCCCATCAGCGAATGAGCGAGACCAGGCGATGGCGGATTTCTTCCACCGGCACGCGGTTGACCTTGTCGTCGACGCGGGCTACGACCGCGTCCAGACCCGCCCGTTTCTCGAGGCCTTCGAGAATCGCATCGTCAACATCCACCCGTCGCTGCTGCCGGCGTTCGCGGGCGGCATGGACGCCATCGAGCGGGCCCTCGGCGCCGGCGCCACGACGACAGGCGCAACAGTTCACATCGTCACACGCGACCTCGACGCCGGTCCGATTCTGATTCAGGAATCTGTGTCCATCGAACGGGGTGAGAGCGTTGAGTCGCTGCGCCGCCGGGTGCACGAGGTCGAGCACAGGATCCTTCCGGCAGCCATCCGGATGATGGAGGAGCGCCTTGCCAAGAGCCCTGCTGTCGGTTAGCGACAAGACGGGACTGGGCGGTTTTGCGCGTGGTCTGAGCCGCCTGGGATACGAGCTCTTCGCGACCGGCAGCACGCTGAAATCGATTCAGGAGGTTGCGGTCGACGCGCGCCCGGTCACCGAACTGACGGGATTTCCAGAGATGATGGACGGCCGCATCAAGACGCTTCATCCGGGCGTCCATGCCGGCATCCTGGCCCGGCGCGACCGGCCAGAGCACATGGAAGCGCTCAAGGAGCACGGACTCCTGCAGATCGACCTTGTCTGCTGCAACCTCTATCCGTTCGTCGACACCGTCACACGTCCAGGTGCGACTTTCGAAGAGGCGATGGAACAGATCGACGTCGGCGGCCCTGCGATGATCCGCGCCGCGGCCAAGAACCACGCCTCGGTGGTCGTCGTCGTGCGACCCGAGCGATACCTGGAGGTGCTCGATGCGCTCGGCAAGCGTGGTGTCGATGAATCCATGAGGCGGAGGCTGGCCGCCGAGGCGTTCGCCCACACGTCGGCCTACGACGCCTGGATCGCGGCGTACCTGAGGACTGATCAAGACGGGTTTCCGACCGAGATCACCATCGCCGGCAGGCTGGTGCAGAGCCTCAAGTACGGCGAGAACGACCATCAGCGGGCTGCCTTCTACAGGCTGGGTCCCGACTCGGGCGGCCTCGGCGCCGCGGAGCAGCTGCAGGGCGGACCCCCTGGGTTCAACAACATCCAGGACGCCTCGGCCGCGTTCCAGCTCGTGACCGACTACGCCCGGCCGGCTGCTGCCGTCGTCAAGCACATGAACCCGTGCGGGCTGGCGGTGGCGGAACGGATCGTCGACGCCTATCGACTGGCCTTCGAGTGCGACCCGGTGTCGGCTTTCGGCGGAATCGTCGCGGTGAACCGGCCGCTCGACCTGGAGACGGCCGAGCAGATCGTGAAGATCGTCACCCACGTCGTGATCGCCCCGGCGGTGACGCAGGAGGCCAGGGCGGCGCTGGCTCGGCGAAAGAACATGATCGTTCTCATTGCCAAGCCCTCGGAGACGGGCCTCTTCGACTACGACCTGCGGTCGGTGTCAGGCGGCATTCTGGTCCAGGACTGGGACCGCGCCGGCTTCGTTCGATCCGAATGCACCGTCTCGACGAGGCGCGCGCCGACCGAGGCCGAGTGGGAGCAGCTGGGCCTGGCGTGGACGGCGGTCAAGCACGTCAAGTCGAACGCCATCGTGCTGTTCAAGGACGGCGCGGCAGTGGGTGTCGGCGCGGGCCAGATGTCACGCGTGGAGGCGGTTCAGATCGCAGTGAAGCGGGCCGGCGACCGCGCGCGCGGCTCGGTCATGGCCTCGGATGCGTTCTTCCCGTTTCCGGATGGACTCGAGGAGGGAATCCGCGCCGGGGTGACGGCGGTGATCCAGCCGGGCGGCTCGGTGAAGGACGTGGAGGTCGTGAAGGCAGCGGATGCCGCGGGCATCGCAATGGTGATGACCGGCCGCCGGCACTTCCGCCACTAGCGAGTCTCCGTGAAAGGAGAATTCCCCGGGGAGCGACCTGAGAATCACATGAAGAAGGCGCGGGCTGCGAAGCCGACGGTCACCTGCGGGACCTGCCGGATGTTCGACGGGACGGCCTGGTGCCGGCACTGGAACTTCCACACCACGAAGGAATCGCCTCCGTGCAGCTTCTTCAAGAAGCTGCCGGCCTAGGATCGGTCAGTCGTCGAAGGCGGCGTAAATCGAGGTCCAGTAGTCGCCGAAAACCGGCGGCGGAGTGGACGAGTCCCACGTCTTGGTGGTGAGGAGGATCGTGATCATCTCCTCGCGCGGATCGGTCTCCCATGCCGTTCCTAGACCACCGCCCCAGCCGTAGCTGCCCACTGAGGGGAAGCCGGTTCGGCCAGTGACGATGTAGAGGCAGAAGCCCCAGCCGTGGTCGGCGAACATCCCGGGCTGAAGCCCCGACACCGACTTTTGCTTCGCAGTCAGCTGGTCGGTGGTCATGAGCTCAACCGATGGCCTCGAAAGGACGCGCAGCCTGCCATTACTGCCGTGGTTGAGCAGCATCTGGGCGAAGGCTAGGAAGTCACCGGCCGTGGAGACGAGCCCACCCGCGCCGTTTTGAAATGCCGGCGCCCGGCGCCACTCGCTGGTCTCTGCCGCGTCGAACACGCCGACCTCGCCGCTCTGGCGATTGGTTGCGTAGCAGGTGGTCAAGCGGTCCAATTTGCCGGCTGGAACGACGAAACCCGTGTCCTTCATGCCGAGCGGCTCGAAGATGTGTTCGGACAAGAACTCGTCAAACGGCTGTCCGGATGCGCGCGCGACCAGCACGCTGAGGATCTCCGCTCCCGTGTTGTACAGCCACACCTCGCCCGGCTGATACATCAGGGGCAGCGTGCCGAGGCGGCGCATGTACTCGTCGGGCGTTGGCAGAGCCTCCGGGCGTGGAGGTCCGGCGGACAGGCCCTGCTCCGCCGTCGCGAGATGGATCGGATAGAGGGTCTCTGTGAAGAGGTATCCGAAGCCAGCCGTGAAGGTGAGCAGGTCGCGGACCGTGATCGGTCGATTTGCCGGAACCGTCTGGTCGAGGGTTGCATCGACCTCCTTCAGCACTCGCCGGCCGGCCAGCTCGGGCAGCAGCCGGTCGACGGGCTCGTCGAGGCGCAGCCGGCCTTCTTCGATGAGGATCATGGTCGCGACTGCGGTCACGGGCTTAGTCATCGAGGCGATCCGGAAGATCGCGTCCTGAGCGATGGCATCGCCGCCGATCGACCTGACGCCCACCGCTTCGACGTGCACCTCGCCCCGCCGGCTGACCAGAGCGACCAGGCCGGGGATCCCGCCGCGGTCAACCTGCCCTTCCAGCACCTCCCGCACGCGGCCTAGCCGCGGCTTCGAGAAGCCTCCCTCCATCGCGCGAACTCCAGGCGTTAGTTCAGACGCTCCACGATCATCGCCATTCCCTGGCCACCGCCGACGCACATCGTCTCGAGCCCATACGTCATGTTCTTCTGCCTCAGCCCGTTCAGCAGCGTGCACAGGATGCGGGCCCCGGTCATCCCGAACGGATGGCCGAGGGCGATGGCACCGCCGTGAGGGTTCAGCTTGTCGCTGAACGGGTCGACTCCGATACCGCGCGAGGATGGGATCACCTGGGCGGCGAACGCCTCGTTGATCTCGAGTATGTCGATGTCCTGGATCGTCATCTTGGCGCGCTTCAGGGCCTGCTTCGAGGCCTCGATCGGGCCCAGACCCATCAGCTCCGGCTCCAGCGCCGACACACCGGTCGAGACAACGCGCGCGATCGGCTTGAGACCAAGCTCCTTCGCCTTGCGGTCGGACATGACGACCACGGCGGCCGCCCCGTCGTTGAGCGGGCACGCGTTGCCTGCGGTCACGGTGCCGTCATCTCGGAACGCGGGCTTGAGCGCAGCCAGCACCTCCATTGTGGTGCCGGGCCGCGGCCCGTCGTCCTTACTGAAGAGCTCTCCGCTGGGCAGCGGGATCGGGACGATCTCACGGTCGAAGAACCCGTCCTCGCGCGCCTTGACGGCTGCGGCCTGGCTCTTGACCGCGTAGCGATCCTGCTCTTCCCGGCTGATCTTTTCGCGCCGCGCGACGTTCTCGGCCGTCTGGCCCATGGCGATGTAGATGTCCGGGTACTCCTCGGTGTTGCCGGGCACGAGCTTCGAGTTGTAGGTGTCGGGGGCGTCCGGGTAGCCGCTTCCGTAACGCGAGACGCACTCGACGCCAACCGAAAGAAAGACGTCACCTTCGCCGGCGGCGATCGCGTGCGCGGCCATGCGGGTCGTCATCAACGATGAAGAGCAGTACCTGTTGACCGTGACCCCGGGCACGTCGATCCGGGACAATATTGAGACCACCCGGCCGATGTTGTGGCCCTGCTCGCCGCCCGGCAGACCGCATCCGCAAATGAGATCTTCGATCGTCGTCGGATCGAGCTCGGGCACTTTCTCGAGGACCTTGGTTACGACGTAGGCTGCGAGGTCGTCCGGCCGAACGTCCACAAGGGATCCCTTGCGAGCTCTTCCAATCGGAGACCGGCCGAGGGCAACGATCACTGCATCTGTCATGTGACGTTTATACCCGGTCTCAGCGGTGGCCGCGAGGCACCCGCTCGTCAGAAACTGGCGGCTGCGGCGATCACCGCTTCTTGGGAGCCTGCTTCGGGGTGGATTTCGCCTTGGCCGAGGTTGGGGTGCTTGATTCTGGAGGCTGTGGTGTGGCTTGTTCGGCGGGAGCCGGAACGGCGGCGGCCTCGCCGTCGAGAGGCACCGGTTCGGCGGCAGGTTCGGCGCTTGCCACGGCGATCTGGCTGGACAGGACCCGGTGGCAGCTCTCGCAGGTGACGATGGTGCGAACCATGTCTCCGACGTGCCGGTCTTCGCGGCGGAGCGTCCGCACCCTCCCGCAGAAAGTGCAGAACGCCACCTCGGTCGTGACCGTGATGTTGCCCTGGCCCCTGTTCATCGCCCGACTAAGGTACCGGTTGGCGCGCGGTGGCGAGTGGGTGGCTCCGGATAGCTGATAAACTCTCGCCCAGGATTCCTTTAAGTCTGGTCCAGAGAGACCAGGAAGGAGATTTTTTATGGCCGTCGGCAGCCGGTTGCGGCACGTAGTCGAAAGCCAGCAGTTCTCGCGCTCCCTTCTGGAAGAGCTCTTCGTGCGCAGCGAGGAGATCAAGCGCGAACCTCATCGCTTCGTGGGCCGGCTCACGGGCCACGTCATGGCGGCCCTGTTCTACGAGCCGTCCACCCGCACGCGACTCTCCTTCGAAGCGGCCATGCTCCGCCTTGGCGGGCAGACCATGGGCACGGACAACGCCCGCGAGTTCTCCTCAGCCGCCAAAGGCGAGACGCTCGAGGACAGCATCCGCATCATCAGCGGTTACGCCGACGTCATCGTCATGCGCCATAACGAGGAGGGCGCCGCCAAACGCGCGGCCGCGGTGAGCTCGGTTCCGGTCATCAACGCCGGGGATGGGCCGGGCCAGCACCCGACGCAGGCGCTCCTCGACCTCTACACGATTCGCGACGAGCTCGGAAAGATCGATGGAATCAGCATCGCCATGGTCGGTGACCTGGCCAACGGCCGGACGGTCCGCTCGCTCACCTATCTCCTGAGCAAGTTCAAGGACATCAAGGTCTGGTTCGTGGCCCCGCCCGCGGTGGCCATGCGTGACGATCTCAAAGCTCATCTCACGGAGCATGGAATTCCCTGGGTCGAGACCGAGGACTTCGATTCGGTTCTCCCCGAGGTCGACGTCATCTATCAGACGCGTATCCAGAAGGAGCGGTTCACGGACCCCGAGGCCTACAACGCGGTGAAGGGGATGTACAGGATCGACAAGAGTGTGATGTCGCGGCTTCGCAAATACGCGATCGTCATGCACCCGCTCCCGCGGGTTGACGAGATCGCGCCCGAGGTCGACAGCGATCCTCGCGCCGCCTACTTCCGTCAGGCGCGCAACGGCCTCCACATCCGGATGGCCCTGCTCGACCGGCTCCTCGCGTGAGGGCGCGGTGAGCCTCGCTCAGGGCCGGCTCAAGGCCACGGTGATGGACGCCGATCAGATTCGGCGCTCCATGTCCCGCATCGCTCACGAGATCGTCGAGCGCAACCGGGGCACTGCCGACCTCGTGCTGGTCGGCATTCTCGCCAAGGGCGACCACCTGGCCGGGCGGCTCGCCGAAAAGTTGAAAGAGCTGGAAGGGGTCCCGGTCGCGGTGGGCTCGCTGGACACGAGTCGCCATCGCGATGACAAGCACCTGAGACAGCCGGCTCACAGCGCCACCTCGAACATGCCTGAGGTCGACGGCAAGGTGGTGGTGCTCGTCGACGACGTGATCCACCGCGGTCGCACGGCGCGTGCCGCGATGGACGCCGTGATGGACTTCGGGCGGCCGAGGGCGATCCAGCTGGCAGTTCTCGTCGACCGAGGCCACCGCGAGCTTCCGATCAGGCCCGACTACGTCGGCAAGAACGTCCCGACCTCGGACTCGGAACGGATCGAGGTTCTGATCACCGAGGAGGATGGGCTGGACACGGTGGTCATCGTTGCCGGATAGCGCGCGATTCGCCGCGCTCGTCCTGGCGGACGGCCGGGCTTTCGTGGGGACGGCGCTCGGCGCAGACGTCGCCGGCGAGGGCGAGCTGGTGTTCAACACCGCCATGACCGGCTACCAGGAGGTCCTGACCGATCCCTCATACGCCGGACAGATGATCTGCATGACCTACCCGCTGCAGGGAAACTACGGCGTGCGCGAGGCCGATGCCGAATCGCCACGCCCATGGGCGCGGGCCCTCGCGGTTCGGTGGGCTTGCCCGCAACCCAGCCACCACTCGAGCGAGTCGTCCCTCGACGCCTATCTCCGCCGGTGGGGCGTGCCGGCCATCTCGGAGATCGACACGAGAGCCCTGACGCGCCACCTCCGCATCCACGGCGCGCTGCGCGCCGTTCTGACCCACGAGGCCGCGGCACCGAGCAAGGCCCGGCTGGAGGAGCTCGCGACCAGGGCGCGGCGCGTGACCCCCCTGTCGGAGCAGGATCTCGTCGCGCAGACGTCGCGGACCAGCCACGAGGAGTGGCTCGAGGTGATGCCTGCGGAGCTTCGGCCGCGGGGCACGGCCGACGGTCAAGGCTTGCTCGTCGCGGTCGTCGACTACGGTGTCAAGACCAACATCCTGCGCTCTCTGCGTGAGCGCGGATGCCGCGTGGTCGTTCTGCCTCACACCACCACCTGGAAGGACGTTCAGGCGACCGGCGCTGATGGGCTGGTGCTGTCCAACGGACCGGGTGACCCGTCCGTGCTCGACGGTCCAGTGCAGCTGGCGTGTCAAGCGGTGGGCCGCATCCCGATCTTCGGCATCTGCCTCGGGCATCAGATACTTGGGCGGGCGGCGGGGGGCAGCACGTCTCGCCTTCCTTTCGGCCACCACGGCGCCAACCACCCGGTGAAGGATCTCGAGACCGGACGCGTTCACATCACCAGCCAGAACCACGAGTTCCAGGTCGACGCGACATCCATCCCGGACGGCGGCTTTTTCGTCTCCCAGCGCAACCTGAACGACGGCTCGGTCGAAGGCCTCGCGCACCGCACGCTTCCCGTCTTCAGCGTGCAGTACCACCCCGAAGGGTGCCCGGGACCTCAGGACAACCAGCACCTGTACGACCGCTTCGTGGAGATGGTCCGCTCCCGCCGGCCGGTGGTGCGGGCCGTGGGCCACGCCGCCTCGCCGGAACGCCCGCGCAAGGTGCTGATCCTGGGCTCAGGACCGATCGTGATCGGGCAGGCTGCGGAGTTCGACTACGCCGGCACCCAGGCATGCAAGGCCCTTCGCGAAGAAGGGATCGAGACCGTTCTCGTCAACTCGAATCCGGCGACGATCATGACGGACGAGGACGTGGCCGACAGGGTGTACCTCGAGCCTCTCACGGTCGAGTCGGTGGAGCGCGTGATCGCCCGCGAGCGGCCGGACGCTGTGCTCCCGACGCTTGGCGGCCAGACCGCGCTCAACCTGGCTACAGAGCTGTCCCGGGCGGGAGTGCTGGCTCGCTATGGCGTGCGGGCGCTCGGGGCTGGAATCGAGACCATCCGGAAGGCGGAGGACCGCCAGGCCTTCAAGGAGATGCTGGAGGCGATCGGAGAGCCGGTTCCGATCTCGCGCGTATGCGAGTCACTCGACGAGGTGCGGGAGTTTGCCGATGGCAACGGCCTGCCCCTCGTCATCAGGCCCGCTTACACCCTCGGCGGCACCGGCGGCGGGTTCGTGACCACGGATTCAGAGCTCGCTCTGATCGCTCAACGCGGACTCGACGCGTCGCCCATCCATCAGGTGCTGGTGGAGCGCTCGCTGTGGGGATGGAAGGAGATCGAGTACGAGGTCATGCGGGACGGCGCCGACACGTGCATCACCGTCTGCAACATGGAAAACCTCGACCCGATGGGAGTCCACACGGGTGACTCGATCGTGGTCGCCCCGGCGCAGACGCTCTCCGATCGCGATCACCAGATGCTCCGCTCCTCCGCCATCCGCATCATCCGTGCCCTCGGAATCGAAGGCGGATGCAACGTCCAGTTCGCGCTTGATCCCAAGAGCTCGACGTACTTCGTGATCGAGGTCAATCCTCGCGTGAGCCGTTCCTCCGCGCTCGCCTCCAAGGCGACGGGTTATCCGATCGCGCGCGTGGCCGCCAAGGTGGCCGCCGGCCGGAGGCTCGACGAGATCCGCAACGAGATCACCGGCCGGACCTTTGCCGCCTTCGAGCCGGCCCTGGATTACTGCGTCGTGAAGATCCCGCGCTGGCCGTACGACAAGTTCCCGACCGCGGACCGGCGGCTCGGCACGCAGATGGCCTCCACGGGGGAGGTGATGGCGATCGAACGCACCTTCGAGGCCGCGCTGATGAAAGCCGTGCGCTCGCTGGAACAGGCTCCGCCGCAGATTGAAGATCTCTCGGAGGAGAACATCGATCAGCCGAACGACCGTCGGCTGTTCGCGCTCCTCAACGCTCTCAGGCGGGGAGCAGACGTCGAATCGCTCGCGACACGCAGCGGCATCGATCGATGGTTCATCGATCGCATGGCGGAGATCGTCAGGCTCGAAAGCGAGGGCAGCGCGCGAGAGCTGCGCCGCGCCGGGTTCTCGGACAGCATGATCACAGCCTTGCGCGGTGAGACGGTGCAGGCGGCCACTCCCACCTACAAGCTTGTCGACACCTGCGCCGCCGAGTTCGAGGCCGCCACGCCTTACTACTACTCCTGCTGGGAGGACGAGTCGGAGAGCGAAGCGGTCGAGGGCCGCACAGCTCTCGTCGTCGGGTCCGGGCCCATCCGCATTGGACAGGGCATCGAGTTCGACTACTGCTCCGTTCACGGCGCGTGGGCGCTGCGCGAGGCAGGGGTGCGAGCCGTGCTCGTCAACTCGAACCCGGAGACCGTGTCGACCGACTTCGACACGTCCGACCGGCTCTACTTCGACCCGCTCGATCTCGATGGCGTGCTCGGCGTCGCCACGGTGGAGCATGCAGACGGCGCGCTCGTGCAGTTCGGCGGCCAGACCGCGATCAACCTGGCCGAGCCGCTTTTCGAGCATGGAGTCGCGATCCTGGGTTCCAGCGTCGAGGCGATCGACCTGGCGGAGGACCGCCGCGAGTTCGCTCGGGCGCTGGACGCCATCGGAATTCCTCAACCGATGGGCGGCACCACGACGACGGTCGAGGAGGCGGTGGCCATCGCGGATCGGGTCGGCTACCCGGTGCTCGTGAGGCCTTCGTATGTGCTCGGCGGCCGGGCGATGGAGATCGTGCGCAATCGCGACGAGCTTCGCCGCTACATGGTCTGGGCGATCGGCGCCATGCCACGCGGCACGGTATTGGTGGACAAGTACCTACAGGGCATCGAGGTCGAGGTGGATGCGATCTCTGACGGCGAGTCGGTGGTCATCCCGGGCGTCATGCAGCATGTCGAAAGGGCGGGCGTTCACTCCGGCGATTCGTATGCGGTGTACCCCGCCCAGAGTCTCGAACGCTCGGAGATCGATCGGATCGTCGACTACACGATCAGGATCGCGCGACATCTTCGCCTTCGGGGTCTGGTCAACGTTCAATACGTCGTTCACCGAGGCAACGTGTACGTGCTCGAGGTCAATCCGCGAGCCTCTCGCACCGTCCCATTCCTCTCCAAGGTCACAGGCGTGCCGATGGTGAAGCTCGCCACCCTTGTCATGCTGGGCGAGAAGCTGGAGTCGATCGGCTGGAAGACCGGATTGGTCCGGCCGCGAGATCTCGTGGCGGTCAAGGCGCCGGTGTTCTCCATGAACAAGCTGCCGGCGGTGGATTCCTACCTCGGCCCGGAGATGAAGTCGACCGGAGAGGCCATCGGCATCGGTCGCACGCTGAACGAAGCGCTGGGCAAGGCGTTCGCCGCCTCTGGCGTGCGCGTCGAGCGAGGCGGGGCCGCCCTGCTGACCATCGCGGACGCAGACAAGCCTGAGATCTTTCCCATCGTCTCTCGCATGGTCGAGCTCGGCTACCGGCTGATCGCCACCGAGGGCACCGCGGCGGCGCTTCGCCAGGCGGGGTTCTCGCCGCAGGTGGTGGCCAAGATCGGCGAGGAGGGCCCGACCGTGCTCGACGTCATCACGCGGGGCCAGGTCGACCTCGTCATCAACACCATGTCGAACATCTACAGCGAGCCAGAAGCGGGAGGCCCTGTCTTCAAGGACGGTTTCGAGATCCGGCGCGCCGCGGTCGAGCGCCGGATTGCGTGCTTGACCTCGCTCGATACTGCGTCCGCCCTGCTTGAGGCGGCGGTCGCCGCGCCGCGGGAGCTCGAGGTTCGCACCATCGGCGAATGGAGAAACGGTGTTCCTGCTTGACACGCCGATCGTCGGCCGGCGCTCGGTTGGGAACGGCATGTTCGCCATCGCGTTTCAGGCGCCCCAGATCGCGAGCTCGGTGCGCGCGGGCCAGTTCGTCAACCTCGGATGGTCTCCCGGCCCTCTGCTGCGCCGCCCATTCTCCGTATACCGAACCGATGGCGACCGAATCGAAATCGTCCTGAAATCGTCGGGGGTCGGGACCGCACAGCTGCTGGCGATGAGCAGCGGCGAGGTGGTGAGCTGCCTCGGGCCGCTCGGCCGGGGCTTCAACCTGGAGTCGGGGCCGCGGACGGTAGCCCTGGTCAGCGGTGGAGTCGGCGTCGCACCGATGCCGCTGGCTGCGAAAGAGGCGGCCGCCCTGGGCATGCGCGTGACGTGGGTGCACGGCGCTCGGTCCGCACCCGACCTCTGCTCGGAGTGGGCCGGCGATGAGGTGATTTGGGCGACCGACGACGGCTCGCGAGGTTTCCACGGCACGGCGGTGGCCGCCTCACCGGATGCCGACGTTGTTCTCGCCTGCGGTCCCAACCGGATGCTGTCCGCTGTGAGCGAGAGATGGCCCGAGGCGCTGGTCGCCGTGGAGACGTACATGGGCTGCGGCACAGGTGTCTGTCTCGGCTGCGCCGTCCCCATGTCGCGCGGCGGATACGACCGCGCCTGCACCGAAGGGCCAGTGTTTCACGCCCGCGAAATCGATTGGACCGCACTCCCATCGAACCTGGCTTACGCGGTGTCGGGTTGAACGCCGACCTCTCGGTCACGATCGGCCGGCTCAGTCTTCGCGGTCCGGTGGTGGCTGCGTCGGGCACTTTCGGGTACGGCACCGAGGTGCCTCTTCTGGAGCGAACCGCGCTTGGCGCAATGGTGTCGAAGGGCATCTTTCTCGCGCCCCGGCGAGGGACGGCGCCGCCGCGGATCGTAGAGACGCCGAGCGGAATGCTCAACGCGATCGGGCTGCAGGGTCCGGGCGTCGACGCGGTGATCCGCGATTACGCGCCGAAATGGGCGGGCTGGGATTTCCCCGTGCTTGTCAACATCAACGGGGAGTCGGCGGCCGAGTACGGCGAGCTCGCCGCGCAGCTGGATGGCGTACCAGGTGTGGCGGGCTTCGAGATCAACATCTCTTGCCCGAACGTAGAGCAGGGCGGGCTCTACTTCGGCAGCGATCCCAGCGCCGCCGCTGCCGTCACCGATGCGGTGCGAGCTCGAACGAGACTGCCGGTTTGGGTGAAGCTCACTCCGATGGTCGGCGACATCGCCGTCATCGCCCGCGCGGTCGAAGCCGCGGGCGCTGACGCGCTGAGCGCGGTGAACACCTTCGTCGGCATGTCCATTGACCTCAACCGCTACCGGCCGCGGTTGAGCTTCAAAACGGGTGGTCTCTCGGGTCCCGCCATCAGGCCGCTCGCCGTCCATCTGGCACACCAGGCGGCCCGGAGCGTGCGAATACCGGTGATCGGGATCGGGGGGATCGCGACCGCCGAGGACGCGCTCGAGTTCCTGATCGCGGGCTGCACCGCAGTGCAGGTCGGAACCGCCACATTCGTCAACCCGCGAGCCATCGCCGACGTGCAGAACGGCCTGGCCGCGTTTCTCGAGCGCAGGGGGCTGGCCTCGATTTTAGATCTGCCCCGCTACTTGCCACAGGATTAGGAGCACGCATTGTCGACCGAGATGCCGCCCACCGGCCGTGACGGTGCACCGAGCTCCAAGGTACAGATCCTGGCCACGGAACACTGGAGCCTACTCGCCACTCGCTCGCTGACCTACACCGAATCGCTGGGGCGAGTGAACATGTTTCTCGGCGTCCTATCCGGCGCGGTGATCGCCCTGGCGCTGGTCGCTCAGGCCGACCGGTTCGGCATGACCTTCATCACGGTTGCCATCTTCATGCTGACCGTGGTCCTGTTCGTTGGCGTGGCCACGGTCGCGCGCCTTCAGGCGCTCAACAGAGACGACTACCGCTGGGTGATCGGCATGAATCGGCTCCGGCACGCCTACATCGAGCTACACCCCGAGCTCGAGTCTCACTTCGTCACGAGCACCTATGACGACCTGCCCGGCGCCCTCAAGACTCTCGGGAAAGACATCACCGGAGCGCAGCGGCTGGGTTCGGTGCGTCATGGGTTCCAGACGTTGCCGGGCATGCTCTCCGTGATCGTGGCGGCCGTCGCCGGCGCGATCGGAGGCCTGGTCGGGGTTGCCCTGTCAGCGCCGCTGTACGCCGTGCTGCTGGCGGGCGCGGCCGCGTTCATCCTCGCGACCGTCTTGATGGGAATCTGGGGCCGGGGAGCCGTCAAGCGACTCGACCCCGGCCTCAAGCCTCGGTTCTGGACCCCATCGCCCTAGGCCGCTTGTCCACGAGGCGCCGGCCCGCACCGGCTAGCTGCGAGCTCGCGCCCCGGTTTCGCTCGACGCCCGCGCTTTGAACCCGAACACCTCTGGACGCCGGAAACGGATCGCGAGCACGACGGCCCCGGCGGTGGCGGCCCCGATGGCCATGGCCCAGGGCGCACCGAACAGCGTGGCCAGCGCGCCGGCCTGGGTGCTGCCGATGGGGCCCACCCCGATCAGGGCCTGGGCATAGAGGGCCATCACGCGCCCCCGCAGGTTATCGGGCGTGATGGTCTGGATTCGCGTGTTGGCCGCAGCGACGAACGAGATCTGGCAGTAACCCGCGACGAAGAGGGCCGCCAGGGACAGCGCGAAAACCGTCGAGTAGGAGAACTCGAGCAGCGCGGCCACCCAGATCATCGCCATCCAGAGCTGGCGGCGCGGCTGCGTCCCAAGGTGCGGGAAGAACGCGAGGGTGAGCGCCCCGGTCAGCGCGCCGAGACCCATCGAGCCGAGAAGGAATCCGAACCCCGAGGCGCCCACGTGAAGCACCTGATCCGCGAAGAGCGGGATCAGCGTGAGGCGGTTCATCGCGAAGAGCGAGAAGACAGCCACCGTGAACAGCAACAGCCCGACCACCGGTTCTCGTCGCGCGTATGAAGCTCCCTCGGCGACTCTCTTACGCCATGGCTGTTCCTGGGGTTGCGGCGTGACGGGAGGCAGCCCGCGCATCATCATCAGCGCGGTGACCGCGGCCAGATAGCTGACCGAATTGGCAAGAAAGCAGACCGGCACACCAATCGCTCCAATGAGGACCCCTGCGACGGCGGGGCCAACGATCGCCGCGCCGTTGAAGACCGTGGAGTTGAGCGCGATCGCGTTCATCAGGTCCTGCCGGCCGACCATCTCGATGACGAACGACTGACGAGCCGGCACGTCAAAAAGGTTGATCGTGCCGGTGGCCGCCGCCGCGATGATGACCATCCAGTACTGGACGTTGCCGGTCGCGCTCAACGCGAACAGTGCGAACGACGGCAGGACAAAGCAGGTCTGCGTGACGAGCAGGACGTTCCGCTTGCGATAGCGGTCCGCCACGACGCCCCCGATCTGGCTGCCCAGCAGCACGGGCGTGAACTGAGCCGCCAGAACCAGGCCTACCAGGAGTCCGCTGTGCGTTAGCTGCAGCGCGAGCCACGGCATGGCCACGCTCTGCATCCATGTCCCGACCGTTGAGATGATCTGACCGGTGAGGAACAGCCGGAAGTTCCGGTGGCGAAGCGCGCCGAGCGCGCGCCCGGCCGCCGGATCGCGACTCGCCATCGATGGGATGATGGCAGGGTGACCAGAATCCGCGAGACGGTGAACATCGAAGCGCCGCCGGCGCGGGTCTGGGCGGTCGTTCAGGAGGACGCGAAGAACGCTCCCCGATGGTCCTCAAACCTGGCGAAGGTCGAGCAGGTGAATCCAGGTTCGCCGGGAAAGGGAACTCAGTACAGGTATCACCTGGACCTGCCCGGTGGATTCAAGGAGACGCTCGAGGTCGAGCAGACGGACTACGTCAAGCCTCGACGCTGCGGGGGCAAATTCATCCGCGGCCCCTTGAAAGGCACGTGGTCATACACGTACACGGAGCACAAGGACGGCACCACGCACCTGGTTTACGAGATGGACTACGAGCTCGGCGGCCTGCTGCGCCTCGCCGGCGCGCTGCTGGCTCGCCAGTACGCGGAGGGGATCCGCCAGAACATGGCGGCCTTGAAGGTGTACGTCGAGGCTGGCAAGGGCCCAAAGCCGTCGAAGACCCTCTAGCCGAGTGCTCGCCTATATCTTCTCGCACCGCGCAGCAGGGGGCGCCGACATCGTCGCGTACGAAGCCGGGCTCAAGAGATTTCACGCGGCCCTTGCGGAGACCAAGCCGGCCGGGTTCATCACATCAACCAGCTATCGGATCCCAGGCGGCTACAGCGACTGGTACCTGGTCAAAGACTCGGCCGCTCTCGATTCTCTAAACGATGCGGCGATCACCGGGTCGAGGTCGCGTCCTCACGACGACGTGGCCCGAGCAGCCATCGACGGGTCCGGCAAGCTCATGGCGCTGATTTCAGGAGAGCTCGACCTGGAAACGGGGGTGGAGGTCGGCCTGAGCAAGCCTCCTGGCCTCGCCTACTCGCCGTTCTACGAGTCGCTCCGGCCGTGGACCTCCGGTCCGGGCGTCACGTTGTGGAAGCGGATGATGGTCCTCGGACCGCCGCCAGAGTTCTGCCTGGTCGCTCAGTCACCGTTGGAGCTGCCCGCCGAAACCAACCCGCAACCGCGGAGCCGCCGGCGGGTCTAGACCCCGCGCGGGGGTCCTAGCGCCCGAACGGCAGGAGCTCGAGCTGCTCGAAGCGGTCGCGGAGCGCCTTGGTGAGCTCGCCGGCCAGGGACTGCAGCCGTTCCTGGGCGCCCGCTTCCGATCGCTGGACGGCGCGCACCTTCCGCACCGCGGCCTGCAGCGCATAAAGCCCGGCGGGCTCGTTCGCAGTCATCTGCGCCGCCCCGGCGCGCAGCTCTCGGGCCAGGTCGTCGTGCCCGTTCGAGCGCAGCCAGGTCGCCAGGCGAGCAGCGCCTACCAGGACTCGCTGGGTCTTGGGGTTCAGACCCGACGGGGGGGCTTGGCCGGCGCCGCGCGACTGGAACGGAGATGGGAGGGACGGGCGAGCCTTGAACCTGCTTAGGCGGCCCGTCAGCTTTGAGACGTCAGGCCCGATCATGACCAGAATCCCCGCCACGACGAGAATGCCGACCACGATCCCAACCACGGCATCGAGCATGGCCTCCTAGGTTACGCTTTGACGGCTCCCCATTTGTCACTGACGGAGGTGTCGATTCGAGCAAGGCGTCACCGGTAGCGGTCGTCACGGGAGCTTCCTCTGGGATCGGTGCGGCCACGGCGGTCGCGTTGGGTCGCCGTGGGTACCAGATCGTCGTCGGAGCGAGGCGAATCCAGAGGATCCGGCGCGTGGCCGGCGAGGACGGCGTCGCGGTGCCACTCGACGTCACAGATCAGGACAGCGTCGACGAATTCGTGCGTGAGATCGGGCAGCGATTCGGTCGAATCGACGTGCTTGTCAACAACGCAGGGGGCGCTTTGGGATTGAACCCCGTCTCAGAGGCGCGCGACGAAGAGTGGGCCGGCATGTGGCAGGTCAACGTCATGGGCCTTATGCGGATGACACGGGCCTGCCTTCCGCTTCTCCGCAAAGCGCGACACGGCCACATCGTGAACATCGGGTCCATTGCCGGGTTCGAGACCTATAAGGGGGGCGCCGGCTACACGGCGGTCAAGCATGCCGTGCGCGCCATCTCGCGCACGCTTCGCCTGGAGTTGAACGGCGAACCGATCCGGGTCACCGAGATCGCGCCTGGGCTCGTTGAGACCGAGTTCAGCCTGGTGCGCTTCCATGGCGATCACAAAGCCGCGCGCGCCGTCTATCAGGGCCTGAAACCGCTCACCCCTGAAGACGTGGCGGATTGCGTGGTGTTTGCGGTGACCAGGCCGCCCCATGTCGATATCGACGAGATCGTCGTCCGCCCGGTGGCCCAGGCGACGACGTGGCTCGTCGCCCGCAAACCCCCGGCGCGTCGGCGCTGACCGCGAAGCCGACAGCTGCCGCGGCCGGCCGCGGCGCTCATTCGTAGTAGGTCCCGTTGTATTGGATCCAGCCCGGGTCGGGGCAGCCGCTCGAGGTGGCTGCGTGAGTGCAGTGAACGCCCGCAACCGGCCCGGGGTCTATGTAGAGCTGGCCGTGGACCACTATCTGATCGCCCTGGTGAATCGGCACGTACGGCGCGAGACTGGTGTTGTGGTCGATCTCGAGCCGGTCGCCGGCCGGGTCGGTCACCTCGAAACGTTCGTGGCCGCCTGACTCCACCGGCTCGCTGACCAGGGTGGCGTCGAAGGTCACCTCGACTCCGTTCGAGCTGTTGGCGATGTCCTGGTGCAGCCCCTGGTCATCGGGGTTGTCGCGGCCTCCGCACGCCGCCAGGAGGAGCAGCGTGGCGACGGCCGCCAAGAATCTCATCGCGCGAAGGCTTGCCCCAGGGTCAGCTTGCCCTCGTGAAGAGCGCGTCCGACGATGATCGCCTGCGCGCCCGCCGCGCTGAGCCGGCTGATGTCCTCACGGGTGGCCACGCCTCCCGAGTAGTGAAGAAAGTGGGCGGTCATGCGCCGGACCATGGCCAGAGACTCGAGGTCGGGGCCTGAGCCCGCGCCCTCCCTGTCGACGCAGCTCAGGATGACGCCGCCCAACGGCAGCTCGGCCCAGCGGCCGAGCAGGTCGCCGATCATCACCGGTTCCGTCCCGCTCCACCTCGCGATCTCCACCGGCTTCTCGCGCACATCAACCGTCGCCACGATCTGACCGGGATGCATCTGGGCGCAGCGCCGGAGCAGGTCCGGGTCGCGCGCGGCGGCGCTTCCGATGACCACACCGTGGGCGCCGGCTCTGGTGTAGGCCGCAGCGGCCTTCTCGGTTCGTACCTCGCCCGCCACCAGTACCTTGAGGTCCGCCCGCTTGCGGATCTCCTTGATCACCTTGCAGCTGTCTCCCGATCCGCGCACTGAGTCGAGGTCGACGACATGAAGGTGCTTGGCACCCGTCGCCGCAAACTCGGCGGCGAGCTCGACGGGATCGTCGTCGTACGCGTCGACTGTTTCATCGCCTGGCGTCGTGAGCACGCAGCGTCCGCGCAGAACGGCGATCGAGGGGATGATCGCCACAGGATTCATCTCGGTCAGACCTGGTTACTGCTCTGCGCGGAACGTCTGCTCATGGCTGCAGGCAGACTGGTTCCAACCCTATCGGTAGTTCGTGAATTGAAGCGGTACCGGGATGTCCTCGGCTTCGCGCAGCGCCTTGATGACGAGCTGAAGCGTGTCTTTGTCCTTGCCCACGACCCTCAGCTGGTCGCCCTGAATACGCACTTGCACCTTGGCTGACACGGCCACTATCCGCTTGCGTAGTTCTCTCGCCAGCTCATCTGATATCCCGGCGTTCAGCTGTACCTCGATCCGGCCCCGCCCTTTGCCCACGGTTTGAGGGTCCTTGGCTTTGAAGAGCTTCGGTGATAGTTGCCGGCGGGCCGCCTTCTCCCGAAATACCTGGAGCGCGGCCTTTGCGCGCTCTTCGCTGGCCGACTCGATGACGATGATCTCTTCCTGGCGGTCGAAGGCCGTCTGCGTGTCCTTGAAGTCGAACCGGGTGGCCACCTCGCGGCGCGCCTGGTCGATGGTGTTCGTCAGCTCCGCAGCGTCGAACTCGGAGACGACATCGAACGACGACTCGGCCATCAGGCGAAGTGGAGGATCGAGTTGAGGCCCGCGATCACGGCCACGACCGCCAGCGCCACGCCCACGAGCGAGGTCAGCGCGAGCAGCGCGCCGATGCCCGCCGTCCCGGTATCGAGCGGCTCCGCCTGAGGGACGTCGTAAGGGTCGGGGCCGAAGTCGAGGTCGTAAAGCCCATCCTTGCGCGCCCGCTCGGCGAGCTCGTCAAGCACCTGTCTGCCGCCAGGCGGTAGGCTGCCGGCGGCTAGGGCGGCCACGGCCTGTTTGACGTTGTCCCGGGTGCGACCCAGCTCGGTCACGACCAGGTCGAGAGTCTGGCCGGCGGCTGGGCTCGTGTGCTCTCGCCGGAGGTCAGCGATGATGCCGTAAACGCTCACAGCCACGATTCATAACAGATGGGGGCCGCGCCATGTGGGTGGGTGCCCGGTCAGCGCCTACACTTAGATCGCAATGGGAGTGGAAACCAAACCAAAAACAAGGTCCAGGAAGAGCGAGCCGCATCCCAACACGTGGGTGTTTTTCGACGGAGAGTTCGCGCGATACAACGACGTGAAGCTGGGTCTGATGACCCATGCTCTTCACTACGGAACGGGAGTGTTCGAGGGCATCCGGGCCTACTGGAACTCCAAGCAGGAGCAGCTCTATCTGCTCGAGCCGCTCGCTCACTTCGAGCGCATGAAGCGGTCGGCCAATGTGATGCGGATGAGCCTTCCCTACGCCACCGATGAGCTCGTTGGCTTCACTGTCGAGCTGCTGCGCCGTAATCAGTTCAAGTCGGACGTTTACGTGCGACCGCTGCTCTACATGTCGAGCGAAGAAATAGGAGTGCGGCTGCACAACCTGGACTACAACTTCTTCATCTATGCGATCCCGTTCGGCAAGTACGTCGAGACCGAATCAGGCATCCGTTGCATGGTCAGCACATGGCGCCGCGTGCCAGACCAGTCTCTTCCGGCACGAGCCAAGATCACCGGGTCGTACGCGCAGTCCGCCCTCGCCAAGTCGGAGGCGGTCGAGGCCGGCTATGACGAGTCGATCGTGCTGACGGTCGACGGCCACGTGTCCGAAGGCTCGGCCGAGAACCTGTTCATGCTCAAAGATGGCGCGTTCGTGACTCCTCCCGTGACGGACGACATACTCGAGGGCGTCACCCGCTCGCTCCTCATCAAGCTCATCAGAGAAGAGCTTGGGCTCCCCCTCGTCGAGCGCACCATCGACCGAACCGAGCTCTACACGTGTGACGAGCTGCTGTTGTGCGGCACCGGGGCGCAGATCTCACCGGTCATCGAGGTGGACCGCAGGTCGGTCGGAAACGGCCGGGTTGGCGAGTTCACGCAAGAGCTCCAGAACATCTATTTCAGCTCCGTCAAGGGCGAGACCCCGAAGCACCGCGACTGGACCGTTCCGGTCTATTAGCCACCAGACCGGGCGTAGTCCTCGTCGGTGAAGGTCGTCGTTGCCCCCAACGCATTCAAGGGCACGCTCACGGCGTCGCAGGCCGCGGCCGCCATCGCGCGCGGCGTTCGTGAGGTGTTCCCCGACGCCGACGTCGTCGAGGTGCCGGTCGCGGATGGTGGTGACGGGACGGTCGAGGCGCTGGTCGGCGCCGAGGGGAAGTACCTGACCGCGGAGGTCGAAGGGCCGCTGGGCGACGGGGTCTCCGCCAGGTACGGCCTGATCGACGGCGGGCGCACCGCGGTCGTCGAGCTCGCCTCGGCGAGCGGGTTGACCTTGATCCAGCCGCACCGGCGGGACCCGAGGGCGGCGAGCACATACGGGTTCGGCCAGCTGCTCGAGGCGGCTCGGAAACGCGGCGTCACGACGATCCTCGCGGGAATCGGCGGATCGGCCACCAACGATGGAGGCGCCGGCCTCGCCCAGGCTCTCGGCTGCAGGCTCGTCGACGCCGAAGGTCGCGAGCTCGGGCGCGGCGGGGCGGAGCTGGCGCGGCTCGAGCGAATCGACTGCTCGGGCCTCGACAGCGGCTGGAGGTCGGTTCGGGTGAAGGTCGCATGCGACGTGACCAATCCCTTGATCGGGCCGCTCGGGGCAAGTGCCGTGTACGGACCGCAGAAGGGCGCCGATCCGCAAACGGTCGCCGAGCTCGACGCGGCGCTTGTGAGGCTGTCCATGGTGGTCGAGCGGGACCTCGGAAGACGAATTGCGGACCTACCTGGCGGAGGCGCCGCCGGCGGGGCCGGGGCCGGATTGGTGGCTTTCCTGAACGCCGAGCTGCGACCTGGCGCACCCCTGGTGGCGGACGCGGCCAGGCTGGACGAGAAGCTGCAGGGCGCCCAGCTCGCGATCACCGGAGAGGGGAGGGTGGACGAGCAGACGATGTACGGGAAGGCTCCCGGCGAGGTGATCAAGCGCGCCCGAGCCCACGGTGTCCCGGTCGTCGTGCTTGCCGGCAGCACCGGCCCTGGATGGGAGGCGCTGGTGCGACAGGGCGTTCCCGTTGTGGTGGCCGAAAGGGCCGCTCGAGGCGTGGACGAAGGCGCCGTCGCGCACTCAAGCCGGATGCTTTTCGGTGCCGCCGTAGTAGCCTGCCGCTCGCAGCCATGGCGCTAGAAGGTCAACCACCGGGCAAGTCGGGCGACGAGCCGTCGGACGTCGCGCTGGTCAAGGCCTACCGTGACGGCGACATTCATGCGTTCGAAGAGCTGCACCGCCGCTATGTCGCCTCCATCTACAGGCTGGTACGCCGCAAGCTCGGTGACGCGCTCCTTGCCGAGGACATCGCGCAGGAGACTTTCATGAAAGCGCTGCGCATGATGGATCGCGTCGACGAGAGCTTCAACTTCGGAGGCTGGGTTCATACCGTCGCACGAAACCTTTGCTTCGACGAGCTCCGCCGTCGCCAGCGCGACCTTCGTGCTGACGGTGGGACGGAAGAAGAAGAGAGCGAGCTGATGGCGAACCTGCCGTCCACTGCGACGAGCTTCGACCCGGTCGCGGTTCAGGAATCGAACGAGACCCGCCGTCAGGTCTGGAAGGTCTCGCAGCGCCTGCCCGAGAAGTACAGGCTCGTGCTCACCCTTCGTGAGTTGCAGGACCTCAGCTACCGGCAGATAGCCCGCTCGCTGAACATGTCCGAGAGCGCGGTCGAGACGCTCCTGTACCGTGCGCGCCTTCGCTTCAAAGAGGAGTACATCGCGTCGCAGGGCGAGGGTGAGCTGACACATGATGAGGTCGTTCCTCTGCTGGCTCCCTATCTCGCCGGGAAGCTGCGGAGACCGCAGGCCGAAGCCGTGCGCGCGCACATCGCGGCCTGCATCCAGTGCACGAGGAGAGTTGGCCGCCGGCGGCTGCGCAGGACTGTGGGTGAATGAGGGTTATTAGAGTAGGTATGAAATGGCCAAAGTAGTCGTCCGCTTCTTCGATGACGAGACCCTGGAAGGCAACGCTCGCGATCTTGATTTCGACGAACCCGACTTCCTGGTCGAGGTGGACGACACCGACGGCCTCGAGAACAACGAGACCGCCTGGATCCCGTTGACCGCGGTCAAATGGGTTGAGTTGCCACGCGATCCGGATCTTGCGTCGGAAACGCCGACGCGAAAAGTGGCCATCCGCTTCCTGGACGGTGAGGTTCTTCGCGGCCACCTCGATGGAACGTTGGAAAGGCATCGATACGGAGTCGTGCTGCATCTGCACGCCGAGCACTCGGACAGCCCGGTGCGAAAGCTGGGGATTCCGTTCTCGGCCGTGAAAGCGCTGTTCTTCATCCGCGAGTTCGACGCGCGCGGCGAGGAGGCGGGCGGCGCCTCGGAGGCATACCTGGCCCGACGCACGATGGCACCGCTGCTGGACGTGCTCGAGGAGATGGAGATGCTCACGAAACTGCATCGCGACGGCCTGCTCTCCGACCACGAATACGCGTCCAAACGCACCCTGGTCCTGGAAAGGCTCTAAAAGCACGGGGGAGGCAGGCCTCTCCCGTGGTGCCCCCACCGAGTAACACCTGGTCGCAGTCGTTTGGACAGTGGCACGCCTGGGTTTCTGCCCGAGTCAATCCGGCCTAAGGCAACCTCGGCTACCAAACTCATGAGTCAGGCCGGTCCGGGGGCCGGGCATCGGGGAGATTGAGCCGCCCGTGCCTTCTTGGCCTAGCCGGCACCGCTGGATTGGCGCGCCAAAGGGACCGGATGCGCGGCGTAGAATTTCGCCCGTGGCCGCAAGCAACGGATCGCGTAACGGAAAGGCCGCCGTAAGAGGGTCTTTCAAGGTCAAGTCGGGGCTCGCCCAGATGCTCAAGGGCGGGGTGATCATGGATGTCGTCACGCCGGAGCACGCCCGCATCGCGCAGGATGCCGGGGCGTGCGCCGTGATGGCGCTCGAGCGGGTACCTGCGGACATCCGCAAGGAAGGCGGTGTCGCCCGGATGTCGGATCCCGATTTGATCCGGTCGATCATGAAGGTCGTCACCATCCCGGTGATGGCCAAGTGCCGCATCGGCCACTTTGTGGAGGCGCAGATCCTTCAGGAGCTGGGCGTCGACTACATCGACGAGTCGGAGGTGCTCACTCCCGCGGACGAGGACAACCACATCGACAAGCACCAGTTCAAAGTGCCTTTCGTGTGCGGGTGCCGCGACCTCGGTGAGGCTGCGCGCCGGATCGCGGAGGGCGCCGCCATGATCAGAACCAAGGGCGAAGCGGGAACCGGAAACATCGTCGAGGCTGTTCGGCACGCGCGGGCGGTGAACGCCGGCATCCGCAAGCTGCAGGGTATGAGCCACGCGGAGCTCGTCCACGAAGCAAAGCTCATTGGCGCGCCGGTCGAGATTCTCGTCCAGTGCCAGAAGTCGGGCCGGCTGCCGGTCGTCAACTTCGCGGCTGGTGGCATTGCCACCCCGGCGGACGCTGCGCTGATGATGCAGCTGGGCGTGGACGGAGTCTTCGTCGGGTCGGGCATCTTCAAGAGCGAAGACCCGCTGAAGCGCGCCAAGGCGATCGTGGCCGCCACGACCTACTACGACAAGCCTGACGTCCTGGCCGAAGTCTCCGCCGGGTTGGGCAAGGCGATGCACGGGCTCGAGATTCCCACCATTCCCAAGGAAGAGCTACTCGCTGCCAGAGGCTGGTAGATCCGCGCGGTCGGCGCACCGTGCGCCTCTCGTGGGCGTGCTCGCGATGCAGGGCGCATTCGCCGAACATGTGCGCGCGCTGGAGGCGTGCGGGGCGCGAACTCGCCTCGTGCGCTCGCGTGCTGACCTCGACGGGCTGCAGGGCATCGTGCTGCCCGGCGGCGAAAGCACCACGATGACGATGCTGTTGGAGCGGATGGGGTTGCTGGAGCCGCTACGCGATGCGATCAGGGGAGGGCTCGCGACTCTTGCCACCTGCGCGGGAATGATCGTGCTCGCGCGAGACATCTCCGACGGCATGACCGAGCAGCGTGGACTCGGCCTGCTTGACATCGGGGTCCGCCGTAACGGCTACGGCCGCCAGGTGGACAGTTTCGAGACCGAGCTCGACGTGAGCGGGCTGGACGGCAGGCCTTTCCCGGGAGTCTTCATCCGCGCCCCGCTCGTCGAGACGACCGGAGCCGTCGAGGTCCTCGCGACTCACGACGGGCATGCTGTGGCCGTGCGCCAGGGGCGCATCATCGCCCTTTGCTTCCACCCTGAGCTGAGCGGGGACCGGCGCCTGCACCGGCAGTTTGTCGAGCTGGCGGCGAGCTGATGAAGCTGCGCGCGGCCAGCCTGCTCGACCTGGCCCGAATCGAAGAGATGTACAAGTCTTCGGACAAGCGCTGGAGTGAAGCTCCGCCTCCGGCGCGGCTGTGGTCTCTGGTGAGCTCCACGCTCTCCGCCCTGCTGCCACTTTCGCAGGAGACGCTCATCTACGTCGCAGAGATCGGCGGCCGCGTGGCCGGGTTCATCCAGGCATCGGGCCAGCCCACGTCCCTCGACCTGCATCGAGCTCGCGTGCTCCAGGTGCTCAACCTGCACGTGGCCGATGGATCCGACGCGGACGTGATCGTGCCGGCTTTGGTCAGCCACCTCTGCAACCAGGCCCTGGAGCGTGGAGTCCACCGCCTGTTCGTGCGCCTGCCTGAGCGCGACCCGCTCCTGTCGGCCTTCCGTCTCCAGGGCTTTCGCCAGTACGCGACCGAAGTCGTGGTCTACGCGGAGAAGCCGGCCAGGTCCTCGGATCAGTTTCCGGAAGGCGTCCGTCCATTTCGTCGCGGCGATGATCGGAAGCTCTATCAGCTCTACCGGAAGGTCACTCCGCAGGGTGTGTCGCAGCTCGAGGCGCCGACGTACCGCGAGTGGCGGGCCCTGCATGGGGGGGAATGGAGCGGCCGGCTCGCCGCGCGCGGCTCGGAGAAGCAGGAGCAGGTCGTGGACAGGATCGAGATTGAGGGCTGGGTCAAGGTGGCGAGACGGTCGGGAGCGCAGCCTGACACCCTCAACTTCATGGTGATTCCCGAGGTAACGCTGTCCGGCGAGCTCGCGGACCTCGGCCTCGCCATGCTCGGTGATTCCGAGGGCCCGGCCTGGTCAAGCCTGCGTCACTACGATTCGCACATGATCGACGCCCTGCGAGGGCGTGGGTTCAGCGTGCTGCTCACCCAGCTGCTGCTCGTGAAAGAACTGGCCCTTCGGGTTCCAGTGAGGGAAAAAGGCCTGGTACCTTCGTTCGGATGAGTCAACCTTCAACGCAGCCGGGCCGCTCCGCAAGCTGGGACGAGGAGATCGAGCTGCTGGCCCGCGCGCTGCCGCCCGACCTGGCGCGGGCACTCCACGAGCGCATCGATCCAGGCGAGTTGCTGGAGATCGTGCTGGACCTCGGGCGCGAGCCGGCCGCTCGCGTTCCCGGGAGCGAGATTCTGCTCGACGATCACCCGGTTTCCGCCTCCGATCTCGACCACGTCGCCAACAACGTCGGTCAATTCGGCGACGACAACCGGGCCGGCATCGAGCGCACCCTTCACCGCGTTTCGGCCATCAGAAATCGCTCAGGCCGCATTACAGGCCTCACCATGCGCGTGGGCCGCGCGGTCACCGGGACTGGTGAGATCATCCGGGACATCGTCGTCAGCGGCCAGAGCATCCTCCTGCTCGGCCGCCCCGGAATCGGCAAGACGACGATGCTGCGCGAGTGTGCACGCGTGCTGGCGGATGAGCTGCGCAAGCGCGTCGTCATCGTCGACACGTCGAACGAGATCGGCGGCGATGGCGACATTCCGCACCCGGGCATCGGCCGGGCTCGCCGCATGCAGGTGCGCACCCCGATGCTCCAGCACGCGGTGATGATCGAAGCGGTCGAGAACCACATGCCCGAGGTGATCGTGATCGACGAGATCGGCACGGAGCTCGAGGCGGGCGCCGCCCGCACCATCGCAGAGCGCGGCGTCCAGCTCATCGCGACGGCCCACGGGCAGACGCTCGAGAACCTGCTCGTCAACCCGACCTTGAACGACCTTCTGGGCGGCATTCAGAGCGTGACCCTTTCGGACGAGGAGGCGCGCCGCCGTGGCACGCAGAAATCCGTGCTCGAACGCAAGGCTCCGCCGACTTTCGACGTGCTCGTGGAGATCCAAGATCGGGACCGGGTCGCGATCCACATGCCGCTGGCCGACGTGGTCGACACCGCTCTTCGGGGTCCGCTGCTCACCCCGAAGATCCGGCTCCGAACTCGCGAGGGCCGGGTGATCTCAAACGTGGACCCGCCGATAGTGCTCGCGGCCGAGCCACCCCCAAATTCGAGCTCGGCCAGCAAGCCGCTCGGCATCTTCCCGTATGGAGTGAGCCGGCATCACGTCGAACAGTCCATCCGCGACCTGGACCTGCCGGTGCGAGTGCTGGCCAACCTCGACGGCGCCGGCGCGGTGCTGACCCTGAAGAATCACTACCGCCGGCGTCCCGACAGCCTGCGCCAGGCGGAAAGCCGCGGCCTCCCGATCCACATCTTGAAGAGCAACTCGGTGACCCAGGTTCGGGAAGCGCTGACCCGGATCTACGGGGTCGACAAACACGACGAGGCGACGACGCGGGCCCTGGCCGAAGCCGCAGCGGCGATCAAAACGGTCAAGACCACGCTGCGGCCGGTCGAGATCTCGCCGCAGAACGCCTATCTCCGCAGGCTCCAGCATCAGATGGTGGCGGAGAACGACCTGTCGGCGAGAAGCACCGGCAAGGAGCCCCAGCGCCGGCTGCGGATCACGCCCACCCCAGAGGATCCGGCGTAGAGCAGCGTAGATCGGGCCGAGTCGCCCTAAAGTTCGGCTGATGGGACACGGGCTGTTCGTCACGTTCGAAGGCGCCGAGGGCAGCGGCAAGACCACACAGGTCGAGATGCTGGTCGAGTGGCTTGCGCCCCGCGTGCCGGTCGTCGTGCGCGAACCTGGCGGCACCGAGCTGGGCGAGAAGATCCGCGCGATCGTTCTGCTCAGCGGCCTCGCCATCGATCCGGAAGCGGAGGCGTATCTCTTCATGGCGGCTCGCAGGCAGCTGGTTGGCGAGGTGATCGAGCCGGCGCTCGCTGCGGGCGAGATTGTGATCGCCGATCGCTATCACGATTCAACCCTGGCCTATCAGGGAGGCGGGCGGGGCCTGAGCTTGAGCTGGCTGCCCAGCCTGCCTCGACCTGATGTGACCTTCTTGCTGGAAGGGCCCGTCGAAACGGGCCGCGGCCGCCAGAAGGGCGCCGGCAAAACGCCTGACCGGCTCGAGATGGAGTCGTTCGAGTTTTACGAGAAGGTGGTGGCCGAGTACGCGCGCCTTGCTGACGCTGAACCGGAGCGGTTCACACGCATCGACGCGACGCGCTCAAAAGAGAGGGTGCACCTCGATGTGCGCAAGCGACTCGAGGCCCTGATGGAACTCTCGCGGTGAAGTTGATCATCGCGGTGGTCCAGCACGAGGACGCCGAGCCGACGGTGGCCGCTCTCGGAGAAGCAGGGGTCGGCTCTACCCGCATGTCGTCCAGCGGCGGCTTCCTGAAGCAGGGGAACGTGACGCTCATGATCGGCGTGTCAGACACGCAAGTGCAGGACGCACTGCGAATCATTCGCGAGAACTGTCACGAGCGCAGCCGTTACGTCACCTCGGCACCTGCGGTCGCGGAACCCGGCGAGGCCTTTTCGGCCTATCCAGTCGAGGTCGAAGTCGGTGGCGCCACGGTTTTCGTGGTTCCGGTTGACACCTTCGAAAAGATCTAGTGGCCGGTTAGCTCCGTGATCCAGGTGGAGGGACTCCGCAAGAGCTTCGGCGACGTTCGCGCCGTGGACGGTGTCGACCTGCAGGTCGAGCGGGGCGAGATCCTTGTCCTGCTCGGCCAGAACGGGGCCGGCAAATCCACCACGCTTAGGTGCCTCGGGGGGATCCTGCGGCCCGACTCTGGGCTGATCGAGCTGGACGGATTGCGCCTTCCGGAAAGCCTGGACGCGGTTCGGGCTCGCCTCGGAATAGTGCCGGACCAGGCGCGGCTTTATGGCCGCAACACGGCGATCGAATACCTCGATCGGTTCGGCTACCTCTACGGAGTGGCCGAGGACGTGCGGCGTGCTCGCATCGATCAGCTGCTCGAGCGCTTTGAGCTGTCGGACCGGCGCGACACCCTGCTCGCCGCCTACTCGCGCGGCATGGCGCAGAAAGTCGCACTGATCCGAGCGACGCTTCACGACCCGGACTGGATCTTCTGTGACGAGCCCACCGCTGGTCTCGATCCGGTGGCCGCCGCGGACATGCGCCGGTACCTCGGCGAGCAAAAGGCTCGCGGGGCGGCGTTGATCGTCACCACTCACGTGCTCAGCGAAGCGGAGCTGATGGCGGACCGGATCGCGATCATGCGGCGCGCCGTCATCGTCACTCATGGAACGTTGGACGAGCTGCGGCGGCAGCTTGGAGAAGGCAGGTCGTTCGCCGCCCGTCTCGCCGGCACACCGCTGGATCCGGACGCCATCACGACCTGGCTCAGCCTGCACGCCGTATCCCACCAGCTAGACGGTGAGCTGCTCACATACACGCTGCCCGCGGATGCGTCTGTGGCGGATCGCGCCGCGTTTGCCGCCGAAGTGCAGCGCCGCCTCGCCGAGCAGGGCGCTCCGTTTCACGAGCTGGAGGAGGAACAGGCCACGCTGGAAGGTGTCTACCTCCGCGCGATGGCCGACCCGCTCCCAACCTCCACTGAGGCGCCTCCGCCCCCGGCCAAGATCGCCTCCGGCATTCGGGCACCCCGCATGTTCGCCTCACTGCCCGAGCAGGGAGGCCTGCTGCTGGCGTCGCTTCCCTTCTACGTGAGCTCGTGGTGGCGGCGCGGCGATCTCAGCTGGGTGTCGTACCTGAACGCATTCGTCCTGCTGCTCGTGGCGGGCACCTCGCTTTTCGGCCAGCTGCCCGGGGTGGCGGGCCAGATCGCCCACAGGTTCGCCGGCAGCGCGTCTCTCCAGGCGGGCCTGCTCCTGCCGCTGTTCTTCATGTCCTTCGCTCTGCTCGAGTCGATCAAGAGCTCGATCGGAATCTGGTGGGAGAAGGCGCAGGGCTCGCTCGAGGTCCTGCTTTACACGCCGCTGGACGATCCGTCCCTCATCTGGCTCGAGGTCCTACCCGGGGCCGTCGTCAGCACCGTCTGGGTGAGCTTCTGGATGGCCGCCGGGATGGCGCTGCTCAACCTCTTCGGTGAGCCCGCGCCGTGGGACCTGCTGCCGGTGTTCGCCTTCGTGGCGGCGGTGACGGCGTACTGGGCGGCGATGGGGCGAATGCTCGGGTTTATGCTGTTCCCGAGAGAAGGCGCGGCCGGTGGCGCGTGGTCGTTCCTCCTGTCGCCGGTTTCAGCCGCGGTGGCAGACTTGCCGCTCGCGCTCTTCGTGTTCCGTTCGCCTCTGGCTGTCGGCTCGCTCTTGGTTCCGATCACAGCATGCCTCGCCCTGACCATCCTATGTGGGAGCACGTTCGATCGCGAGCGCCTGATGGAGACCGGCCTGGGCCGTGTCCGCAGCCGCAGGGCGTGGCTGCCGGTTTTGATGCTGCGCCGCAACGCCGCGGCCATCCTTGCTGGCTTGCTGCTCGCTGCGGTGCCCGCGGGAGCGGCGGCGGCAGTGACTTCGAACGCGGGACTGCACTCGTGGGCCGACGTCGCGGGCTTCACGGGATTGGGACCCAGCGATCCGGTCCAGGTGACGCTGACGCCTGCCAATGTCTCGACGCCCACCCAGACCACCGGCGTCACCGTGGCCGCCGCCGGGCTCGCAGGGATTGTCGCGGTCCTCGCTCTGATGCTCAGCCTTGTCATCCTCAGCTTCGCCTCGTTCTTCCTGCTCGGCGTGCCGGCCCTGCTCGGCGTCGTGTTCGTGTCGATGTTCTGGGGCGTGCAGGTCGGCTTCGGCGCGTCGGCTCCGCTGGAGCCATGGTTTGTCGGGGTGGGGGGACTCGCCCTGCTTGGGCTGGCCCTCAACACAGGGTCGGCTCTGCCGATCTACTGGTCTTTAGTCTTCGGTTCGGGGCGGCGGCTGGATCGCCTGCGAGATGCGTGGGCCGCCTACTGGGCCCTTTTCCGCGGGCTTGTGCTTCCCGCCTGCGCCCTCTTCGGCGTCGCAGTCTTCAGGCTGCTCGCCGCGGGCTAGCCCCGGCCAGCGTCGCTACAAGTCGAGCGACTGCGCTACCAGCTCGCGATGGTAGGTCGCGTCGCCGAGCGTCACCTCCGACGCCTTGGCGCGCTTGAAGTAGAGGTGCATGTCGTGCTCCCAGGTGAACCCGATTCCGCCGTGCACCTGTATCCCGTCACCGGCCACCTTCCGATACGCATCTGAGACATAGGCCTTGGCCATTGACGAGGCTACCGATCGGTCGGGCGCGTCGGCTTCGACCGTCCAGGCCGCGTAATACGTTGCCGAGCGGCCGCTCTCGGTCTGGACGAGCATGTCGGCGAGCTTGTGGGACACCGCCTGGTAGATCCCGATCGGCTTGCCGAACTGCTGGCGAGTCTTCGCGTACTCGGTTGACGTCTCGAGCACCCTCTGCGCGCCGCCCATCATTTCCGCGCACAGAGCCGCGGTTCCCCATTCGAGTGCTCGCTTCAGCGGCGCCCATGCCTTGTCGGGCTGCCCCATCAAGGCTTCAGACCCGAGCTCCACGGCGTCAAAGCGAATCTCGCTCCATCGCCGGGTCATGTCGAGAGTCTTCAGCTGTGAGACCGTCATGCCCTTGGGCCTTCCCTTGACCAGGAAGAGCGACACGCCGTCCTCCCCCTCGCCGCGTGTGCGCGCAGCGACGACGATGTAGTCGGCGTTGTCCGCGTCGGCGACGAAGAGCTTGACGCCGCTCAGCGTCCAGCCTCCTCCGATGGGCTTCGCCGTCAGCGCGATCCCGTTTGCGTCCCATCGGCCTGACGGCTCGGTGAACGCGAGGGTGGCGCGCGCCGAACCGGCCGCGACGGCGCTCAGCACCTCTTTCTTCTGAGCCTCACTCCCAGCCTCGAGCAGCGTAGGCACGGCCAGGCCCATCGTGGCGAAGAAGGGTCCGGGCAGAAGCACGCGACCCGCCTCCTCGAAAACGACGATGAGGTCGAGAAAGCCGCCCACTCCACCGTAGGACTCGGGGATCCCGAGCGCGGTCCATCCAAGATCGGCCATCTTCTTCCAGAGCGCGGCGTCGTAAGCGTCGGAGCTCTCCATTAGCCTCCGTACGACCTTGGAGCTGCACTCCTTGGCGAGGAAATCACGCACCGACTGGCGCAGCATCTCCTGCTCTTCGGAAAAGGCGAAGTCCATCAGTCGCCCTCCTCGCTCCCGCCTGGCCCAGTGACCCCGGCGCCTGGGACGTCCTTTTGGGGCGGCGGGCCGGCCGGCGCTATGCGGCGCACCGGAGCGGAGAACGACGCCGCCTGGCGGCCGCGCTGCCTGTACACAGCTCTGAGCCCCGCGAAACCCGCCACGAGGGCGACCGTCCCCATACCCATCGCATAGCCTATCCCCGTCGTCTCCGCCGGCGTCAGGGGGCGGGTGAAGCCGAGCCCGCACGCCGCCGTCCCGGGCGGGCATGTCGTCAGCACGGTGAGTTGCACCAGCACCGCGAACATTCCGAGCATTCCAAACACGATGGCGAGGCCGCCTGCCAGATAACCCACGGTCACCAGTGTCCTTCCGAGCCGGCGGAACGCGCCGGTAGCGGCGAAGCAGAGGGCTCCCAGCCAGAAAGGGACGATGACGCTGCTGATCCGGCCGGACGTGCTCGCAAACAAGGTGGGCAGGATTCCACCCGCCGCGGCCAGGGCGCTCGCGATGAAGAATGCCCACGCGGCGCCTCGCCCCGCCGCCGGCTCGTCCATGCCGGTCAGTCCTCGCGATCTGACCGAGGCGCGATCGGCTCGCCGGATGCCCGGCCTCGGATGATGGGAGAGATCAGCTTCTGATAATCGGCGGGGTCGTACTCCAGGTCGGCGTCCTGGATCAAGACCAGGGTGATCGCCGCGAGCCCGGTGCGCACAGCCGCTCCCTTTCCCAGGTTGGTCTGATGCCGCAGAACGCTCAGCCTGTGGTGGGCTCCGGCGCAACGCTTCGCGATCTCGGTGGTGCCGTCGGACGAGCAGTCATCGACCACGACGACCTGCTGTACGCACGATTCGCGAAGCACGCGTCGAATGATCTGCTCGATCGAGCGCGCCTCGTTGTAGGCGGGGATGATGACGCCCAGGACGGGATCTGATGCCGAGACGTTGTCCGGAGCGGCCACGGTGCGACTAGTCTAAGTGTCGGTCTTCGAACCAACTTGCGTCTGCGCCGGCGCGCGACCCGCGGTGACATGTGCGGTCTCGCGCAGTGGCAGCTCGTGAATGAACAGGGTCGCGATGAACGCGATGGCGACCACGGGCAGGCCGATCAAGAACACCGGGTGCAGCGCGTCGGCCAGACCATGCCGGATTCCTGCGGCGATGACGGGCGGAAGCCGGGCGAGCTGAGCGGGATCGAAAACGGCGCCGGCGGTGGAATTGCCGGAGGACTGGAACTGGCGGAGAGCCACGGCTGGCAGGTACTTGGCCATAGACGAGGCCAGGCCTTGGGTGAGGATCGTGCCCAGGATCGCGAGGCCGACGGCCGCGCCAATCGAGCGCGAAAGCTGGGTGGCCGACGTGGCTACGGCCATGTCCTGCCGGTTGACCGAGTTCTGGACGACCAGGGTGTAGGTCTGCATGGTGACACCGAGGCCAAGGCCGATCAGAACCATGGCTTCAATCGCATCCAGGTTGGTCGTGTTGACGTCGAATCTCGCCAGCAGGTAGAAACCGGCACCCATGAAAACAAGGCCGATCAACAGAAGCGCCTTGTAGCGGCCGGTCCGCGAGATCAATTGCCCGCTTCCGATGCTGGTGAAGATCATGGCGACCAGCATCGGGACCAGGATCGCGCCGGAGTTGGTGACGCTGTTGCCGATCACCCCCTGAACGAATACGGGCAGGAAGAAGATGGCGCCGAACATCGACATCGCGACTCCCATGCCGGCGATGTTGGAGAAGGTGAAGATGCTGCTCTTCCAGAGCTTGAGCGGCAGCACGGGCTCGGGCGCGTGCATCTCGACCCAGACAAAGGAAACGAGCAGAATCGCTGCCGCCGAGTAGAGCCCGAGGATCTGCCACGAGCCCCACGCGTACTGGCTGCCGCCCCAGACCGTGGCGAGCAGCGCGCATGTGATGCCGGCCGAGAGGGTGACACTGCCCCACACGTCGATCACGTGCTTGCGGCGCTCGTTGGGCACGTGCATGTAGAAGGCGACGACCAGCAGCGTCAGCACGGCGAACGGCAAGTTGACGAAGAACAGCCACCGCCATGAGAAGTGGTCGGTGATGAAGCCGCCCGCGGCGGGCCCAACGATCGAGGCCAGGCCGAATGACGCGCCCATCATCCCCTGGTACTTGCCTCGCTCGCGGGGCGAGATGATGTCGCCGATGATCGCCTGTGAGAGCGGCATGATGAACCCCATCCCCGCGCCCTGGACGAACCGCGCGAACACGAGGAACCAGAAGTTGGGGGCGATTCCCGACAGGGCTGAGCCGGCTGCGAAGACGACTATCCCGGTCATATACAGCGGCTTGCGTCCGTAGATGTCTGAGAGCTTCCCCGCCACCGGCACGACGATCGTGGAGGCGAGCATCGCCGAGATCGGGATCCAGCTGTAGTCGGCGATCCCGCCCAGCTCCGCCACGATGGTCGGAAGAGCGGGCGCGACGAGGGTCATGTTGAGCGAGGCGATTAGCGAGCCGAGCATGAGGCCCGCGAAGACGGCCATAACCCCTCGATCGATGCCTTTTTTCTCGGTGGCCTCTGCGGGGGCCCGAGTCGCAACCGCCGTCATTTGAAGGGCTAGCTTACCGGCTCCGTCTCTGGACCAGTACCGGCTTTACCGGCTCCGCGGGAGGCCGAGCACTCGCTCGGCGAGGATGTTGCGGAGGACCTCGGACGTGCCCGCCTCGATCGTGTTCGCTCGCGAGCGCAGAAACTGGTATTTCCATCCGTCGCCCTCGCCGACCTGCGCGGCCGGACCTGCGATGTCGACTGCGGCCTCCGTCATTCGCTGGTTGAGCTCCGACCACATGAGCTTGAGGATCGATCCCTCAGGGCCCGGAACCCCTGTCCGCTTGACGGCCGTGACGGCCCGGTAGCCGTTGAGCTGAAGGGCGCGGGCCTCGATGGCGTACTGGGCGATTCTCTGCCGCACCAGCGGGTCTGAGCCGCGACCCAGCTTGCGAGCGTGCTCGGCGAGCTCGGCTGCCGTGATCTGCGCGCGGGTGGCGAGCGCGAGGCCAAGCGTCCCGCGCTCGTGCAGTAGGGTGGTCATGGCCACGGCCCAGCCCTGCCCGGGCTCGCCGAGGACCTGCGACTTCGGAACCTTCACGTCCTTGAAGAAGATCTCGTTGAACTCGGCGTCGCCTGTGATCTGGACCAGAGGCCGCACCTCGATGCCGGGGCTCTCCATGTCGACGAGCAGATAGGTGAGCCCTTCTCGCGGGTTTGACTCCTTGCGCTCGCGGGTCACGAGCATGCACCACCTTGCCACGTGGGCCAGCGTGGTCCAGACCTGCTGACCGTTGACCACGTAGTGGTCGCCGCGATCCTCGGCCCGCGTCTTCAGGCCCGAAAGGTCGCTTCCCGCGTCAGGCTCGCTGAAGCCCTGGCACCAGATCTCATCGCCCGAAAGGAGCGGCGCGAGGTACCGCTTCTTCTGCTCCTCGGTGCCGTGGGCGAGCACGACCGGGCCGCCCATGCCTAGACCGATGACGTTGATCGGGTCCGGAGCCTGGGCTCGGACCATCTCGTCGTTGAAGATGAGCTGCTCCATGAAGCCGGCGCCGCGGCCGCCGAACTCCTTGGGCCACGTGATGCCCACATAACCCGCCTGGTGGAGCTTTTTCTGCCAGGCTCGGCGGTCGTCGACGACCGAGGCCAAGCCGCCGGCGCCCTCAGGCCGCTCGCCTGGGGCGTTCGCCTTTAGCCAGGCTCTGACCTCGTCCCGAAATGTCTGCTCCGAGGCGCTGAGGTCAAAATCCACGGCCCTAAGTTAACTCGTCCGAAGCGTCGTCGCGAGGCCTGTAGAGCTGCTCAGGCGATCCAGGGCATGACCTCGTTCGCGAGAAGGTGGAGCGCTTCGGAGTCGTCCAGCAGGTAGTGCTGGAGCATGAACAGGTCGACGCCCATCCGGGCGAACTCGCGCATCTGCTCGGCGATCTGGTCCGGCGTACCCACAAACCAGTGGTCACGCCGGTTCTGGAGCACCTGCCCAGGGCTTATGTCGCGCAGGCCCGGGATCATTGACCCGATCATCGCCGCCCGGTCGAGGAGCTCCTCCTGGTTGCGACCGACGATGTAGCTCGTCATCACGGAGTGGCGGATCGTCTTCGGGTCGCGGCCGATCGCCTTGCAGTGCTCCGCGAGCGTTGCCGCTCGTTGCTTGTACATGTCGGCGTCGAGCCGCGACAGGTTCCACTCGGCCGCCTCGCGAGCCACGATCGCGAGCGTCCTCTTCTCGCCCTTTCCGCCGATGACGAGCGGTATCGGGTTGCGCGCCGGCTTTGGGTTGGACTTGGCCCAGGTTTCGCGGATCGCCGTGATGCCCTTCTCGAAGTTGTCGAACCTCTCCTTCACGCTGGGGAAGGGGATGCCGAACTCCGAATGCTCGTTCTCGTTCCAGCCCGCGCCCACGCCCAGCGTCAGCCGTCCCGATGACAGCTGATCCACCGACGCCGCCATGCGCGCGAGGAGCGACGGTAGCCGGAAGGTCATCGGGCTGACCATCGGACCGAATTCGATCGTCCGGGTCCATTCGGCCGCGAGCGCGAGCGAGACCCAGCACTCTATGCAATCTCGCTCGGGGGCCTCCATCAACGAGATGAAGTGGTCGCTGCGGCGGAGGGATGCGAAGCCGAGGTTCTCTGCGTCGCTGCAGATGTTGCGCCAGCGGTCCCAATTCAGGCCCTCCTGGCCCTCGATCATGATCCCTAGCTTCGCCATCGCAGGCCGATCCTAGAGGAGTGCTCCGATTTCGTGACGCGAAACGGCACGAAACCGGGTTTTGACCCTCGGCGGCCATGCGGTAACCTGCCCACGATGCGGCCGATGTGGACGTGCCCCACCTGCGGGCGCATGTTTGCGAACCGCAACCAGTCTCATTTCTGCAGCCGCGTCTCCATCGACGACCATTTCGTCGGTCGCGAGCCGCACGTGGTGGCGACCTTCGAACGGCTTCTTGAGGCTGCTCGACAGAGTGGTCCCGTTACCGTGGTGCCGGAGAAGACGAGGATCGCCTTCCAGGTGCGCATGAGCTTTGCCGCCTTCACGTTGAGGCGACGTTGGATCGATGGGCACGTCGTCTTGGCCCGCCGTTTGGAGAGTCCGCGCTTTCGGCGCATAGACCGGGTATCGCCAGGAAACCAGGTCCACGTCTTCCGGCTGAACGATCCGTCCCAAGTGGACCGCGAGGTCAGCGCCTGGCTCGCCGAGGCGTACGAGGTCGGGCTTCAGCACCACCTCGCGTCAAGGCGTGGGTCAGACCGGCCGCGGGCAAAAAGTTGAGGATGCGCTCTTTTGGAATCCCGGCGCGGCGCGCCATCCACATCGCCATCGGCACGTAGGCAAACTCGGCCGGCGCGTGGGCGTCGGCATCGATCGTGAAGCTGCAACCACACTCGAATGCGAGGCGGGCGGGCTCGGGGGACAGATCCATTCGAGCTGGGTCGCAGTCGATCTCCAGCGCGACATGGTGTTGCGCCGCCGCCGTGAACACGGCTTCGAAGTCGTAGGACGCGCCCTCTCGAGAGCCGGGACGCCTGCCGGTCGGATGGCCGATCACGTCCACGTGGGGATTTGAGACGGCCCGCAGCATGCGCTCGGTCATGGCGTCATGGTCCTGCCGGAGCTTCACGTGTGGCGAGGCGATGACCACGTCCAGGATCTCTAGCACCGCGTCCGGCAGGTCCAGTGAGCCGTCCTCGAGGATGTCGACCTCGATGCCCTGCATGAGGATGACATCGCCGACCTGTTGCTGGACGCCGGCCATCTCCTGCGATTGGGCGACGAGCCTCTCGGCGTCCAGTCCGTGGACCACCTTGATGCGAGGTGAGTGGTCCGTGATCCCGAGGTACTTGTAGCCGAGCGCCTTCGCCGCCATGGCCATCTCGAGCATCGTCGCCCTACCGTCGCTCCAGTTCGTGTGCGAGTGAACGTCTCCCTGGTACTCGCTCAGGTTCAGCAGCGACTCGTCGTCCCGAGCCGGCTGGCCCATCTGCTCCCGCAGGCGGTTCAGGTACCGGCTGGCGCCCGTATCGAGCAGGTCACGAAGCACCTTGGCTATGCCTTCTCCGACGCCTTCGATCGACGTGAGCTGGTCCTTTCGGTAAAGCCCCTCGAGGTCCGGCCGGTCGAGGGCGAGCGACCATGACGCCGCGGCGAAGGCTTTGGCCCGGAACACCTCTTTGGGGTCTTGCCGGAGCAGGTAGCCGATCTCGGAGAGGACCTGGGAGGCTCCAATCGCATCCACGCGTCAATTGTGTGACCATGCATGGCCATGGCGAAGCAGAGGTTGACGGGCAAGGACCCGATGCCTGGCTTGGTCGAGGCGATGCTGGTCGCTCTGGGTGAGGACCCTGGGCGCCAGGGTCTCAAGGCGACGCCTGACCGGATGGCGCGGGCCTTGCGCGAGCTGACGGACGGCTACGGCGTGACCCCCGAAGACGTGATCGCGGGTGCAGTGTTCGACCAGGACTACGACGAGATGGTCGTGGTCAAGGACATCCCGTTCTTCAGCCTGTGCGAGCACCACCTGCTGCCCTTCTTCGGCCACTTCCACGTCGGGTATCTGCCCAAGGGCAAGGTCGTCGGGTTGAGCAAGATCCCGCGACTGGTTGACGTCTTTGCGCACCGACTGCAGCTGCAGGAGCGCATGACCAAGGAGTTCGCGGAAGCGCTCGCCGCCGCCCTGGAACCCAAGGGCGTCGGAGTCGTCGTCGAGGCAAGGCATCTGTGCATGGAAATGCGGGGCGTGCAGAAAACGGGCGGCCAGCTCATCACGTCCTGCATGCTCGGCACCTTTCGCCGCGACCCCCGCACGCGGGCCGAGTTCCTGGACCTGGTCCGCCGCACCTAGACCCGCCTCGAGCGGTCGCCGATCGGTACGTGCACCGAACCCTCACGTCAAACGTCACGCATGCCCTCTCACATAGGGAGTGCAGCCGAGGTCTGGCGCGGGTCAGGCTCTGAGGTCGAGCAGGATTGTCGCTTGGTCAGTGACCTCCGACTCAAGCGCCGGGAAGACTGCGAAGCCAAAGCGCTGATAGAAAGGGATGGCCTCTAGTCTGGCTGTCGCCCACAAAAGAGGCACCCCTGCCGATTGGAGACGCCGAACTCCCTCGGTCAGCACCAGCGTCCCTAAGCCACTTCTCTGGAGCAATGGTTCTACGGCCATGAACTGCAGGCGGTACGCGCCAGCAACTTCGGGCTGGGAGGGAAATGGCAGCTGGAAGAAAGTGGCTATTGCGACCACTGTGCCCTGTGAATCAACTGCTCCCAGGTGCCAAGACCCCAGAGCTTCGTCTAGCTCATGATTCCAGCTCGGCAGACTAATCCGACCAGCAGCAGAGACGCGTCTCCGCAGATCGTGAGTCTCAATCGGAGATAGCTCCCGAACGCTGAATACCATCTGACCCGAGTGATTGTGATAGCTGGATGTCGATAGCTCGACGCCGCCGGGGCATGACGCGACGTTCGGCCACTACCCCAGCCAGATCAATTTGCCTGGGTGAACAAGCCCTCCCCACAAAGTTGGGAGGTGAGGTTTAGAAGGGCACTCCGCCTAGAGATCCGTAGCCAGGGGCATCGCCGAACGGGTGGATGCTGCCATCAGCGGCGAAGAGCCAGTAGCCGTGCCCGTCCGGAGTGTCCTCCATGCCCACGATCGGGCTGCTCAAGGAAACAGCACCTGTGCTGCCATAACCCAGGGCGTCGCCGAAGGGGTAAATTCCGCCGTCCGCGCCGACGAGCCAGTAGCCGCCGCCGTCGGGAGTCGACTCCATGTCCACTATGGGTTTGCTGAGGTGAATTCCTCCGGTGCTGCCGAAGCCGAGGGCGTCACCGAACGGGAAGATCCCGCCATCCGCCGCGACGAGCCAGTAACCGTGGCCGTCCGGGGTCGCCTCGATGTCCACGATGGGCTGGTTCAACTTGATGGCGCCCGTGCTCCCGTACCCGCCGGCGTCTCCGAATGGGAACACGCCACCGTCGGCGACGACCAGCCAGTAACCGCCGCCGTCCGGCGTGTCCTCCATGGCCACAATGGGCTTGGTGAGCCCGATCGCTCCGGTGCTGCCAAAGCCACTAGCGTCGCCGAATGGGAAGATGCTTCCGTCACTGGCCACGAGCCAGTAGCCGCCACCGTCGGGGGTCGACTCCATGCCCACGACCGGCTTGTTGAGCTTTGTCGCGCCCATGCTGCCATGGCCCGTGGCGCTGCCGAAGGGGAAGATGCCACCGTAGTTCGAGACCATCCAGTAGCCGCGGCAGTCTGGTGTCGACTCGAAACCGACGATGGAGTGCGCAGCCGCGGGTGCTGTCGACGGGGTCGGTGCAGCGGACGAGGTGTGGAGCGTGCAGCTCGTCGCCACCATCAGAAGCAGCATCGGGCCGGCCAGTTTGGCAAGCCGCCGGTGGCGCCACGCCAGCGCTCCAACTGGAACCACGACGATCAGCAGCAAGACCGGCGGCACGCCGCCACCGCCCCCGAGCGGAAGGACGGCTGCCGTCAGGTGGGCGCAGTTGACCGGCACGCAGCCGTGCGCGGGGCCCTCGGTGCTGCATGTGGGTGACGGCGTCGGGATCGGGCTCGGAGACGGGGTAGGAGTCGGAGTGGGAACGGGTTTTGGTGACGGGCTCGGCGGCGGTGGTGGATCGATCGTGTAGTTCTGCGTATCCGTGACGGTGGGGGCTTGCGTCCAAGTCGCGGTCACGGGGTAGGAACCGGTGGCCGTATCTGGCGGCGGGAAGCTGATGGTTGCTTTACACGATGCGTCGAATTTCCCATCCGGTAGCGCCTTGGCGGGCGATCCCCACGTAAACCGGACAAATGTGCCGACCGGGCATCCTGCGGTCGGGGGCGGCGCGTAGGTCGCGGTCGCCGTCACCGTCGCACCGGCCAGGCCATGCGTCGGATTCAGAGTCAACGTCAGTCCGTTTGCGCTGAAAGCCGAGGTCACGGAGAATCCGGCGGCGATCAGGCCGCTCGTCATTCCGAGCATCAGCTTCAGCACTAGCCGGCGCGGCATCCGGTGAATCATGACGGCTACTTTTCGTCGCGCATACACATAACGGACCCTTTATGCATTAGACTTCCATAAAGCAAGCTTTATGTTTCTGCAGAACCCGCGACATGAGCTTCCGGACCACTACCTGGCCCTCGCCAACCCCACGCGTCTACGCATCCTGGAGCGGCTGGGGAAGATGGGTGAGGTGAACGTGAACGACCTGGCGGCGCACCTGCGCATGAGCCAGCCTCGGATCTCGTGGCACCTCCGGATGCTCCGCGTTGGGGGCGTGATCAAGACGAGACGGGAGGGGCGGCAGGTCTACTGCTCGCTCGACGTCGAAAACATCGCGCGCGAGCGCGAGCGGCTCGATCAGATGCTGGGAATTACTGGACGCGTGAAAGTTCGCGAGGAGATTGGGGCATGAACGGCAATCACAAGAACGGAAAACGTAACGGCAAGGTTCGCGTGGCCATCGTCGGCGTCGGCAACTGTGCTTCGTCGCTGGTGCAGGGCGTTCACTACTACCGCAACGCTTCGCCCAAGGACCAGGTGCCGGGCCTGATGCATGTGGACCTCGGCGGCTATCACATCAGCGATATCGAGTTCGTGGCCGCCTTCGACATCGAGAAGCGAAAAGTCGGCAAGGACCTCTCGGAAGCGATCTTTGCTGGGCCTAACAACACGGTGAAGTTCACCGACGTGCCCGCGCTCGGTGTCAAGGTGCACCGCGGGATGACGCACGACGGGATCGGGAAGTACCTCGCCGATGTCATTCAGAAGGCACCCGGTGAGACGTCGGACGTCGTCGGAATCCTAAAGGACACCAAGGCTGACGTGCTCGTGAGCTATCTCCCCGTCGGGTCGGAGGAAGCGACCAAGTGGTACGTCGAGCAGGCGCTGACCGCCGGCGTCGGTTTCGTCAACTGCATCCCCGTCTTCATCGCGCGCGAGCCGTACTGGCAGAAGCGCTTCCTCGAGAAGAACCTTCCGATCATCGGCGACGACATCAAGTCCCAGGTCGGCGCCACGATCATTCACCGCGTGCTGACCCGCCTCTTCCGCGACCGCGGAGTCAAGCTCGAGCGCACCTATCAGCTCAACTTCGGCGGCAACACCGATTTCCTCAACATGCTCGAGCGCGAGCGTTTGATGTCGAAGAAGATCTCGAAGACGCGCTCGGTCACCTCGCAGCTCGACTATGAGATCGGGGCCGACAACGTCCACATCGGCCCGTCGGACTATGTGCCCTGGCTCAACGATCGCAAGTGGGCGTACATCCGGCTCGAGGGCCGTTCGTTCGGCGACGTGCCGTTGAACGTCGAGCTCAAGCTGGAGGTCGTCGACTCGCCGAACTCGGCGGGCATCGTCATTGACGCGGTCCGATGCGCCAAGCTGGCGCTCGACCGCGGGATCGGCGGGGCGCTCGAAGGGCCGAGCTCCTATTTCATGAAGTCTCCCCCGGTCCAGTACAGCGATAACGACGCCAGGCGGTTGGTTGAGGAGTTCATCGATGGTGGCAAGTCCCGAGCGAACGGCCGGGGCCGGCAAGTCGCTCGCTCCAAGCCTGCCGTCTCGGCTGCTAAGCGCTAGCTACTTCGGGGGCGCCCGAGCGCTTCGGTTCCTCCCGACGCGCCTTAGCCACGCCGCGGCCTCGCCCGGGGGCACGGCCTGGTTCTGGCTCAGCCGTGCCCAGCGCAGGAATGCGCTGGACAACTACGCCGCCGCCATGGGCCGGGAGCCCGGCGATCCCGCCGTCCACCGGGTGGCGAGGCAGGCTTTCCAGAACTATGGCCGGATGCTCATGGAGTTTCTCCTGATTGGTGACCTCACGAAAGAGGAGGTCCTCCAGCGCGCCACGGTGGAGGGCCGGGAGCATGTTGATGCGGCGCTTGCCCGCGGTCGTGGAGTCATCGCCGCCCTTCCGCACATGGGCTCGTGGGACACGTCGGGTTTGTACGCGGCGGCTCTGGGCTACGACGTGGTCGCCGTGGCGGATCGCTTTCCTCCAGGATTGAACGAAGCCGTGGTGCGAACGCGCCAGCGAATTGGGGTCGAGGTGATCTTCATAGGGCGTTCGACGGTCCGGACGCTCACCGACGCGCTGCGAGCGAACCGAGTCGTCGCGCTGGTCTGCGACCTCGAGCACGGGCCTGGTGTCGAGGTCGACTTTTTCGGCCGCCGCGCAGTGGTTCCATCGGGTCCGGCGGCGTTGGCCTTGAAGACTGGGGCCGCGCTGTTGACCGTCGGGCAGTACTCGCCGGCCTTTGGCCGCCACCACATCCACGTGGATCCAGGCCTTTCCCTCGAGGGCCATACGAAGGAGACCTTGATGCAGCAGGTGGTCCATCGCTTCGAGGGCTACATTCGGGAGCGGCCCAACCAGTGGTACGCCTTCAGACCCATGTTCAAAGTTGAGCAAAGGTGACTGGGTGGCTAGAGTGGCGCGTCATCTGAATGTGGCGTTGGCGCGCGTTCGCCGCGATTCAATCGCTAACCGTGAGGCTGCCTCGAAGTTGGGCCTACGCGCTAGCGCTGGTGGCCGCGCGGCTCGCGTACTGGTTCTCGCCGCTGGCTCGACCACGCCTGGAGTTCAACCTGAGGGTGGCACGGCCGGACCTCGACGACCGTTCTCTTCGTCACGTGGCCTGGATCAACTTTCACAACCACGCCAAGGCCTATGCGGACCTGATGCTCCTCCCGCGCATGCGCGTGGAACAGATGAGGCCGCTTCTCAAGGTGAAGGGCCTCGAGTACCTCGCCGAAGGGCAGGCGATGCACAGGGGAGTCATGGCCGTGACGTGCCACATGGGCTCCTACGAGGTGGCGGCGGCGATCTGGGCGGCGACGCAGGCGCCGGTCAGCGTCTTTGCCGAGGAGGTGGAGCCGAGACCTCTTTTCGAGTGGTATCGCGATACCAGGGCCAGGCTTGGGATCAGCGTCCTGACCTTGGACCACGGCGGTATCCGCAAGGTGCTCCAGGCTCTTCGCGACGACGAGATTGTTATTACGGCGATCGATCGGGATATCACCGGCACCGGTCACCTGATGCCTTTTTTCGGAAAGCTGGCGCCCATTCCTCTGGGGCCCGCGGCCATTGCGTTGCGCACTGGAGCGCCCCTCTTTCCCGTCTGCGTTTACAGGATGCCGGACGACACATACCTGGCCGAGGGCGCGCCGCTTGTCATCCCCAAGTCGACGGGCGATTCGAAGGCCGACCAGGTGCGCACCACCCAGGAGCTCCTCGGGCACATCGAGCGGTTCATCTCACAGCACCCGGAGCAGTGGCACGTGCCGCACCGGGTCTGGCCTGGCTCAAAGTGACGGGCGCGGGGGTATCAGGATCCCCCCACGGAACCCCCCTCTCCTGGCCGCGAATGGGAGGCGGTTGGAGGGTTCACGCCGGGGTGACGGCCGGAATGAATCCGGCCTACCCGCGACGCAGGGTGTCGGGCCCCCCACGCCTATGAGGGTCGGGCTGGTGTCGCCGTATGACTTCGCCTCGCCGGGCGGCGTGAATGACCACGTGCGGCACCTCGCCGTCCAGCTGCAGCGCCTAGGCCACGACACTCGCATCTTCGCGCCGTCGAGCAAGAAGGACCTCGAGTTTGACGCCGCCCGTTTCTACCGGATTGGCCGGCCCATCGCGGTGCCGGTGAACGACTCGGTCGCGCGCATCGGACTGAGCTTTCACCTGAGCAACCATGTGAGGGGGATCATCGGCAGCGAGCACTTCGACGTCCTTCACTTCCACGAACCGCTCATGCCCGCGCTGCCCATGACGCTCCTGCGCATGTCGACCGCCGCCAACGTTGGCACCTTCCACGCTTTCGCACGCTCCAATCTCGGCTACTACTACGGCCGCTCGCTCCTCAAGCCCTACTTCAGGCGCCTCCACCGTGCGGTCGCCGTGAGCGAGCCTGCCCGCGCATTCGTGAGCCGCTACTTCCCCAAGTTCCCGATCCGAGTAGTACCCAACGGCATCGATCTCGATGTCTACAAACCTGGCCTGTCGCCCATCCGTCACCTTCGAGACGAGTTCGTCAACATCCTTTTCGTCGGCCGGTTGGAGAAGCGCAAAGGACTCGGCGACCTCCTGCGGGCCTTTCGATACCTGCAGGAACGCGAGCCCCGCACACGGCTGATCATCGTCGGCCACGGCCCGCTTCGCAGCAACGTCGAGAACTGGATCGGAAGGCACCGAGTGCGCAATGTTGTGCTCGCCGGTTTCGTTCCTGAGTCCGTCAAGCCTCGCTATTTCGCGAGCGCAGACATCTTCTGCGCCCCCGCCACGGGTGCGGAGAGCTTTGGGATCGTTCTGCTGGAGGCCATGGCCTCGGGGCTGCCAGTGGTGGCCACCGAGGTCCCGGGCTACATGTCCGTGCTCGAGCCTGGAAGCGACAGCATCGCCGTGCAACCCAAGCGCTGGCGCGAGCTTGGGTCCGCGCTGGTCATCCTCGCCAGGGATGCCGAATTGAGGCGGCGCCTCGGCGCGAAGGCACACGAGCGGGCCAATCGGTACTCCTGGGACCGGGTCGCGTCGGAGATCGTCGAGGTCTACGAGGAAGCGCGGGAGGAAGCCGCGACGCAGGCCGGAAATGCAAGAGGGGTTCGAAATGTTCACAACGCGGTTTGAAGCCTGGGTCCGGCGACGCGCCGAAGGCTTGATGTCGACGATCGGGCGCGTGCCGCTCACGCCCAATCAGGTTTCGGTGGTCGGTCTGCTGCTGACGTTCCTGGCGGCGGGCCTGATCGCATTCGGCCATCTGCTCACCGCGGGCGTGGTGCTTGTCGTCGCCGGCACCTGCGACATCCTGGACGGCGCCCTCGCCCGCACAACCCACGCGAGCTACCCGTACGGCGCGTTTCTGGACTCGACGCTCGACCGGTATTCGGAAGGCGCCATCTACCTGGGGCTCGCGACCTATTTCGTCTCGGTGGGCGGCTCGATGCAGCGCTGGCTCGTGCTCGCCACGCTGGCCGCACTCGCCGGTTCGTTCCTGGTCAGCTACGTCCGCGCCCGGGCGCAGAGCCTCGGCTTCACGTGCGAGTCGGGATTATTCGCCCGACCCGAGCGGGTGGTCGCGATCGTGGTCGGGCTGATCTTCGGCGGCGCGTGGCTGTACGCCATCGTGTTCCTGCTTGCCCTCGTGACAAACGTGACCGCCCTCCAGCGCATCCGTGAGGTCTGGCTGCAGGGCCGAGCCCAGCGCATCGCCCGTGAGCGCGAGACAAGGGCACAGCCGGCGGCCCCTCCGCAGATCCCCTGATTCGCCCTATGTCTGACCCTTTCGCCGGCATCGTCGGGCACGCGCAGGCCCTCGACCAGCTTCGATCCCAGATCAGCAGTGACCGTCTCGCTCATGCCTACCTGTTCGTAGGCGAAAGCGGTCTCGGTAAATCGACGGCCGGCCGGGCCATGGCCGCTGCGCTGCTCCCCGAGGCCTCGTTGACGAGGCATCCCGACTACTGGGAGGACGACCGGATCAAACCGCTGTCGATCAACGAGATCCGCTTGCTGCCCGACAAGCCCCCCGAGTTCCACGAGCTGTCGCTCCAGGCCTTCCTCAACCTCAAGCCGGCCGTGGCCTCACGCCGCGTCGCCCTGGTGACGAACGTCGGCCGGCTGCGCGATCAGGACCAGGGAGTGCTGCTCAAGACCCTCGAGGAGCCGCACCCGCAGCGCGTGATCATCCTGACTTCGCCAAGCCTCAACCCGTTCGTGGTGCTGCCCACCGTGGTTTCACGCTGCCGGCGCCTCTTCTTCCACCCTGTCCCGGCTCTGGACATCGAGCGCCTGCTCGCCGAGCGCGGGATCGCGACGGAGAGGGCGCGTCTTTTGTCCGGCCTTGCGGGAGGACGGCCCGGTTGGGCGATGCGGCGCGCCGGCGATGACGGTGTCGTCGAGCTGCACCACACCTGGACTCGCCGGCTCGAGGAGGTGTTTGGAGCCCCCGCAGACGTGGCGCTTCGAGTCGCAGCGCAGCTCGATTCGGAGCAGATGAGCTGGCGCCGGGCTGAAGGCGATGACGAGGATCCCGCGCTTTTCGCCATCGCCAGCTGGCAGCTGGAGCTGAGGCGCCGGATGCTCTCCACAAACGGCGCCGAACAGGCGCGATGGGCCCGGCTGATAGAGCGTTCCTATGACACGCTCGGCTACCTCGAGCAGAACGTCAGCCCTCGACTGGCGCTGGAAACGTTCTTGCTCCAGGCGCGCCGCCTGGGCCGCGCGGTCGAAGAGCCCGCTGCCCCCCGACTCTGAGCAAAGCAACCGCCCGCGCCGTTACGATCGTGACCCTACGAGGGCGACCTCTGAAGTGGAGGGTGGCAGCCCTTCGTACCGAAGGAGCGATTGGAGGTAAGCGCGCCGGCATGACCACCCCGACCCGCGAGGAAGCGTGGCAGCTCGTCATTTCGACCACGCAAACCGAGCAGCTGCGCAGGCACATGCGAAGCGTCGAGGCGGCCATGCGTGCGTACGCCCGTAAATTTGGAGAGGATGAGGAGCGCTGGGGCGTGCTCGGGCTCATCCACGATTGGGACTACGAATCGGGGCCCACGCTGGACCTGCATCCGATGCGGGGAATCCAGATGCTCCGGGAGCGGGGCTGGCCAGAGGACCTGCTCGACGACATCGCGTCGCATGCCGACTTCCTCAACGTGCCGCGCGACAGCCCGGCGCGAAAAACGCTCTACGCGGTGGACGAGATGTGCGGTTTCATCATCGCCTGCACGCTGGTCAAGCCCGACAAGTCGCTTGGATCCGTGGAGGCGGCGGGGGTGCGCAAGAAGATGAAGGACAAAGCCTTTGCCAGGGGTGTGCACCGCGAGGAGCTGGTGTCCGGCGCCGAGAATCTCGGTGTTCCCTTCGACGAGCACGTCGAGTTCGTGCGTGACGCCCTGAAGCCGATTGCGCAAGAGCTGGGGTTGAATCCATGAGCACTGCCGCGCGACCCCGGGTCCTCCTGATGCACCCCATCCTCGACCCTGGTCCCGCCATCCTTGGCGAGGCCGCCGAGGTCTATACCTACCCCGCCGACCGGCCTCTTGACGAAGAGAGCATCCGGCAAGCGGTCGAGGGCTGTGTCGGGGTCGTGAGCCAGCTCATGGACCCCATTCGCGAGCTGGTCCTTTCGACGCCGGGGTTGAAGATTGTGAGCAACGTGGCCGTCGGTTTCGACAACATCGACATCCCGGCTGCCAATGCCTACAACGTGATGGTCACAAACACGCCGGGAGTGCTCGACGATTCCACGGCTGACTTCGCGTTCACACTGCTCATGACGACTGCGCGGCGAGTCGTCGAGGGCGACCACTACCTCCGCGCGGGCCGATTTCGTGGCTGGGCCATCGACATGATGCTTGGCACCGACGTATTCGGAGCCACGCTCGGCATCATCGGCATCGGCCGGATCGGCCGCGGCCTCGCGCATCGCGCCAAGGGCTTCAACATGCGAGTCCTCTACTACGATCCGAACCCCCTTTCGCGCGAGGACGAGATCTCGCTTGGGGCGACGCGCGTCGAACTGGGCCGGCTGCTTTCTGAGTCCGATTTCGTCTCGGTCCACGTGCCTCTTCTCCCCGAGACGCATCACCTGCTCAGCACCCCGCAGTTCGAGCAGATGCGCCGGTCTGCGATCCTCGTCAACACGTCTCGCGGACCGGTCATCGACGAGGCTGCTCTGGTCGAAGCTCTTAATGCTCGCAAGATCGCTGGTGCCGGGCTCGATGTCTTCGAGCGCGAGCCGGCGGTGCACCCTGGACTGATCCAGCTGCCGAACGTCGTTCTCGCGCCTCACATCGCGAGCGCCACTGTGCGCACCCGCTCGGAGATGTCGGCGATGGCGGCTCGGAACATGGCGACGGCGGTGCGCGGCGGGCGTCCGCCCAATCTGGTGAACCCGGGGGTGTTCTCGCGATAGGGCCTGCCCGGGCCGGTCGCTACAAGCTCCTGGCGCTGGACCTCGACGGGACGATTCTCGACCTCAAGCTGAACCTCGATCCCAGCGACGTCGCGGCGCTGACCCGGATTCGCAAGGCGGGCGTGAAGGTGGTCGTCTGCACGGGGCGGCCGTTTCCGGGCGCGCTCCCCTGGCTCGGGCGCCTGTCGCTTGACGGGCCGATCGTCTGCTACCAGGGGGCTGAGGTCAGATCGCCGGACGGCGGAGTGCTGCTCGACCACGGGGTGCCGCACGCCCTGGCCGTCGAGGTGATCGAATATGCGCGCGAGCGGGGCCTTCACGTCCAGGCCTATCGCGACGACCAGCTGATCGTCGAGCGCGACCGACCCGAGGCGCACGAGTATGCGAATCACGCCGGCATGGAGATCCACGTCGTCGGCGACCTGGACGCGGCGATAGGCCCGACGACGCCCAAGCTCGTCATCGTGTCGACCGCCGCGACTCTGGAGCGGATCCTGCCGGAAGCTCGCGTGCGCTGGAAGGGTAGGTTGAACGTGGCCACGTCCGTGCCGACCTATCTCGAGTTCACGAACGCAGGCTCCGACAAGGCGGCCGCGCTGGCTTTTGTCTGCGACCAGTTGGGCCTGACCCCCGAAGAGACTGTCGCCGTCGGCGATGGTCGCAACGACGTCTCGATGATCGCCTGGGCCGGTTTGGGGGTGGCCATCGAAGGCGCGCCGTCGGAGGTGGTCGCAGCCGCGGACCGCACCATTCCTGGACCCGGCCACGGCGGAATTAAGCAACTCGCGGACGCGTTACAGGTCTGATCGATGGGGACCCTTCTGCTTGTCCACGCGCACCCCGACGACGAAGCCATCTCATCGGGCGGGGTGATGATGAAGGCGAAGGCGGACGGCCACCGCGTGGTGCTCGTGACCGCCACAAGGGGTGAGGTGGGCGAGATCTACAACATGGACGAGGCGGCCGCACGGCCCCGGCTGGGCGAGATCCGGACGAAGGAGCTCGAAACCGCGGCCGCGATTTTGGGCGTGGACCGAATGGTGGTCCTGGGCTACCGCGACTCAGGGATGGTCGGTACCGCCGACAACGCCGACCCGAAATCGTTTCATCAAGCGGCGCGGGCCGAGGCGGCCGAGAAGGTGGCGGCCGTCATCCGCGAGGAGCGGCCGGACGTCGTCATCACCTATGCCGAGGATGGCGTCTACGGGCATCCAGACCACATCAAGGCCCACCACGTCACCAACGCCGCGCTCGACCTTGTCGCGGCCGAGGGATCGCCCGTACGCAAGCTCTACTACACGGCGATCCCCCGATCGATGATGGAGGCGTTCATGCAGCAGATGCCCGAGGAGGCTCAGCGGCAGAACGAGAACATGCGGATTGCCGGCACTCCAGACGAGCTGGTCACCACTCGGGTGGACGCGAGCGACTACGTCGATCGCAAGCGTGCAGCGTTTGCCGCGCACGTTTCCCAGAACGATCCCAACTCATGGTTCGCCACCATGGCGGACCAGATCTACCGGCTGGCCTTCGGCACCGAGTACTTCCAGCTCGCACGGGGTAAGCCTGGGTCCGAGCTGCCCGAGACGGACGTATTCGCGGGGATCAGCTAGAGCAGGACCGGACCAGAGTCTCACGTAAACTCGAACTGAGATGGAGGTCCTCAAGATCACGCCGCGCGGCTACTGCCACGGGGTGGTCGACGCGTTCCGCATCGCCAAGCGAGTGCGCGAAGAGACGGCCGGGCCAGTGCACATGCTCGGGATGCTGGTGCACAACACCCACGCGACCGACGACCTGCAGCAGCAGGGCATAGCACTCGTGGATCAGCCCGACAGGCTGGCCGGCCTCGAGCTCATCAAAGAGGGCACCGTGATCTTTACCGCGCACGGCGTGTCACCAGAGGTGAAGCGCCGGGCCGTCGAGCTTGGCCTGCGGCCGGTTGACGCGACGTGCTCGGACGTCGTCCGCACGCATGACCTCGTGGCCGACCTGGCGCGCAAGGGCTACGACGTCGTTTACATCGGGCGCAAGGGTCATCCCGAACCCGAGGGCGTGATCGGCGAGGCGCCCGGCAAGGTACACCTCGTCCAGGATCCCGAGGACATCGAGGCGCTCGATCTGACCGGCGACCGCATCGCGGTGACCTGTCAGACGACGCTCTCGGTCTGGGACACCGAGGACCTCATCGGCCGCGTCAAAGCTCGGTATCCGCGAGCCGAGGTGCACAACGAGATCTGCCGCGCCACTCAGGAGAGGCAGGAGGCCGCGGTCGAGGCCGCGTCGCAGGTCGACCTGGTGATAGTGGTCGGGAGCCCGCGCTCGTCCAACTCGCTGCGGCTCGTCGAGGTGGTGAAGAACCTCGGCCACAAGCCCGCATACCTCGTCGACAATCTCGAGGACATCGATCTCTCGTGGTTCGTGGGGGCGAGGCGAGTCGGTGTCACGAGCGGTGCGTCCACGCCAACGCAGCTGACGCGCAGGGTGGTCGAATACCTGGAGGCTCTGGAGGTCCCCGTCTAGCCCTTCGGCTACGGATCGTCTAGGCGCCGCCGTCCATCGCCGGGGTGGCCGGTGGCTGCGTGACAGTCGCGGTGTCGGCCGCTCGGTCGCCGCTCGCCGCGGGAGCTCGGCGCCGGCGGCGGCGTTTGGGTGCGGCCGTGCCTTGAGCCGCCGCCTTGACCGGCTTGGCGGGGGCGGCGCCGACTGCGACTGCGGGAGCGCTCTCGGTGCCCTGTCCGTTGGAGCCGGCGCGCCGTCGCCGTCGCCGTCGTGGGGCGCCGGACGCTGTTGTGGCGCCGGCCGTCGCCTCGGCAGAGTGCGGTCTGGCGGCGGCCGTCTTGCGCCGCACCTTGGCGCCGACCTCCCCCTCCGCGCACAAGGCGCCGTCAGCCGTGTGGACGTCGACGCGCCACACCACGATCGAGCTGGACGCATCCCGGGCGGGCGGGCGCTTCTGAGTCAAAGTCCAGCGCGCGTAGATGGTGTCTCCGGCGTGGACGGCGCGCGGGAACCTCCAGTTGAACCACTCCCACTCCGCAACCCAGGGCACGGGCATGTCCATCGTCCCAAGCCCGATCGCCATGGCCAGGAGCAGCGCGGGCGGCGCCGACTTGGGCGAGCCGTGACTGGTTTCAATCGTCAGTGGTGAGAAGTCGCCCGCAACGCCGGCAAACAGGGCGATATCCGACTCAGAGACGGTGCGGCGGCGGGTCTTCCACTCGCCGCCTAGAGGGAGGTCGTCGTAAGAAAGCGGCTCCAGATCGGCCCGAGTATAGCTTCCGAGGGCCAATTCCGACTTAAGGCGAGGTTAAGAGGGGCTCATCGGACCTTTACGCGTCTAACCTTTGCTTAGACTCCCGGGACTCAGGAGGGTGGTCATTGGACCCGTACGCCGTACTGCTGATCACATCCGCCCTGGTCGTGGTGGCGTTGCTGCTCCTCACCTTTGCTCTGATGCGCCTTCGCGGTACCGCGCGAGAGCTGTCGGCAGCACTGGAGGAAGAAAGCGGCGCCAGGGCGCGTGAAGGCCTGTTGCTGCAGATGGCGCTGGCGGTCAACTCCAAGCTCGCCCTGACCGAGGTCCTCGACGTGGCCCTCACCCAGGCCGGCGAGATCATGGGCGCGGTGGCCGGCGCCATGTACCTCGTGAAGCCGGGCGCGGTCGATATGCACCGAGAGGCCTGGTACAAGATCAAGGAGCGTGCGCGCGGATCCACCCGACCACTGGACGAGGACCCGGTGCGATCCGCGGTCGTCGCGATGCGTCCTCTTGTGGTGAGGCTCGACTCGAAGTCGTCGCCCGCTCTGGAGGACGGCAGCCACCCGCCCTATGCGCTCGTGGTTCCGATCCATCACTCCGCCCATCTCGTGGGAGCTATGGAGCTCTACTTGAGCGCGTGGCGCGAGCTGACCGATGACCAGAAGGATCTGCTCAACGGTGTCGCGTCTCAAACGGCCATCGCCATTAGCCACGCCCAGCTGTTCAAGGCCCACGAGGACAACGCGCTGACCGACGAGCTGACCAGGCTGCCGAACCGACGCGCGCTGGCCCAGAGATTCCTGCAGACGATGCAGCGTGCACGCCGTCATCACGAGTGGATCGCCTTCCTGATGCTCGACCTCGACCGGTTCAAGTGGGTCAACGACACGTTCGGCCACCTGAACGGAGACGCCGTGCTCGCCGAGCTGGCCGCCGTATTCAACGCCGAGGTCAGGGAATCCGACGTTTGCGCAAGGTACGGTGGGGAAGAGTTCGCGATCGTCATGCACGAGACCGAGGTCGCCGGCGCCCAAGCGCTGGCCGAGCGCATTCGCTCCAGGGTTGAGGAGACCACCTTTGCGGGCGGCGTGAGGTTCACGATCAGCATCGGCGTCGCGGCAACCAACGACCCGGACATGTTCACCACCCTGCTCGAGAAGGCCGACCAGGCGCTTTACTCCGCCAAGCAGAGCGGCCGGAACCAGGTCCGGATCGCCGAGCTGAAGCCTGTGTCGGAGCGGAAGCCTGCGTAGAGTTCGTGCGGACGGTAGCTGGTGGCTCATTTCTGCGTCAATTGCGGAACCGAGCTCGTGCCGAGGATGGTGGACGGGCGCGAGGTGGAAGGCTGCCCTCGTGACAGCTTCATTCTGTGGCACGACCCGAAGGTCGCGACGGCGGTCGTCGTCGAAAGCGGTGAGGGAGTCGTACTCGGCCGGCGGGCCATCGAGCCCGGCTACGGCCTTTGGTGTCTTCCCGGGGGTTTCGTCAACGCAGATGAGGATCCCGCAGCCGCCGCCGTCCGCGAATGCCTGGAGGAGATTCGAGCCGAGGTCGAGCTGACCGCTCTGCTGGGTGTCTTCCACATCGCAAAGACCGACGCGTCGAGCATGGTCGGAATCGCGTATCGAGGCCGCCTCGCGGCCGGGTCCTCGCCGCAGGCCGGAGACGAAATGCTCGAAGTCGGAGTTTTTCCAGTCGATGCTCTGCCCGCCCTTGCTTTCCCCAGCCACCACGCAGTGCTGGACGAATACGTCAAGTTCCTGGCGCAGCAGGCGGCAGGGGCACCGCGCCGCGGCGCCTTAATGGCTCCGCGTGGAACGCCGCCATCACGACCGCAAGGAAAGCCGCGGTCACGGCGCACGCCGTGAAGCCGGCTGCGTAGCCGGAGCTCTGCACCACCGGCCCGAAGATCAGCGGTCCGGCGGAGAGTCCCAGGAAAAGGATCGTTCCGCACATCCCCATCGTCACGCCGCGCGTCGACGCGGCTGAAAGGTCTCCGAAGACCACGCCCATCGCGACAAAGGCGGCCGCCATGAACGGGGTTCCGAGCACCAGCACGGCAGCCGGACCGACGAATCCAGAGACGTGCACGAGCACGACCGAGGCGATGGACCAGCCCATCACGCCGGTGAAGACGATCGGCCAGCGGTGGCGGGCGCGATCGACCATCCGGCCGCTCGGCGGACGAGACAGGCCGTTGGCGACGGCCTGAAGCGCGAGCAGGTAACCGATCTGCGAGCTCGGAAGACCGAGCGATTCTTTCGCGAACACCGGAAGGAAAGCGCCCAGTGTTCCCCAGGTCAGTGTCGCAGCCACCAGGCCGATCGTCACGGGAACGAACGAGCGTTGAGTGACAAGCGACCGCAGGGGTCCCCTGAGCGAGAACCCGTGGCCGGAGCTCTGGCGCGTGCCGCTGGCCGCGATCACGCCCGGGATCGTCACGACCAGGATCGCCGTCGTCACCGCGATGTCTGTCCGCACATCGATCCACCGGAGGGCCAGGCCCGCGATGGTCGGTCCGACGAAAAAGCCGGTCTGCATGGAGAAGGTGAGCCAGCCCATGGCTCGCCCGAGACGTCCGCCGGGCACTGATTCGGTCACCGCGCTGAAGAGGGCTGCCTGCTGCGCCCCGCCGGCGAGGCCCCCAACCACCTGCCAGATGAAAAGTGGGCCCACGCTTGGCGTGAACGCAATGGCAAGCTGGGATGCCGCGGAGAGGGCGAAGGACAGCCCGAGCAGGGTGCGCGGGCCATAGCGGTCGACCAGCAGCCCGGCCGGCAGCGAAAGGGCCGCCGCGGCCAGCGTCGATACCGAGAAGAGCGCTCCCACCTCGAAACGGGAGGCACCGAGGTCATGTGCGTACAGCGGGACGGTCAGGCCGCGCGCCGCGAGCGCCGCGAAGGTGGCACCCGAAGCGACGTAGATCGGCAGCGTTCGCGAGCGCAGGGCCGATCGGATCACGTTCCTAACATACCCGGCATGGATTCGCGGGCCAGGTGACACTGCAAATTGCTGCGGAGCTGATCGCCTCTGCGAGTCGAGGCGTCGCGTTGACCGGTGCCGGCGTCTCGGTAGAGAGCGGCATCCCCGCATTCCGAGGGCACCACGGTCTCTGGACAAAGGTCGACCCGGTCAAGGTGGCGTCGATCGGCTACTTCCTGGCCGACCCAGGTGCGTACTGGGCTGTCGCGAAAGAACGAGGCCGCGTGGTGATGGCCGCCACGCCGAATGCGGGCCACACGGCGCTTGCCCGGCTCGAAGCCGCGGGGCACCTGTCGGCGGTCGTCACCCAGAACACGGACGGGCTCCACCAGGACTCGGGCAGCAGACGGGTCATCGAGCTCCATGGCTCTGGCCGCACCGTGACCTGCCTCGATTGCGACGCACGTGAGCTCCGCTCCGAAGTCCAGACGAGGTTGGATTCAGAGATGCCGCCTCGGTGCCGCCAGTGCGGTGGTGCTCGTCTCAAGCCGGCGGTCGTGCTGTTCGGCGAGGCTCTGCCGCTCGAAGCGATACGTCAGGCGATCGAGCTTGCACGCGACGCGGATGTGATGCTGGTGGTCGGCTCATCGCTGGTCGTTTACCCGGCCGCTGAGATCCCGATCATTGCGATTAGGTCGGGAGCCAGGCTCATCGTGGTCAACGCCGAGCCCACCCCGCTCGACTCGGTCGCAGATGCGGTCGTGCGGGGACAGTCCGGCACGATCCTGCCCGAGCTCGTCAGGCTGGTAGGTGCGTGACGCTCCCCGCGGCGATGGGGATTCCGTCCACGATGAGCTCGCCTCGGGTACCGAGTTCCTGCGCGATGCCCTCGATCACTCGGTCCGGCAGCTGAACCCGGACCCGCCGGCCCAGGGTGTCCGACAGACGCCTCCAGCCGTCGAGCACAGCGCTCGGCTGGGCCGAGCTCCAGTGTTCGATCTCTGCAGCGAGTCGCATGAAGACCTCTTCGCGTGGCTCGTGCAGGGCGGCCCCTCCCACCGGCGCCCAGTCGAGATTGATGCCGATGCCGCACACCGCCTTCTCGGGAGTCGCCTCCACGAGGATGCCGCCAAGCTTGCATCCGCCCAGGAGGAGGTCGTTGGGCCACTTCAGGCGGACTTCCGGTCCGCAAGCCTGAGCGGCGGCCACGCCCGCGGCGAGACTGAGAAGCGGGTTGGGGTGGAGCACGAAGGAGACCAGAAGGGAGGTGCCGGCGGGTGAGTCCCATCGGTGGTCCAGGCGTCCTCGGCCCGCGCTCTGATGATCGGCGATCACTGCGAAACCGATGGGCAGATCGCGTGCAACGTCCTGCGTGGAAGTCACGGACGGGAGCCTCACGACCCAAGCCATCGGTCGATCCACGGCCGGTAAGCTAACCCGGTGTTCGCCGGGGGAAGGTGGCGATAGTGAAGATCCACCGCGCCATCACTTTGGTCTTGATGATGCTCCTGGCCGTGGGAATGTTCGTGGTCATGACCGCCGGTGCGTTGGGCAGCCTCGACGAGCATAGCCTCATCGCGCTGGGGGTCGTGGTCGTCGCCGCCGCCGCCGGAGGCGTCGCGTTCAGTTGGAAGCGTTACACCAAGCGCGGCTGAGAATGGCTACTCCCAGGCTGCGGCTTGGTTACAAGGCGTCCGCCGAGCAGTTCGGCCCGCGCAAGCTCCTCGATTTCGCGCTCGCCGCCGAGGCCAGCGGATTCGACAGCGTTTTCGTCAGCGATCACTTCCAGCCGTGGCGCCATTCAGACGGTCACGCGCCGTTTGCGTTCGCCTGGCTTGGAGCGGCAGGCGAGCGAACCAGTCGCGTGGTCCTCGGCACGTCGGTTGCGACGCCCACGCTTCGCTATCACCCCGCCATCGTGGCCCAGGCCTTCGGCACGCTCGCGTCACTGAATCCAGGTCGCATGATCCTCGGCGTCGGTTCTGGCGAACATCTCAACGAGGGCGCGCTCGGCATCCCGTGGCCCGACAACAGGGAACGGTTCGCCCGTCTCCGTGAGGCGGTGGCGCTCATCAAGCGCCTGTACGCGGAGGAATCCGTCACCTTCGATGGCGAGTACTTTCACACTCGCAACGCCACCATTTACGACCGGCCGGCGCAGCCGGTTCCCCTCTATGTGAGTGCCGGAGGGCCACAGGTGGCGAAGTTCGCCGGCAGGGTGGCTGACGGCCTCATCTGCACCTCAGGCAAGGGAATGGAGCTCTACGCCGAGCAGTTGCTCCCCTCGTTCGCCGGCGGCGCCAAAGAAGCGGGGCGCGACGTGGCGGACCTGGACAAGATGATCGAGATCAAAGTGTCGTACGACACCGACCGTGCGAAGGCTCTGGAGGACACCAAGATATGGGCCGCGCTGGCGCTGCCTGCTGAGGCAAAGACCGGTGTGGGCGATCCTCGCGAGATGGAGCGGCTCGCTCGTGGCGTCGAGGACATAGCCCACCTGCGCTGGCTGGTCTCAAACGATCCTGAAGAGCACATCGAGCAACTCCGTCCGTACCTCGATCTGGGCTTCAATCACCTGGTGTTCCACCACCCAGGCGACGACCAGGTGCGCTTTCTTGAGCTGTACGGATCGCAGATCCTTCCTCGAATCCGCAAAGGGTGGGGCTAGTGTCCTGCACCAGAAATTCGTGGCAAATTCATCGGCCCCGTCAGTCGGGGGCTTGCAGCCCTGATGCCTTCGTTAGGGGGCCCGGCGCTTCTCGTCAGGCGTCCATCGACGCATTCCTCGTCGCGCCACCCCTGCCTTGGCACCGACCGGCGGTGCCGCGACTTTGCTCACTAACCTCAGGTGCAGGACACTGATGGGCTTGACCTGGGTGATCGTCCTCATCAAGGACTTCGGCACGGCGAAGCAACGCCTGACGCCGGCTCTTGATCCGAGGTCACGCAGGGCACTTGCGCTGAAGAACGCGCGCCTCGCCTTGGCCGCGGCTTCTGCCGGTGACCACGTGCTGGCCGTTGCAGGCGGGGTGGAAGCGGCGTCGGCCGCGCGCGCGTCGGGCGCCGAAGTCCTTGTCGAGCCACGGCAGGAAGGGCAGAACGTGGCCGCGCGCCGGGGCATTGACCACGCGCTTGCGGCCGGAGCTGAGGCGGTGTTGGTGCTGTCGAGCGACCTGCCTCTGGTGACGCCGGATTCCGTCCGCGAGCTGCTGTCCGTCGCCGCCCGTTCAAGTGAGCCTGTCGCGGTGGCGGTTCCGGCCGTTGGGCGCGGCGGAACCAACGCGCTCTATCTGCGTCCGCCCGCGGCGCTCGGCCTTCACTTCGGCGATGACTCGCTGGCAGGGTTTCGCCACGAGGCGGAGAGTCGAGGGGTCGGTTTCGTGATCCACCACTCTGACGCCATGGCCCTCGACCTCGACGAACCTGACGACCTCGACCGGCTGCGCCACGCGGTGTGAGGCGCCTCGAGCTTCTCAGCGTCGACGGCCTTCCCGAGGTGCGGCCTGGTGACGATCTCGGCGGTCTGATCGCCGCTCGCGCCAGTCTCGAGCCAGGCGATGTGGTCGTGGTCGCGCAGAAGGTCGTTTCCAAGTCCGAGGGTCGGCTCGTAGAGCTTGTATCGGTCACAGCAAGCGAGGAAGCCGTGGAGATCGCCTCGCGTCTTGTCGCCAAACCCGACCCGCGAATGGTCCAGGTCGTGCTGGACGAGAGCGTCAGGGTGCTGCGTTCCGAGCGGGTCCTCATCACTGAGACCCGGCATGGCTTCGTTTGCGCGAATGGAGGCGTGGATCAATCAAACGTCCTCGGCAGCGAGACGGTCAGCCTGCTCCCGCTCGATCCCGATGCGAGCGCTTCACGCCTGCGGTCGGAGCTGCGTCGTCGCTCCGGCGCCGACGTGGGCGTGATCGTTGCGGACACGTTCGGCAGGCCCTGGCGCCAGGGCATAGTCAACGTGGCCCTGGGCGTGGCCGGCCTGGAGGCGGTTCTCGATCTCCGCGGCACGGTCGATGACGCGGGCAAGCGACTGCATGCCACCGTCATCGCGGTGGCGGACGAGCTTGCCGCAGCCGCAGGTCTCGTGATGGGCAAGACCGGACGCACACCGGTGGTGATCGCGCGGGGATTCGTGGCTTCAGCCAGCGGCACGGGACGAGATCTGATCCGGCCCGCGAGTGAGGACCTGTTCCGCTGAACGTAGTCGTACTCGCCGGAGGAACCGGGGGCGCTTTGCTTGCCGCGGGCATCAGCTCTGCTTCTCCCGAGGCTCGGCTCACGGTCGTCGCCAACACCGCCGACGACGATGAGTTCTTCGGCTTGCTGGTATGCCCGGACGTCGACGCGACCATCTACCGGTTGGCCGGAATCTTCAACGGCGCGGCGGGGTACGGCCAGAAGGACGACACCTTCAATGTCCTCGACGCGGTGGCGCGAGCCGGCGGTGACAGCTGGTTTCGGCTCGGTGACAGGGATTTCGCAACCCATCTGACCCGCAACAGTCTTCTCCGCAGCGGTCTGTCGCTGACGCAGGCGACGCTGGAGCTATGCCGCCGGCACGGCATCACGGCCCAGGTGCTGCCCATGACCGACGAGCCGGTCAGGACGCGCTTTCTGACCGACGGTGGGCCGCTTTCGTTTCAGGAGTACTTCGTGCGAGAGAGGCTCGGGCCGAAGCTCGAGCGCATCGAGTTCGAGGGACTGGACGCGGCTCAGCCCTCATCTGAGGTCTTGGCCGCTCTGGCTGGCGCAGACCTGGTCATCATCGGCCCGTCCAATCCGCTGATCTCCGTCGCGCCGATCCTGCGGCTGGTCGCGTCAGTATTGCCAAAGGAGCGCACGGTCGCGGTGACCCCAATCGTTGGAGGTGCTTCGTTGAAAGGCCCAACGGTCGACATGATGGTGGCGATGGGGCATCCCGCAACGCCCGTCGAAGTCGCCCGCATGTACATCGCATCGGCATCCGTCTTCGTGCTCGACCAGCGCGACCGGGAGCTTTCGAAACCAATCGAACGTCTGGGCTATCGAACGATCGTGTGCGACACCGTGATGAAAGATGGGGGCAGGGACCTGGCCGGCGTGATTCTAAGCTCCGTGTGAGTTGGCGACCATCACCAGCACGCCGACGAGCACCGCGATCAGGCCGACCACCAGGATCAGGTACTGCGCGACCGCTCGCGTGACGTTCTGAGTTTCAGCCGGCTCTTCCGATTCTGCGGTGTTCGGATCGCCTGTGGCGAGCAGCCATGACTCGGTGAGATTCGGCTCACGGCGCTTTTCCTTCTTGCGAGGCTCAGGAGCCGAGACGATGGAATCGGGCTTCGTATCCGGCGCGACGATCGACCAGCCTGCCCCGGCCAGAGCTGCCGGCGCAGGCTCGGACGGCATGTCGTAAGAGGGGCCGGGGCTCGGTGACTGAGGCTCGGACTCGATCACCTCGAGCTGCTCCGCCGGAGCGTACTGCGGCGGACCTGGGGTCCATACCTGGTCGGGCGGCCCGCTTGACGGCGTCCAGACCGAGTCGGACGGCGGCGGAGGGGGCGGTGCTTCCGGTGGCGCCCCGAACGGAGCCGACTCGGCGGTAGGGACTCCAAACGCGGGCAGTGGTGGCGGCGGAGGAGGCGGGGG